>CALAYC010000130.1 GCA_937894935.1 uncultured Verrucomicrobiota bacterium
AGCCGCAGGTAATCGCGCCGGCGATTCCGGCGAATTGTGAAATGGAAATGATGCCGCTGGCTTTCGCGAGGCTGTAACCTTTGGCTTCGGTCAGAAAGACGACACCCCAGGACTCAAAAGCGTAACGAGTGATATAACACGCTGCTGAGGACAATCCCAAAATCCACACAGCAGGGCGGAGGATGACGCCGAGTTGCGCTTTAAGAACGGGTTTATCTTTCGCTTTGTGTTCCGCGTAGGTTTGTTCGCCCGAATAGACCGCTACTGGCGGCAAGCCGTAAACCTCTGGTCGATCATACATGAACAGATAAAGCAGAAATGCGGCGGTGATTCCGAGCAGGCCAGGAGCGATAAAACCCATTTGCCAACCGAAAGCGCCAACGAGGTACGCGGTGAAGATGTAGGTCAGACCGGTACCGATGTTGTGAGCCGAAAACCAGATGCCATACAGCGTGCCGCGCTCTTTGTGAGAGAACCATTGATTGAGCGATACAATGCACGGGGCCGCGCCAAAAGTTTGAAACCACCCACACAATCCCCACATCACGGCGAACAGATAAAAGCTTGAGCAAAAACCCATCACGGTCAGGATCGTTGCTGATCCCAACAGACCGAGCGCGAGAAAGCGTTTGATGTTCAAACGGTCGGCAAGGAAGCCATTCACGCACTTGCCAATCATGTAGGTGAAGAAAAAGACCGAGCCGATGGCGCCGAGTTGTTTCGCGTCAAACACGCCTGAATCGAGCAACGGTTTTTTCACCACCGAATAACCCTGCCGGACGACGTAATACATCGCGTAGCCGAGCGTGATGGAAAGGAAAACCGAAACGCGGTTCTTGCGATAGCGTCGCTTGATTTCCTCTGGATCGGTCAGTGGCGTGGCGTCCGGGCCGGTCAGGAAAAACTGCGCGATTTTTCCAAGCAAAGATGAGCGCTGGGCGGTTGGATTATCGAGGCCGGGACTAAGTTTTTTTTCAGAAGGTGAATCAGACATGATTAAAATTGTGGCGGTCCGGGGATTATTTCGCGGCGATGCCGATCGGCTTCGCGTTGGAGTTCTGCGAGAACCACCGGATGATTGGTGGCGACGTCGTATTTCTCCGAGGGATCGGATGGCAGATGAAACAACAACGGCGGGTCGTGTTTCACCGGCGGTTCAGGACTGTAACCATCGTGAGTGACGAACTCGGCTTTGAACGCGCCTTTACGCACGGCGTAAAGTTGGTCGCCATAATAATAGTGCACGACCTCGCGGGAACTCGGGCCAGTGCCGAGCAGCAGCGGTGTTTGATCGGCGCCATCCAACGGACGGTCTTTATCAAGCGTTGCACCGGCGAGTTGCGCGCAGGTTGGCAGGAGGTCGAGTGCGGAAACGATTTCGCTGGTGACGCGCCCGGGCTTAATCGTGCCGGGCCACCAGGCGATTGCGGGAACGCGATGACCGCCTTCCCATGTGCCGGCTTTGCCGTCGCGCAGTAAACCCGCTGAGCCGCTGTTCCATTTCATGTTAAGCCAAGGACCATTGTCGCTCGTGAAAATGACGAGCGTTTTTTCCGCGAGATTCAGACGGCGCAACGCAGCGAGAACTTCACCTGTGCTCCAATCCAGTTCTTCCACTGTATCGCCATAAAGGCCGCGCGCACTTTTGCCGCGGAAATCTTTGGAGGCGAACAGCGGCACATGCGGAAATGTATGCGGCAGGTAAATGAAAAAGGGGCGGGATTGATTCTCCTCAATGAAACGGATGGCCTCCTCGGTGTAACGACGCGTCAAAGTAGTTTGATCCACCGGACGTTCGAGGATTTCCTGATTCCGCATCAACGGGACATCGAACTTTTTTGAATCGGGCGTGAGACTGAGCGATTCCGCGCGGCGCACGCGTGGACTCACCGGATTCATGTCGTTGGAGTACGGCAGCCCGAAGAAATAATCGAAGCCATGATTGTTCGGCAGAAACTCCGGTTTGTCGCCGAGATGCCATTTGCCGATACATGCCGTGGCGTAACCGGCGGACTTGAGCACTTCAGCGATGGTGATTTCGCTGTGCGGCAATCCGTTCGTGGCGTTCGGATAAAGCACGTGTCGTTTCGGCCCGCCCGCCATGCCGCTGCGTATGGGATGTCGGCCGGTCAGCAATGCTGCGCGACTCGGGGTGCAAAGATTTGCGCCGGCGTAAAAATCCGTGAAGTGCAAACCCTCCGCAGCCATGCGATCCAGATTTGGCGTGCGAATCGTCGGATGACCGTAGCAACTGAGATCGCCATAGCCCATATCGTCGGCCATCACGATGATGATATTCGGGCGCTGGGCGGCGATCGCTGAAGTAGCAAAACCCAACAACGCGCAAAACAGTGCGAGAAACAGGCTGAGCCGTTTCGTGAAAATCATTTCACAACGGATCGCAAAATGTCGCTCTCGCCAGAAATCACAGTGCGAGAAAAACGTTTGCGCCAACCGGGTATTGCGTGAGGCAATTGTTTCTGCTCGTTTCAGCGTTTCAATTCGCAACATGGCTTAGGCTTTGCGCCTGGTTTACTTCAACGGTTGGCAACGACGTCAATTCGCGGTAGCGCGCGAGTTCTTCCGCGCGTTGTTCCTCCGTCCAATTCAATAACTCGCCCATCCAATCGGCAACCTGTTCAGCTTTCTGGGCGGCGTCACGATGGTAGTAGTGCCAACTGGTGCGGCGCAACATCACGTCGTCGAGATGCATCGCCCATTCTTTGGTGCAGTAATGTTCGACGGCGTGGCGATTGAACAGCGGAGGCAACACGCCGCTGAAGCCATTGATTTCTTCGCGCGGCAATAGCGGTTCCTGCGCGGTGCGACAGGGAAGTGTGACGTGCGTTGCGACATTCAACTCGCGGACAATTCGGTCAACGGCCTGTTCGGCCATCAGGCGATAGGTCGTGAGTTTGCCGCCGGCGATATCCCACCAATTGGCCTTTGGCGACTGAATCTCGTGCGAGCGCGAAATATCGGATGGTTTTCCGTTGGGATCAGCGACCAACGGTCGCAACCCGGCCCAGCAACTGATGACATCAGCCGGTTTCAGTTTCGCGCCGGGAAAGAATTGATTGGTGATGCTCAACACGTAATCGATGTCAGCGGCATCAGCGCACACCTGATTCGGGTCGCCGGAATAATCCGTGTCAGTTGTGCCGAGAATCGTTCGTTCGCCCCAGGGAATGGCAAACAGAATACGTTTTCCTTCGGTCATCACGACAGTATCCGGTACTGGCACGCGTTCGCGTTCCACAACGATGTGAATGCCTTTGGTGACGCGCAATTTTACCGCGCTGTGCGATAAACCATCCGCCCACGGGCCAGTCGCGTTGACAACGGACCGAGTGCGAACGGTTAAAGTTTCCTGGGTGAGTTGGTCTTCAACTTCGCATTCCCAGAATTCCTTTGGGGCGGCGGATTGGAAGCGAACGTAGTTCAGCAAAATTGCATCGTGCTTTTCGGCTGAGCGCAAAGTATCCAGCACCAATCGCGCGTCATTCGTGAAGCCGTCGAAGTAACGCACCGCGCCGTTAAGATTTTGTTGCGCGAGCGCCGGCACTTGCGCCTGCACGGCGTTGCGATCAAGCCAGGTGGATTTGCCGAGATTCCGGCCGCTGCACAGCAGATCGTAAATTTTCACGCCGATCTTCAGTTGCCACAGCACCCAATGTTTGTTGCCGCGATAGGTCGGAAAAATGAAGGGCAGGGGCGCGGCAAGGTGCGGAGCGATCTGATGAATGATGCGTTTTTCGACGCTCGCTTCGCGAACCAATCCCACGCGACCTTGCGCGAGATAACGCAGTCCGCCGTGCAACAATCGACTCGACCGACTGCTCGTGCCGAAGGCGAAATCACGCTGTTCCACCAGGCCGGTTTTTAGTCCACGCATCGCGGCGTCGCGCGCTACGCCGGCCCCCACGATGCCACCTCCGATGATTAAAACATCGAGAGGTGATTCAGTTAACGCTCTAAGTTTTGCCGCGCGCTCGGCCTGCGGAGAAACATTCATGGAAAAAATTATTTCGGTTGCTGAACCTGATGGGCAGCGCGCAATTCATCGCCGAATTCAGCCAAGGTCGGAACGATGAGATCGGGCGGTGGCAGATGTTGATTCGCCTGTTCGCCATTCGTTTCGCCGGTCAAAACCAATACACCAAACGCTCCGGCGCGATGCGCCATAGCGACGTCGGTGTAAAGACGGTCGCCCACCATCGCGAGTTCATCGGCGCGCAAATTGTATTTGTGCAAAATGCCACGGAGCATCGCGGGATCGGGTTTGCCGAGCACGGCAGTAGGTTTGCGGCCAGTAGCGCTTTCCAGCGCGGCACAAATCGCCCCGCAATCCACGAGCACAGTCGGTTGATCTGTGGGACACACGCGATCCGGATTCGTTGCGAAGTACGGTTTGCCCTGTTGAATCCACCACGCGGCGCGACACAGACGCGGATAGGTGAGCGTTAAATCAAAACCGACGACGACCGCATCGGGTTCAGCGTTGGGGCTGTCGGGCAACAACTCAAATCCGGCCGCAGTAAATGCCGCGCACATGCTTTCCGTGCCGAGCACGAAAAGCCGTCGCAGCCTGGGAAATTTTTCGTGCAGAAATTCAATCGTGGCTTGCGTGGACGTGTAAAGCTGATCGGCGGTCGCGGTGACGCCCAGATTTTCCAGATGGGCGAGATAATCCGCGATGTTTTTCGACGGATTGTTGGTGAGGAACGTGTAGCCGATGTTCAACTCCTGCAGGAGCGCCAGAAACGGCGTGGTGCTGTCGAACAAAGTGCCACCGCTATAAATCGTGCCGTCCATGTCGAGGGCCACGTGCCGGATCCGCTGGAGTCGCGCGAGCAAAGCGGAGGACTTGGATTGCGCGACCAGCGTGGAATCGGAATTTGTCATCAAAATTTCAGCGAACGTTTCGGGCTGATAAGGCGCGGTAACAGTGGTTTTCTATTACCGCGCCCCGGTTCATTTTCGTTTCAATTATTGTTCCAACCGGAAGAACTGTGTTCCGGTCGCGGGCAGTGTGACAACATTCTGGTCGCCTTCAACTGTCAATGTGCCACCGGCATCGTTCCATACCGCAGGCGACAGGCTGGTCGTGCTCTTGAGAGTGAAACCGGCCGCACTCGTCGGCCAGGAGATGCGGATATTGCTGCCAACAAGTTCGATGGACAGCTCCGGTGTAATTGGCGCTTCACCAATCGTACCGCGGAGACGCGGACCATGCACCCGACCGAATGCAACCGTATTGCTGTCCGCTGTGTTCGCATTACCCCAGCCATACAACCGGAACGTGATAGTTTTCGGGCCGACGATGTTTTGTAGTTCAGGAATTGAAGCCAGATCGATGGTTGGAATCGGGTCGCCGGGACTTGAGGTCTGATTCGGTCGACCGCCGACATCTTTAATCACCCAATCGTACATTTGCACATTAGCTGCCTCGGGAGTGCTGGTGCGTCCAAGGTATTGGAATGTGGAACTGTTGGTAAGACCTAGAACGCTCCATGCGAGGCCGCGGGGAAGAATCGTCACGCCTGGTGTTTCAAAGTTGTCAAAGCTGTACTGCCATTCGAAGTTCAAAGGTGCGTTCAGAGCGGATCGCCGCATTGCAGCATCCAATGCAGCTAACGAGAGGCTTTTGCCGGCGGCGACGGTAACTGAGAATTCAAAGTAATCACCTCGACTGATGGCGTTAGCCCGGTTAGCCGTGGAAGGCTGATAGGCGGAGTTGACGTTGTTCCAACGATTGGCGGCGAAACCTTGGCCTAAGCCGCTGTTGCCGAGACCGGGCCCACGTCCTAAGTCAGATACCTCTAATCCTTCGGCGGCGGTCGTGACTGGTATTGACGTTACAGGCGTGTTTGAACTGACGACGCTTAGATCCCAACCAACAATTACGTCTGGTGCAATGCGAACGACAAAATTTGTCTGTGCCACATCGCTGCCTGACGTAGCCCGAACGCTGATTACGGTGTCGCCAAGTGGCGCATTGGCTTCAGGGGTTACGATGATTGTCCGGTTTGTGTCACTGCCTTCAATCACGATGTTAGCGTTAGCGACGATTTCTTGTACAGAAGATGTAGCGCTTAACGTCCACGAGCCTGGATCACCCGGGAGGTTGATAATACTGAAGGTGTTTGTCACGGGCGTGGCAGCATCCGTAACAGCAGGGAAAATGCGGGTTAAAACTGGTGCCGCAAATACAGTCACCCGGAAATTGGATTCAGAAATTTTGTTGCCGGCATCCTTCACGCGAACGGTGACAATGGCGCTGCCTGTCTGGTTCGCGGCGGGGGTTACGGTAACAGTGCGTTGCCCGCCGCTTCCGCCGAGCGTGATGCTGCTGAATAGAGTGGGATTCGACGAATGCGTGGTTAATACCAGATCGTCCACAGGCGTTTCGGCATCAAAGATGTCGAACGGCAGCGGTTCGGTAGCGTCGCCCATCAAAGTGCTCACGTCGGGAATAGCAGTAATGATCGGCCACTGATTGTTGGGATCGAGGTCCTCGCCAAAGAGCGTCACCATATCGAGCCAGAGCGTTCCATTGACGCCGTAATTGGAGCCCGGTCGATTGGCGACATAGGCATTTGTGCCTGAGCCGGTAGCGGTGGCTTCAAATTCAGCCACCAACCGGATACCGAAATCCGGATTATTGTCTGCGCCCTCCAAAGTGCTGAGATCAGCGGTAAGACCAATCTGCCAGGTTGGCGTGTCAGTCGATGGATTGGGTTGGCCGATATGGTTGGCGGTGATGACATGCGGGGTATCGAGCCAATCCACACCATTGTTGGTCGTATATTGAAGACGCCAATATCGGCTCGCAGTGGCACTGTTTTCCTGATCCCACATCAGTAGTAAATTTCCGTAACCGGAAGTGTTGATACGGAATTGTGCGCCAGCAGTTTTGTTTGCATTGGTCGCCGTTGGAAAACCGCCCGCGTTGGCCACCGTTCCGAGGCGCCAATGGGAATTGTCTAAGGTGTTTGGATCGGATGAGCCGGTGGCGACCGAGACTTGCCCAAACTGTTGGCTGACGCCGCCCGATGTTTCTGCCGGATAACCCATGCCATCGGTGGGCCGCAATGTGCCAATGGTCGGGCTGTTGAACTCCACACTGTTGAAGTCCCATTGTTTTACGACTATCGTTTGTGCGGTTAGGCTCGCGGCTAAGCTGCCGCCTAATAAGGTGAGGAACAGTTTCTTCATGATGTTGGTTGTGGTTGTGCGGGGATTAAAATTAAGGAGTTGCAGTGCGGGATGTACCTTGGGAGAGATTCCAAGCGCGCAGCCAATTATCACGCTTGACCCATTCAGCATGTCCGTCGGCAAAGTTCATGTTGCCACCGTCTTTACCATGGTTATCTCCGGGGTCAGGGAAATTACTGTTTTGTAGTCGCGAAAGCACCGGGGGTTCTCCTGAATCCATGTCGGCATCGACCATCAGGAAAACGCCTGAAGGCCCGGGCTTCATTCCTGCCAGTGTTGGATGATTGGCGCGAATCTGGAAGGAGTTAATTCGAGCTTCGGTTTTCTTGGGATTGGGAATCCCGTCAGCGGTGAATAGTCCGAAGATTTCGTAACTGGGACCGTAAAAATTTGGCGCAGCCGGCAATTTTACCAGATCTCCCAATGCTTGCTCGGTGGTTCCCGGCTTCGTGATGAAGTAAGTATTGCGCACCTGATGCTTGGTGCTCGGGCAGGTGAAGGACCTCGTGGCGGGCACGTAGCGCGGATAAAGATAGGAGAGATCGTCGTCTGTCGCCGTTCGATCTGAGTCGTCTGGTAAACGATTTAATTCTTGTGGAAACCAGGTGGGCGCTGAGAAATGTCCATTGAAGTCATTTGCATACATCGTCGAAGCAAGGGCCAACTGCTTGTGATTATTTAAGCAACTGATCCGATGCGCCTTTATTTTTGCGCGGGATAACGCGGGCAAGAGCATCGCCGCCAGGATTGCGATGATGGCGATGACAACGAGCAGTTCGATCAATGTGAAAGCCTTCAGGGAGGTGGGGCGGTGACAACGCACTAAGTTGAATCTTCTCATGTTCTGGTTGGTTAACGCGATGACTTTGGCAAAGGCAAACCTCGGATCAAGCCGGGAGATGTTACGTTTTTGGAACAGGCGTAACCACGTTGTAACCTGTTTTCACAGGGTGTTGGACAACAGTGGTTTCGATGAAATGACGGCATCGCCATGGCTGAACGTTGGTGTTTGCTTAACGCACTAAGTAAGCCTTCGCGGCAAATCTGTCAATGGAAATTCTGAAAAATTATAGCGTGATATCCTCGAAAGGCGGAAAATAAGGCTTAAATACTAGATTTCTATTGACGTTGGTCAGGAATGTTAAATCTTGGTGCGTCAACCAATTCACCCCAAATGCGTTCTTATTCGTACCTGCTTTGTCTGATTTTGGCGCTGGTGACCTCTTCTTCTTTAAATGCGGAAGTCATTGCGCTTTGGAACTTCAACAGTCAGCCGCTCGATAATGATTTCACCACCGGCACATTAAATCCAGCAATCGGAACTGGCGTGGCGACTGCACTGGGTGGTGTGACGCATACCTTCACAGCGTCAAACGGGTCGTCGGATTCTTCGGCGGATAATAGTAATTGGCGCATCACGAATTGGCCGGCGCAAGGTACGGGAAATAAATCGAACGGGGTTCAGTTCGTCGTGAGCACGGTGGGGAAGCGCCGCATCCGCATCGAATTCGATTTGCGCAACAGCAATACGGCGAGCAAATACACGCGCTTTCAGTACACGACGAACGGAACGCACTTCATCGATCATGCCGTAATCACCATGCCAGCCGAGAGCTGGGTGAATGAGCAGATGATCAGTCTCGAAGGCGTGCCGGGTGTAGAAGATAATCCGGCGTTCGGGTTTCGTTTCGTAACCGAATTTCAAAACACTGCCATGGGTTCGGGAGCGGCGGGATATGTCGCATCTGCGACGGGTAGCAGTTATGGGACGGGAGGGACTTTGCGGTTTGATCTTGTGATGGTGTCGGGAGACCCGATTCAGCCTGAAAATCAAACGGTGAAATTATTGAACTACAATGTCTGGGGCGCGGAAGTGACAAGTTGGACTGTCAACACGCCGCAGGTTCAGGCGATTGGACGGCAACTCGCTTATCTTGCGCCGGACGTTGTCACGCTTCAGGAAATTCCGAACATCGGCCTGAACAACATGCCGGGCATCATCGCGACGTATTTACCGGGTTATTATCTGGCGACAAATCGTGTCGCGGACGGCGATAAGGGCAATCTGATCGTGAGCCGCTGGCCGATTGTGCGATCGCGTTCACACATGGGGCGAAGTCCATTGAATGGATGGGGCTACAACGGAGTGTTCACTCGCGATTTGTTTGAAGCGGAGATCGCTGTGCCGCATTGGAATGAACGGTTACATGCGTTTTCGATTCATCTCAAGGCCTTCAACGATGAAGCCAGCGGGCCGCGGCGCGCTGCTGAAGCCAGCGCGGTTTCGAATTTTTTCGTGAATGTATTTCTGCCGGCGAAAGGGCATCGGCCTTATGTGCTGGCAGGAGATTTCAATGAAGATGTCGCGCGACCACGTTCGTTTGAGCAGGGCGCAATGGCACGAATCATCAATGACGCGACCGGTCTGAAACTGACGACACCGCGCAATCCGTTTAACGGCGACGAGCGTACGCATTCGAGTCAGAACGCAAATCCATCCATCCGGTTCGATTACATTCTGCCGGGGCAAATGTTGTTCACGAACATCGCGACGAACTGGATTTTCCGAACGGATTATTTGAATCCGCTGCCGGCAGGTTTATTGAGTACGGATGTGCAGGTGGCGTCAGATCATCTGCCGCTGGTGGCGATTTTCAACAATCCCTATTGGGTGCCGCCGGCTTTCAAAGCGGAGGTGCGACTGATCGATCAAACCGCTACGGTGAGTTGGAATTCTGTTTCGGGCAACAAATACATCGTGCGCGGTTCGTTCAATCTGACGAACTGGTTTAACGTTTCACCAACCATCACAGCCAGCGGCTCGACCAGTAGCTGGAGCGGGAGTCTCGTGCCGCATGCAATGTTTTTTCGCGTGGAGGAAGTGCCCTGAGTGAAAGTGGTGCTGCTTCGTTCTTGACCGTTCTGCTGGATTTGGTTGCATTACTGCGCATGAAAAAAGGAATTTTCGCTCTCTTGCTGACGGCGTTGGTGGTGGTTCTCACCGGATGCGTGAGCACGGTAACGGAAGAAAAAGCCGCGGGCGTGAAGCTTTCGCCCGATCAACTGGAGAATCGCTACGAAGTTCCGTTGAACCAGGCTTTTGACGCCGCCAAACGCGCATTGGCTGCGTATGGAAAAGTCACGCGCGAATCCAATCTGCTCCAATCCACGAATCAAGTGCGCGCGTTGGAAGGCACGGCGAATGGTCGCGATGTCTGGGTGCGCGTGGAAGCACTCGACACGCGATTGACGTCGGTGAAAGTGCAGGCGCGTTCGACCTGGGCTGGTAGCGACGTGCAGACTGCGCACGAACTGGCGACGCGGATTGCCTTGGAACTCGCGCGTTAAACTGTTGGATTAAAAATTGCACGGGCTTATGAAAACGTTTTTGAATCTTGCGTTGGTGCTGGCCGCCGTTGTTCTGGCGGGTTGTGTTGGCACCGTGACCGAAAATCAGCCCGGCTTGAAACCCGCCTATCAGGATCGGCTGGAAGGGCGGTATTTGAAACCGGTGGATGAAGTTTTCGAAGCTGCCAAACGCGCGCTGAACAGCTTCGGAACGGTCAGCTCGGAAGGCAAAGTTTTAACCGGGAAGAATCAGGTGCGCGTGGCTGAAGGTGAAATCAATGGTCGCCGGATTTACATTCGTATCGAAGAAATTGATCCGCAGGTCACCGGCGCGATTGTGCAAGTGCGCACGCGAATGGGCGGAACGGATTTGCGGATTGCGAAAGATTTGATTCGGCGGATCGCGGTGGAATTGGAGTAGTGACTCCAGTTTGCCGCGGCGTTTCAGTTCCCGCCGGGTTGTTGCCTTCATTAGCGCAATCGCTGCGGAAATTTTCTCGCCAGTAACGCAGCGAATCTCAACACTCGTTTCATGTCGTTTCCTCCCGACTATCACATGCACACGCCGCTTTGTCGCCATGCGGAAGGCGAACCGGTGGAGTTGGCGCGGGGTGCTTTGGAGCTTGGTTTCACGGAAATCGGTTTCTCGGATCATTCCCCCATGTCGCGCGATGACTTTGATGACTGGCGCATGTTGGATAGGCAACTCGATGAATACGTCGAGAAAGTTCGGTTCGCGCAACGCACCTTTCCGCAACTTACGATTCGTCTCGCGTTGGAAGTGGATTATCTGCCGGGGCAGGAGGAATGGATTCGCGCGCTCGCGGCGCGGCATTCGTGGGACTATTTCATCGGCTCAGTGCATTACGTTTCGGGCGGTTGGGACATTGACAGTCCGTTCAAACGTTCGCTCTGGGAAAAGTGCGACGTGGACGCCATCTGGACGGAATATCTGGAACGACTCACGCAAGCCGCCGCATCCGGGATGTTTGAAATTATCGGCCACGTAGATTTGCCGAAGAAGTTCGGTTATCTGCCGAAGCGCGATTTGACACCGTTATGGGAAAACTTTTTCGCGACGGTAAAACAAGGTGGTTGCGCTATTGAACTCAACACGGCCGGGCTGCGAAAAGACTGCCAGGAGATTTATCCGAGTCGCCGCATTCTGGAACTGGCAAAACAGCATGGCGTTCCGATTACGTTCGGCTCGGATGCGCATAGTGTGGCAGAGGTCGGTGCGAGTTTCGACGCGGCGATCCAACTGGCGCGAAGTGTTGGTTACACCGAGTGTTGTCGCTTCGAGCAGCGGCAGATGACACGCATTCCATTCTGATTGTGCTGTGTTAATCGCGTTCAACAAACCTTACGGCGTGTTGTCGCAATTTACGCCGGACGGTTCGCCGAATCGTCCGCTCGCGGAGTTTAATTTTCCGAAACGCGTTTATCCCATCGGTCGTCTTGATGCCGACTCGGAAGGATTGCTGTTGTTGAGTGATGAACCGGAATGGACGGCGCGCTTGCTCGAACCGCGCCACGCGCATCAGCGCGAATACTGGGCGCAGGTGGAACGGATTCCATCCGCGGAAGTGTTAGCGCAGTTATCGCGCGGAGTATCGATTCAAGGTCGGAAAACCTTGCCGTGTCGCGCATGGTTCTTAGAGCCGCAACCGCAGATTCCGCCGCGCGTTCCGCCGATTCGGTTTCGGAAAAACGTGCCGGATTGCTGGATCGGACTGGAATTAATCGAAGGCAAAAATCGGCAAGTGCGACGGATGACAGCGGCGATTGGTCATCCGACATTGCGATTGCTGCGGGTGCGAATCGGGCGATTTGAGCTCGGCGATTTGCCGGTGGGACAATGGCGGGTTTTATCGGATGCTGAGCGCCAATTGGTTTTGCAGTGAATCAACCTTACGAAAAACTTTCGTTACGCAAACTCTGCGACGGCGAAGCGGTTACAAAAAAATTTCGCGCGTGTTCGACCCAATGAATTATTCCCGGGCGTCGTCGTCAGACGTTCTGTTGTTGATGAATATGACTGCCGCCAATTCGATTTCTGATTCCGCTGCACTGCCTGTGCCCGTTCGTCCTGCCGCGGTGAATCGCGAGGATTCCCGATATGAAGCATTGGATCGCGTGCGAAACGGGTCGAGTCGGACAATGTTGCGCGGTTATCCGGTGCGATGGCGATTTCGCCAACATCTGCAGCAGCCGCCGGTAGCTCCGCTTTGACAGCGGGTAAATCTCCTCTAATAATCCCCACATGAAAACCTGCTTTTCGCTGGTTGCTCTGGTTGCTATGACTGCCATTGCTTCTGCCCAATCCATCTACGACATCAAACTCAAGGACATTGATGGCCAAGACACGACGCTCGCCGCGCATCGCGGCAAGGCGTTGTTGATCGTCAACGTCGCGTCGAAATGCGGTTACACGAAGCAATACACCGGCCTCGAAGCGTTACACCAGAAATACAAAGATCAGGGATTGGTAGTGCTGGGATTTCCATGCAATCAGTTCGGCGGCCAGGAGCCAGGCACGAACGAGGAGATCAAAGAATTCTGTTCGAGCAAATATAACGTCACGTTTCCGTTGTACGACAAAATCGAAGTCAACGGGAAGAATCGCCATCCGCTCTACGCACTGTTGGCCGGCGAAAGTTCGCCGTTTCCCGGCGATATCAAATGGAACTTCAACAAGTTTCTCGTCGGTAAAGATGGGAAAATTCTGAAACGCTTCGATTCGAAAATTGCGCCTGAATCCGATGAGATGAAGCAGGCAATCGAAGCAGCTTTAGCGGCGAAATAAATTTGCTCAGTTTCCTGCCGGACTGGTGGTGGACGTGGCGTTGAGCCACTCAGCAATGGGCGCTTCCAAAACTTCGAAGAAGTACGGGACCGCTTCATGCGTTGCATTCGCGATGATCAGGAATTTTCGCTCTTCCGGAGCGAGTTGATACAGCTCCCACACTGCGTCTGGCGGCGCAATTTTATCGTCTTCCGCGGCGATGAAGAGCGTGTCCGGCACACTGCGTTGCATCATGTCGCGAGGATTCAATTCCGTCTCTGCCACGCCGAGGCGTTTCGGTAATTCGCGCAAACCGGCGCGTAACCACCAGTCCGGTAACCAGCCGGAATATTCATGGCTGATGTTTAACACGGAATTGGAAAGCGTCGCGTAAGGCGTGATGGCGGCGATGCGTTGAATGCGGGAATCCTGCGTGCTCCAGCGCAATGCCAACGCCGCTCCGTAAGATTCGCCGACGACCGTTACGGGCGGAATAATTTCACCACGCGCTTCCAGCGTGTCGAACAGGCGGCGCATATCTTCGGTTTCCTGAATGCCGTAATAAATCTTGTCGCCGGTCGAACCGCCGTGTCCGCGCAAATCCACGACGACGCAGCGCCAACCATGTTCCGCCAACGCAAGTGCCCACGGTGTCATGGCGAACATTCCGATGCTGTAACCATGCAAAAGAAAAACCGTGCCGCGCGGTTGTGCAGTCCATTGATTGGTCGGGGCAGGGAGTTGGGCGTCGAAATAAAAGCGGAAAAACTCGCGGTCGTTTTTCGTCCAGTTCGTGCGCGTGACGCTGAGTTGATATTGCGCCGGATCAATGACGGAATACCGCAAACGCGCGGGTGGATTTGAAATTTCCAACCAATGAGTGGCGAAGTTGGTTTGGAACGCGATGGGCAAAATAAGTTGCACCGGCGCATCGGGGGCGATCCATTGCGGATACGTGTTTGGCGCCTGCATCATGCGCGCCGCCATGAATCGTCCACAACCGGTCAAAACAGCGAGTGCCGAGAGAACGCAACTCATCAGGCTGAATTGAACGATGTATTTTGTGACGCGGTGATGCGCAGTTTTGAACGACAATTTAGTCATGAGTGGCGGAAAGCTTAGCGAAGGTTGTTCCTTCACGACGCAGCAACGTCGCTTCGATTTTCGGAACATACATCTGCGTTTCGGCCGGGAGATGCGGTGCAATTTCGTCGAAGGTGGTGGCCTTGTGTTTTTGCAACAACCGACTCACGCGACCTTCGCCGCAGTTGTAAGCGGCGAGCGCCAGTCGCCAATCCTTGAAGCGGTTGTGAAGGTATTTCAGATATTTCGCGGAAGCCGTAGCGCTGGGAACGGGTTGGAATCGCTGATCCCGCGGCCAGAGCGAGAGACCGAAACGTTTCGCCGTTTCCGGCATGAGTTGAAACAACCCGGCCGCGCCCACGGGACTGCGCGCGCGAGGATCGAAGGAGGATTCAACTTCCGCAATCCACACCAGTGCCGCGGGAACTTTTGCCGCCGTAAAAACGGGTTTCAATCGCGTGACGTAATTGCTCGCTGCCGGCGGCCAGGGACGAGTTTTAATTTCTTCAATCCACACCTCGCGTTGGATAGAGGCGGGAGGATTAGTCCGAATGGTGGCGACGGAATTGGTCGTAGTTGGTGGCGGAACAACAACGGTGAGTTTATTTGCGATGCGCAGATAATCCATCCGACTGCGTAACCAGATAGCGAAATCATGTGTTTCCTCGTATTGATCGAGCAAAGGCAGGGCGAGCTCAGCAATGTCACGGAGTGCCGCGAGGTTGATGATGTATTCGCCCTGAAGTTCGCGTTGCAGGTCGCGGACAAACTCACGGGCCTGGGCGCGATCAATCTGCGGCAATTGTTGCCGCACGTTGGTATCGATATTTTCCTGCGCCCAGGCGTCGAACTCGGAAATGAGGCTCTCGAAACTCGGCGTCGCAATTTGTGGGCGCGCGGAAACGCTGCCGAGCAGCAGGATTACCAACGCGAGCCGAGTTTTCATGCCTCACTTTTACCACGCGCAGCTGGCGGGGCAAATTTTCTTGCCGCGTGAAATCAATTACGGAGTCGTCCCGCGATAAAACCTTTGGCTGTTCGTGGCGGGTTCACTGAACAGAAACGGCGCGGCGCCGGTGTGAATCGGCGTCCACTGCGGCGCAATCAGATTGGTCGTCATTTCGACGATGTAATTCGACGTCGGTATGCCGCTCAGCGTGAACTGAATCTGATTGCTGACGAGGGTCAGCAACGACAGCGTCGGCGGCAACGCTGGCACGCCGTTGACCGGTGTGATTGAACCGCTGATGGCGAAGTCAGGCGCGGTGTTGTTGGCGACGTCAAAGATGTACCAAGTGCCCGTCGCGGAACTTGCGCCGTAATTGACGATGCGGAACGTGACGACGGTTTCGGGTTCAACGTTTTGAAGTTCCGCGATGCCTGAAAGATCAATGGGAGGCAGAGGTGCGCCGCTGCTGGCAGAAGATGGGTAGGAGAGATCGGTAATCGTGACGAACGCGCCGTTTCCAATCTGATATTGCAGCAATCCGTTTGGCGGGCCGCCACCGGAGCGGCGATAATCGAATTGGCTGATAGCGCTGAAGGAAATGCGATAACCACTCATCGCCGCAATCGAAACGCTGGCGAAGTCGGCGGCGGCGATTGCTTCGGTGTCGGACGTGGCCGTGAAACCATTGCCGCCCCACGCGCGCGATGCGGCGGTCGGCGTTGTCGTGACGCCCGCGCCGCGGGTGAGGCCGACGATGTTGAGATGCGGCGCATTGGTGGTCGGCGACAGCGGCGATGTGCCATAAGCCGATTGCGTGCTGACATCCCAACCGGCAAGAACTCCCGTAAAACCATCGCCACCACCGGTGTTCGTGGCAGTGATAAATGTTAGATCGGCCACCGTGTTGTTCAATGTGTTCGTATCGCCTCCGGTTGAAACGGAGGCAAAGTTCGTCACGCTCGCAGGTGCGTCTGGTGCAACGCTCACCGTCAGAGTCAGCGCGGGATAAGCGGCGTTGGGGGGCAACGCATCAGCGCGCGTAGCCGTCAATGTCTCGAATGAAATTTCCCAACCATCACCGTCCATCGCCGTGGCAGTCAGGCCAATCGGCAACACATCAACGACGTTCACCGTTCCGGTTGTCGCGAGTAAGCCGACGTTGGTCACGACAATCGTGTAAGTTCGGTCCGCGTCGCCTTGAGCAAAGCTGTCGTTGTGCGATTTGAAAATGGCGAGATCAATGGTGCTTATCGGTGGATTGGTGACGACCGTGCTGCGCGGATTGGGCGTATCGGTGATGAAGTCCGCAGAGTTGTCGTCGGTATCAGTGTTGCCGCCGTTTTTGCGGAAAATGGCGACGGCATTTCCGCCTGCTGGTGCAGCGCCGCTACCGTCGAATGCGTTTGCTGTTCCGTAACCGACGAAATCCTGAATCGCGCTGTTGCCAATCGGATTGCTGCCGCTGAGAGCGACTTGATTGTTCACCAGTGCGAGCTTGCCGTTGGCGCCACTGATATTGATAGAGTCGGTGACATTGGCGATGGGCAACGGCGCGCCAATCGCGCCGCCAGAGGCAAGTTGGACGAGGTAATAACCGCTGCCGGGAATCGTGCCGCTCAAATTGCCGACCTGCCACGTGCTGCCGCTCGCGCTGGCGTATTGCACCGACCAACCGCTGACATTTGCGGGCTGCGTGCCACGATTGAAAAGTTCGACATAGTCGTTGCGATACGTCGCGCCGGAATTGCCGCCACCGCCGTAGATCTGGCTGATGACAACGTCGGCGGCGATTTCTTCAGTAACAGCGAGCAGCGCCGGAGCACTGGTGACTGCGCCGGCAAAATTGCTGACGAATACAGAATATTCTCCCGCGTCGCTGAGCTGCGCGTTGGCGATGACGAAAGTTTCATTGGTCGCATCAGCGATGTCGCTCGACCCAACGCGCCATTGATAACTCAGCGGCGCAGCGCCGATGGCCGTGACACTGAACGCAGCGGGACTTCCCGTGACGACGGTGAGGCTCGCGGGATTGGTGAGAATGACGGGTGCGATGACAACGTTCAGTGCGGCGACGGAACTGGTCACACTGCCGGAAGCGTTGGTGACGACGACGAAATAATTTCCCGCATCAAGAGCAGTTGCCGATGAAATGCTGTAAGTGCTATTGGTTGCGTCAGCGAGTGGAGTGTTGTTGTGAAACCATTGATAGTCGAGCGGAGCGTCGCCAATGGCTTCCACGCTGAAACTCGCGGGATTGTCGAAGACAATGGTTTGATTCTGCGGTTGTGTAGTGATGAGCGGAGCGAATCCGCTGCCGCAGCAAACCATTGAGTTGATGGCGATGGAATCAATCCACCAACCCGGTCGCGAAACACTGCTGTCCGTGCCGCAACGCCAGCGAAATTGCACGTTCTGACCGGCGGCTGCGGCGGGAAGGTTGACGATGACGGGGCTGAAACTGGAGTTCGTGCCGCTCCACGCCGAGCGATTGCCAAGCGCGTTACCAGAGGCGAGCGACGTGTTGTAACCGCCACTTACGAAACTTCCACCGGCAGTCAGAATGTCAGTGAATGAGCCATTGCCGATTTTGATTTCGAGCACGCCGCCGTCGTAGCCCGATTCAAGAATGTAACGATGGCGGAAGATAAGTTGAGACGGTCCGGGGAACAACGTGTAACTCGGCGAAACGAGTTCGTTAACTCCGGTCGTGGTGGCAGTGGCTGAATAAGCGGCATTAGGCGATGTGTCGCTGGCCGTGGTGGCGGTTATCCATGCGGATTGTCCACCGCTGGCGCTCGTGGCCCATCCCGCCGGCAATCCTGGCGTGCTGACGTTGTCGAAATTTTCCGAGTGAACGGTCGCGAACTGTCCCAAGGGCAGAGTGAACGTAATCTGACCGTAGTTTGCCTCGCCGTCGGTGAGTTCAAAGGTAGCGACGACATTTTCGCCGCACGTTCCGCTGGTGGTAAATGAAAATGACCGGGTCTCAGTGCCGCCTTCGGCAACGATTATGCCGTAGGATTGCGGGGCACCGGGAGAAACGACTCCGCCGGTCGAGAGCAATGTGGCAACGAGATTGGTCGTGTCGGCGTTACCAAGATTTCGCAGCGTGAAATCAATCGTGACGGTTTCGCCCGGATCGACCGCGTTATTGGGTGCAGCGCAACTCTCGGACAAAATCGCATAGCCGTCGCCGAATACTGCCGGGCCGGTCGTTTCTTCCGCGTTGTAAATGACGAGCGCGTAATCCTGATCCAACGCCGGCGCTTCGTTCGGCACACCATCGGAATTGATATTCACCGCTGTGACCGTGACGGAGAATGAACCGCTCGCTCCGGCAGGAATGAAAACGCTTTCGAGATTGTTACGAAAATCGGCATTACCGCCGGGAATCGAAACGTCGCCGCTGAAGACGTTGCCTTTGTAAGTCTGACCGGCGACGGTGACAGTGAGATCGAGGTTGTTGTTGTAAGCGTTGCCGGTGGTGCTGCCGGGCGCGTCAGTCCAGGCGAGCGTGACCCGAAAAGGTTTTTCAGAATCCACGATGCGACCTTGAATCGTGCGGAATTGACCGGAGGCAGTGAATTTATCTACCGACCGTTGATCGCGCAGTACTCGCGCCACGCCATCAAACGCCGTTCCGAGATTCACCGCGCCCATACCCTGATGCGGCGACGGCAACGTGTCGTTGGCACTCGCGCCGATCATGTAACGCGCGGAGTTCACGAGAAACGCTTTGGTCATGGCCGCACTTGGCGGGGGCAGGGAAGCGTTGAGGAAATATTGTCGCAACAACGCGCATGCGGCGGCGACGGCCGGTGTTGAATGACTCGTTCCCGATGACGTCGTGTAAAACTGTTGGCCCAGCGGAAAGAAATTGTTGGCGCTGCCAATCGTGCCGCTGCCGGGCAACCCGCAAACGCCAACGCCATCAAAACACGAAATCGCGCTGCCAGTGCCCATAGTGGTGAGCAGCGATTGCGGTGCGCCCCCGGTAATGTGCGTGCCCGGAGCAACGAGGTCAGGCTTCTGTCGTCCGTCATCGCACGGGCCACGACTGGAAAAAGTGGCGATGTCATACGCGCTGTTCGCTTCGGAATCCGGCGTGACGCAACCGTCATTGCCGGACGAACTGTTGCCGCCGTTGGCGGTCGAATGCGAATGCACGTTCTCGGACGCACCGACTGTGATGACATTTTTAGCGGTGCCGGGCGAACCGACCGTTCCAATGCCTGAGCCTGCGTTGCCGGCGGCGAAGCAGAAGATCATTTCCTGATTGCCGGGTGTGGACACTGCCGAGCCGCTCGGTTGAGCGTCGCGAACCAACGCATCGTACGCCTGCGCGTCAGAATCATAATCGCCATCCGTATCCGCGCCCCAACTGTTGTTGCTCACCCGCGCGCCGTCGCGATACGCACGCGCCGCGAGATTCGGATAACTGGGATTCGTAAAATCGTCGGCGTCAAAAATAACCGACGCGCCGATCTTCACGAACGGACAAATGCCCAATCCGAAATGATAACCCGCAGCATCCACGTGCGGCCAGGTGGCGAGGTCGTTGAAACCGCCGATGATGTGTGCGTTGATGTTTCCGTGTCCGTCGCAACCTTGAATCGTGCTGCCGGGATTCGGCGAGCCTTCGAGTCGCGAATAAACCACGCGAGTTCCCAAACCTGGCGTGCCGAAGCGATGCAACCCGAAGTG
Organism: uncultured Verrucomicrobiota bacterium; assembly: GCA_937894935.1. GTDB lineage: Bacteria > Verrucomicrobiota > Verrucomicrobiia > Limisphaerales > JADLHS01 > JADLHS01. Next base: position 20,088 of record CALAYC010000130.1, read on the forward strand.
ATTCACATTGGTCGAGCCGTTATCAACGCCGCTGTCGCTGATGTCCACGACGAAGCCCGACCCATCGAATTGTTCCTGCGTAAAACCTTTGCCGGCGAGCCACTCGAGGTAGCCCGGACCGGATGGCGCGTTGCCGATTAAATTACCGGCCATAATCTGGCCCTGACGTTCGTCGCGACGCTTTGGTTTGAGGTACGGACGAATGGAAATAACGTCCGGTTGCACCGCGAGTTCCGTGATTTTATCGGCCGGAATGCGTACAACGAGATTGAGATAATTCAACAGTTCATACTGCTGTCGGATCGGTTCGAGTTGCAGTTGCGCGATGAGAGCGAGCGTCGCGGCATTGGCTTCCGGATCACGAACAAGCTGAATGGCAAACCAATCGTCAGTCGGAGCGATTTGATTCGCGGTGATGGCGCGAGTGCGCGGATGGATTTTGTAATCAGTCGCAAACTCTCCCTCCCACTGAACATACGCGCTGTTCTGCGCCCAGGATTGCAACTTGGAGAACGTCGTAAAATCACCGCGCACGAGATACGCGTTTTGCGGCACGTAATGAACAATGTTTACGCCGGTGGCTTCGAGTTCTGCGTGCCACTCGGGTTTAATCGGTCCGACAAACTGCACAAGATGCAGTCGTTTCCCGACGAACGGAGTCAAATTGAGACGAAGCGCTTTTGCCGCAGCAGTGCGTGTGTCGATGGGGCCGGAGTTTAATTCAATGAAATCAGATTCGACTGCGGATTCCGACGGAATATTTTTCAACAAACCTGGTGCAGGCGCGCCGGTGGTCTCGAAAAGTTGAAAGCTGCCGTAATCAGCAAGCAACTTCGCGCCGCGAGCTTGCAGTTGAACTGCAACTGTCGGATCGGAGACGCGCACCTTTTCCGCGTGAGCAACAGCGACGAAAAAGTTAAGCAGCAGAATAACGCTGAGGAGACGGAGTAAATTCAGCGAAGATATTTCAGCCCCATGACGACTTCGATAGTTCACAAGTGCCCGCAAGACTACCCGCCATCAAACGGCTGTCGAGGAACTTTCAGTGGTTGTCGGGACTGCTTTAAAGCGAGTGGAATTTTAGCACTTCCACTTCCTTTTTGAGCACGATCTGAAAGGTGTTGTTGTGAATCTGCACATCCAGCGCGCCGCGCGGTTCATAGTAATCCCACAAGACCCGACCGTTGCGAGGATTGATGCGACGAATCCGAATGAAAGGCTTCTCCTGCAAGCCGAGCACAGCGAGATTTTCATCCCATTCCTCGTCGTCATCAAGCGGCGGAATGTAGCTCAGCGTGTAGATGTATTTGCCGGAGAGATAAGCGATTTGTCCGCCCATCGAATGCTTCCAGATTTCTTTTCCGTCTTTGGAATCCAGCTTCAACACGATGGCCGCCGTGTTATCCATCACATTGATCTGCCGCGAATACCTAATCTTATCCGGGCTCGCGGTCGTAGTGTTGAGATAAATGTGGCCTTCGTCGTCGAAGAACATTCCGCTGATGCCGATGGACGGTAAGCGCCAGCGCGCGTTTCCGGTCGCCAGTTCGAATGCACTCAATACGCCTTGATCAAAAACATAAAGCGTATCGCCGCGTTCGACGACCGGACCTAAGCCTGTTCGATCCGATTCATCCGCTTCGAAATAGCTGCCATCGCCGGAGATTGGAAAGTTCAGCGTGCTTTCCCACTTCAATTTGTTCTGTTGATCGAACACGTAAATTTTTGTGCCGGCGCTCAAGACGTGAACAGTTGTTTGCGGATAAAGCTCCGGCTCGCCGATGACTTCGCCTTCCCAGGTTGCGTCACTGCTGCCGCCAACGCGCAACGTCACTTTATATTTGCTGTGATTTTCGCGAACAATGTCCGCGCCTGCGTTGCGCGACATTTCGTTCAACAACTCATTCGCGATATCCATTGTCGCGGCGGCATTGACCGGCCCATCGAGCGCGGACTTTTTCGGTGCTGCTTTTGCGGCGGAACGCGTAACAATATTTTTCTCCGTCATCTTGCTGGTCATCTGAATGAAGCCGTTCGCAGTGGGGAAAATGGTCGAACTTTCGCGGGCCAAAAAGAAATCATCATCGGCATTGAGATTCGGTCGACGCTCACCATCCATCTCTTCCATTTCATCGAGTGCTTCCTGTTGGCGACGCGCGACGGATAACGTCGCCGGCGCAGCTAATTTTCCGGCGAGTGGCGCGTTGGCGACGGCCGCGGCGAGTTGTTGTGGGGTTTTGCCTTGAATGGTTGTGCCGGGTTTCTTGCCGGCTTGATTCGCTGCCAGAGCTGCCAGTGCCGGATTTCCGGCTGGAGTTGCGGGTTGCGGTTTTTCGCCGAATTCATCTTTGTCCACCGTGCCGCTGGCGAGATTGAAACGCGTGACCCGCAAACGCGCCGCACCGACTTCTTCGCGGAACTCCAACAAAGCGCCGCGCAACACGGCACTCGCGAAATCGCCTTCGAACTCCACAGTCTGCTTCGGCTCACCGGTATCCCAATCAAAGCGCCGTACGGTTTCGCCGTCGGCGACCCAGATATTTTTTCCATGCACGCGCAACGCCAGACTTTTTTCCGCGGCGCGAACCATATCTTTGGTCAGACTTTCGACGGTTGGAATCTTGAAGGTAAATTCGCTCTCGGCGGCTCGCTGGTGCATCTGTTTAACCGCAGCAGCGGCCGCGGTCTCAATCTTTTTCCGATCGATCAGCGTGCGCAGCCAGACCTGTTTCTTTTCATTGAGATCGTAGCGGGCGAGCTTTGCGCCGTGGATGAAAATCATCTGATTGTCAGCGCCGAACGCGCTTGTGCCGGACATCGCGGGTTCATCTTCAAATCGCACTTTGAACGCCGCACGCGGTTTCGATCCAAACCACGCATACCAGAACCACACGCCCAGCACGGTGATGATAAATAACGCGACGAGTTTCACGACGAGCCCGACTTTATTCCAACGCTGTCGCTCCGCGACGTCGCGTTGTCCGGCGAAGACGGGCAACTCAATCCCTTGCAGCTCGGCTCTTTCTTTGCAACGCGGCGAACAGACGTAGCCGAACGTCTGCATGCATTGCGGACAAATCGGTCTCTCGCAGACGCGACATTGTTCGGTGGCTCGCACCCGGGGGTGACGCGGACAAAATCCGGAACTCGTCTCTTCAGTCGCAGCGCTTGCGTGTGAACCGGTCCCGCGATTGAGTCGAACTGCCGGTGCCGCGCTGGGGAGGGGAATTTGCGGTGGTGGCGGAGGAGATTCAGGCGGCGCGCCGGGTGGTGGGGCAACAACCGTCGGTGACGATGAATGAATCCGCAATTGCGGCGCGGCAGGTGGCGGCGTTGAACTGACCGTTTGTGCGCCGGGCGGAGGTGGCGCGATTTCGGTTGCTGGTGCTGCGCTTGCCGACGGTGCTGTTGAAGCCGATACGGCGAACTTCTGGCGCACCAGTTCGTTCATGCGCGCAGACAAATCAACGCCGCAGGTCGGACACGTGAACACGAGCGGTTGCCGCAACATTTCCGGCATGGCATCGAAGGCATACTTCGCGCCGCAATCGCAGATGACTTTCATGGGAGATCAGGGTTTGGGATTGAGCAGGGTGACGCCAGCGCCGGCCGGCAACGCGATCGGAGTTTGCGCGGGAAAATGTTCCGCGCTGCCGTCTGAGAATAAAAACACGCCGCCGTACTTGTGATGATTGTTGGCGGGCTTGCTGCCGTCTTCGGAAAACACCAGTGCGTGTGACACTTTCGGTTTGGTGTCAACCTGCCGATCGCTCAGCAACGGAAGCCGCTCATCGGTCTGTTTGCGTCCCATGTAATACGCGTAACTGATGCGGCCCGACGTCAGCGGTGTGCCCGGCGACAGCGGTTTATCTTTGCTGCCCGGACAAACGAAGATTGTCGCGTCCGCCGTGTATCGCGGCACTAAACCAGCAAGCGCAGCTTCGGAAGTGGTGGCGTTGATTTGCACCGGAAAAGAATTCGCGTGTTCGTTCGCGTAAATCTGAAGACTGATAAAAATCTTCTGCAATTGCGTCTGGCACTTTTGCTTCTGGTTCTTTTGATTCTGCCGCGACCCAAACCCGAACATCATCGTGAACAGAATCAGAATAATCGCCAGCGAGATGAGCATTTCGATCAGGCTGAACCCGGTGCGGTTTTTCGCCGCAAAGGAGGGGACGTCGCCGGACCGGAGGGATGTCATGGGCCGGTTTTAACGCGTTCGCCTGCAACTGGCAACGGCGAAACATGGCGAACCTTTACGGAGAAAAGGCGTCTCGGATACTTGCCAGCCCACGGAAAGATATTTAACTCCCTCGCTGCGCAACGCGGGCAGAGAAGAGTTTTACTTCGAAACCGAGACGGCTCTTTCGGAAGGAAGTGTGAACCTGCTCTGGTTAATTCCGATTTCCGAGGCGTCCTGCGGCCACCAGCAACCACGCCCAACCAACCAGAAAACTTACTCCGCCGATCGGTGTAATTGCGCCCAGCCATTTCACGTTGGTGACGGCGAGCAGGTACAGCGTGCCGGAGAAAATGAGAATGCCGACGAAGAAACTCAACCACGCTCCGTTGAGCAACGGTTGACGTTGCGCCAACACGAACAACACGACCGTGTGAATGAAGTGATACAGCACGGCCTTTTCCCAGATTTCCGTCGTGCCGTTTTCAGCGAGCGCCGCTTTCAATCCATGCGCGCCGAACGCGCCGAGTGCAACCGCTAAAAATCCCAGCACCGCCGCCAGTCGGATAGCCAAAGTGTTCGTCATAGCATTGCGAATTGAATCGCGTTTGCAGGATGACAGCAAATCTCGTCAAAGTCAGCTATTAACCCGATGAGTGGCTGCCGCTAAGCGCTTTCATCCTTTGTAGCCGCCGAGGTAAGGAGGCGGACGCGTGAGAGATGACAGCGTTTCCGCCTCCGCCATTCGGAGATGGGAGCTCGAAGTTAGGAGATAGCAGATGGGAGATAGTTTTTCGAAATTGGAACTTCTGATTTAGGTATTTGGCCATCGGCCATCGGCAATTGGACATTGTTTCGGTGGGCCGAGCGTCTCCGCGAGGCGGTTAATTTCGATTCCCTCGCCCCGCCCGACGGGGAGAGGGCCAGGGAGAGGGGCTTTTATTTTATCTTCTCCTGACACCTCGCACCTAACGGTCGGGCGAACGTTCTCGCGAACCGTAGGAGACGAGGTGACGATCTCAAACCTTTCCAAAGCTTAAAAGTTTCCGCCTCCTCACGTCGGCGGCTACAACGGGACGACAGATCTTGGTAGGGCGAGCGTCCTC
>CALAYC010000131.1 GCA_937894935.1 uncultured Verrucomicrobiota bacterium
GATGTATTTACAAAGTACAGACAATTCTCACAAAAAGTTAAGTACAGGCTCTAAACATCCGCCTCCGGAAATCGCTCCCGGATTCGACGTTTGACGTGCTCTTCGTGATCCGGTTGCAAGCGACGCCGCGTCACCAGACGCTGCACGGCATCCAGCAATTCCAGCCAATCCTCCAGCGGCGGTTCGGCTACCGGTTGCCATCGCTCAAAGCGTTTGTTGCGCTGGGAAAATTTCCATTCACCGCCGACCCGTTGGGCGGTCACCTGCAATTTCTCACCATCTTCGGTCTTACGTTTCCAACTGATCTCAGCTTTGGGCATTTTTTAAAAAAGGGTATCAGGTGTCAGGTGTCAGGTGTCAGGTGTGGTTATTAACCTGACACCTGATCCCTCGCACCTCGCGCCAACTCACGGTAAATCCACACTCGCCACGGCCATCGCGGCAATTCCCTCTTCGCGACCAATGAAACCCATGTGCTCATTCGTCGTGGCTTTGATTCCGATTTGCGCTTCTCGCACACCCAACGCATCGGCAATGCATTTCTTCATCGCGGCAATGTGCGGATAAATCTTCGGCGCTTGCGCAATCACCGTCGCGTCCACGTTGACGATTCGACCATTGCGCAACACAACCTGGCGCGCGGCCTCTTCGAGAAAAACTTTGCTGGCCGCACCGCGCCAACGCGGATCCGTATTCGGGAAAAAATGTCCGATATCCTCCTCGCCCAGCGCGCCGAGAATCGCATCGCAGATCGCGTGCATCAACGCATCCGCGTCCGAATGCCCGTCCAGACCTTTCGTATGAGGAATCTCCACCCCGCCGAGCACGAGTTTGCGCCCCGCGACAAGTTGATGAACATCGTATCCGATGCCGACGTGAACCATGTGCGCAGTCTAGAAAATTCCGTCGCAGCGAGAAAGCTTATTGATGCGCATGACGCGCGTCGTTTTACGGCTTCAATGGCTTCGGTTGCGCTGCTTCCCATTCGGCACGACTGACCTTCTGCGTTGTATGCTTGAGATAGAACGCGCCGCGTTTATTGCCGATCACCACATCCGGATATTTCGGGTTGCTAACCGGCTCAGCAACGATTTGCGTTCCGACACCTGAAGCATCATCAATCAGGTGCGGTACAAACTTCGCCGTTTTGCCCGCCCCGCGCACCAGTTGAAACCAATACAGCACCGCTGAGTTGTTGCGGTCGGGATCGCCGTCGTAGCCATGCGACCAAAACCGTTTCCCGGTCACAATGTCTTTCAAGCCATCCCCATTCATGTCCACCAATGCGAGCGCGTGTAACTCTGAGAAACACACACCGTATTCGTTCGGCACGCGCTTCTGTTCCGGACTGAGAATGATGTGACGTTTGAAATCAATTTTACCGTCCACGCGCACCTGTTCATACCAAATCAGACCGAATCCATGCGCAGCGTAACTCGTAATGACATCATTCAACCCGTCGCCGTTTACGTCGTACGCGAACATCTGCGCGCCGCCGATCGGCGTGAATTCAAACTTGTGATACGTCCAAACCGGATCGCCGTCGAGCGACACCGGCTGTTCCCACCAACCTGATTTTTCCAGCACATCGAGACGCCCATCGCCGTTTACATCACCCACGCCAAGCCCATGCGTGAAGCGATGATACTGGTTATTCGGCGAAATCGGATGGAAACGCCATGGCGCAGTCGGATTCTGCCAATCCGGTGTTGCGTAACCGAAAAAGCCTTTCGAATTACAAACCAACTCCGGTCGGCCATCTCCGGTCAAATCCGTGAACACCGGCGATTCATTGTCAGTGGGATGAAACACGTCATGCTTTTTCCAATGCCCCGCCGCACCTTTGGGATTTTCATACCACGCCGTCCATTCACCCGGAAAACCGACAATGAGAATGTCGTTCCATCCATCGCCATTGAAGTCGTGAACGAAAACAAAAAAGTTATCCGAGTATTTATTGTGTACCCCTAACGCGCCTTCAAAGCCTTCAATCGTCTGCTCCGTTCCATCGTCGGCTTTGCGTTTGAACGTAGTCGTCACGGGATAAAACGCATGGTGCTTGGAAAAGTCCGGTCCTTCATACCAGAACGGCCCGGCAATAATGTCCGGTTTACCATCGCGATTCAGATCGCCAAATGCCGCGCCTTCGGCCCAGAACTTATCCGTGAGTTGCTGGCGTTGGAACTTGTGAAGCAAATGCTCTTCGGCGGCCGCGAAAACGGTCGCGCTGAAAAGAGCGGCGGCAAGCAGCGACGTGAATTTCATGACCTATGCGTGACAGAGTGCATGAGCGCGGTCAAGCCCGAGGCGAACATCAACATGTTCACTTATCGCCGCAGATTTGGCGACGCCACTTACGCAATACCGCCACCAAAATCGCATCCGCTCGCACACTGAAAACCTCCACAAACGAACGACCGCGCTTGAGCGCAATCCAGACCGCAGCACCGAAAACGCCCAGGAAGATCAATTGATTCTGCCAACCATCGAGTTTCCATTGACCTTTCCAGAACCAGATCGGATGACGAAATAACGGCTCGCCGTAGCAAATCGGCCAGAGGTCAGCGATGGTCGGCCCACGTGAACCCAACAAATCGCCCAGCAAATGCAGATGGAACGTGATGAGAGCGAACAACGCCACCCGCCAGCGCTGTTTGGCAAACAACATCAGAACTGCTGCTACAACGATTGCTCCCGGCCAACCATGCAGTAGCAAATGATGAAACTTGTGGTAATACTCGAAGTTCATTTCGCGACCCGACGTGATGCCGATAACCACATCTGCCACCACTCCGAGACCATCAAGATCCGGAACAACTCCCGCAAGTGTAATAAGCCGACGATCGCGTGGGTTCTCCGTCGCCGCGACCGCGACCAACCAGCTACCAATGAAATGCGTAACGGGCGACATCTGTTTCGCCGAATAAGTAAATCGCGCCGCTCGGCTTCAATGCGGCGCGCACCGAAATCACGCCATCGCGCGGGCGATGCTGTTCCACCAGGCGTCGTGCAGTTCGGTGAGTGGGGCGGAAAATTCGCCGCTGGCGGTTTTCACCGTCAGTGTGTCGCCACCGATCTTTCCGATTTGCGCGGCGGGCACACCCATGAGCTTGGCGCGTTCAATGACCTTCACTGCATCAAGCGGTTTGCAGCTGACAACCACGCGCGATTGCGTTTCACCGAAGAGCAAGGCGTCGAGACGATAGGGCGAGGCTACTGACGAGCCAGTTTCCGCTCCACCTTCGGCTCGCGAGGACGCTCGCCGCACCGAGGTAAGATCCACCGTCGCCCCGATCAAACGCGGCGTATCACGTGCGATAAGCTGGCTGATGCAACTTTCCGCAAGTGCAACGGCGAGCCCGCCTTCACTGCAATCGTGAGCGCTCTTGATGAGGCCGGATTGAATCAGGCCAAGGAGCGTCGTGTGCAACGTCTTTGCGACTTCAAGATCGCAACGCGGCGGCAAACCATTCTTCTTTCCGTGGATGACTTGCAAATAAGCGCTGCCGCCGAGGCCCTGCATCGGAGTGTTTTCCACCGGTTCACCCAGAAGAACGATGGCGTCGCCCTCGTCCTTGAACCACTGCGTGGTGACGTGCTCAGGTTTCTCGATGATACCGACGACGGAAATCGTCGGCGTCGGATCAATCGGTCCGGCGGGGCTTTGATTGTAGAGCGAACAATTGCCGCCCGTAACCGGCGCATTGAACGCTTTGCAACCTTCCGCCAAGCCGCGCACGGATTCCGCAATTTGCCAGAACAACTCCGGTTTGAGTGGACTCGGCATGTTGAGATTATCCGTCGCACCGAGCGGCGACGCACCGGAGCAGGCGAGATTCCGGCACGCCTCAGCCACGGCAGCTTTCGCACCTTCGTACGGATCGAGATAAACATAACCGCCATTGCAATCCACGGTCATGGCGATGAGTTTCTCCGGAACTTTCGTATCGCCAATCTTCGCGGCGAGTTCCGCGCTCATCACCGGCAACGAATCACTCTTGATGCGAATCACTGCCGCATCGCTGCCCGGCAGAACGACCGAGCCATCGCGCACCTGATGATCGTATTGACGATAGACCCAGTTCTTGGAAGCAATGCTCGGCCAGGCGAGCAGTTTCTTCAAAATGTCCGCCGCTTCGGCGGCATTCGCTAAATCCGGAATTCCATCGAGCCGGAACGCACGCACCTCTTTGATGTAAGCCGGCTCAACCGCTTCGCGCTGATACACGGGTGATTCGTCGGCGATCTTTTTCGCCGGAATATCTACGACGAGTTTTCCGCCATGCCGCACGACCATACGTCCCGTATCGGTGATGATGCCGATTTCCGCCCAAGGCAAATCCCACTTGTCGAAAATGCGTTTGACCTCTTCTTCGCGCCCTTTATGCACCACGATCAACATGCGTTCCTGCGATTCGGAAAGCATGATTTCGTAACTGCTCATGTTCGGCGCACGTTGCGGAACCTTATCGAGTTCAATCTCAATTCCCGTGCCGGCGCGCGCGGCCATTTCGCACGTGGAACAGGTCAATCCCGCCGCGCCCATATCCTGCATTCCCGCGACCGCACCCGTGGCGAGCAATTCGAGACATGCTTCGCACACGAGCTTTTCCATGAACGGATCGCCAACCTGCACCGCGCCGCGCTGTTGCTCGGCAGATTCCGCAGTTAAATCCTGTGAAGCGAAGGCCGCACCCGCGAGACCGTCGCGTCCAGTCGCCGGACCGACATAAAACACCGGATTGCCCACGCCCTTGGCTGCGCCGCGCGTAATCTGTTCATGACGCAACACGCCGAGACAAAACGCATTCACGAGCGGATTACCCTCATAGGTTTTGTCGAAGTAAACCTCGCCAGCGATGGTCGGGATGCCGAAGCAATTGCCGTAATGCGCAATGCCACTGACCACGCCGCTGAAGAGACGACGATTGTTAGCCACTGCTGAGTTCCCATCCCTGGCGGCTTCCAAATCGGCGTTGCCTGCTCCGGGCAAACTTGTTTCACGCAGGCTGGCTCCCGCTTCATTTGTAGCAGCCAACGTGAGTCGGCTCTGACCGGATTCGGAGTTTTTGAGCAGACTTGCGTCCGCTGCTACATCGGAAGCGATTGGCCCAAACCGCAACGAGTTGACCGCACAGACCGGTCGCGCTCCCATCGTGAAAATATCGCGCACGATGCCACCCACGCCCGTGGCCGCGCCTTGAAACGGCTCAACCGCGCTCGGGTGATTGTGCGATTCAATCTTGAACGCGATCGCGATGCCGTCGCCGATATCAATGATGCCGGCATTTTCCTCCCCCGCGCCGACGAGAATTTTCGGTGACTTCGTCGGAAAGGTTTTCAGCAGCGGCCGCGTATTTTTGTAACTGCAATGTTCACTCCACATCACCGAAAAAACACCAAGCTCGGTATAAGTGGGAGTGCGGCCCAGAATCTCCACGGCGTGCGCGTATTCTTCGGGCGTGAGGTTATGTTTCTGAATTAATTCAGGCGTAATGGCTGGTTCGGTCATCCGATAAAGTGTCGTTCTAAAAGACACCGCAGGGTGCGTTATTCAACGGCCTGAAACAAGCTAACACTTCCCTTTCGTGAAGAAATAAGCCCCGTAACTTTACCAATCCCGATTCACGGCTATAGTGTCTGGCAGCCAACGGATGGGGAATGCCAGCTATGAAACCAAATCTGCACATTCTCAACCTCGAAGACGAGCCTGCGGATGCAGAGCTGAATTATGAAATGCTTTCCGCGCGTTGGCCGGATTGCAAAATCACTCGCGTCGAGACGCGCGAGCAATTCATCGCCGCGCTCGAAGCGGGCGGATTCGATCTCATTCTCTCCGATTACACGATTCCCGGGTTCGACGGCCGGAGGGCACTGGACATTGCGCGTCAGAAATGTCCGCACATTCCATTTATTTTCGTATCCGGAACGATCGGCGAAGATACCGCCATTGAAGCGCTGAAAAACGGCGCGACCGATTACGTGCTGAAACATCGGCCCGTGCGCTTGATTCCGGCAGTGGACCGCGCGTTGCGGGAAGTCAAGGAACGCGAGGAATGCGAACGCGCCGAACGCGCCATGCGCCAATCAGAACACAAATATCGTGAACTGTTCGAGAGTTTGAGCGATGCGGCATTTCTGGCCGATGAAGCCAGCGGAAAAATCATTGATACCAATCGCAAAGCCGAATCCATGATCGGCTGTCCACGAGTGAATATTCTCGGTCACAAGCAGAACGAATTTCTTGCTTTGGATCACGTGCGGCCGATTGCCGGCACGAAAGAAGGTGACGCGTATTACACAATCGCGTTTGAGTGCCAGATGTTACCTGTGAACGGGAAACCCTTCTGGACCGAGGTGCGTTCCACGCGCCTGATTCTCTACGAACGCCCGCTGGTACTGCGGCTGTGCCACGACTTGCGCGAACGCAGCACAGTGTAATTACGCTGCCTGCGCGACGCTCTTGGCCTCTAACGCGGCGAAAATACTTTCAAAAATCCACTTCCCGTCGTCGCTTCCCAGAATCGATTCACAAGCGCGTTCCGGATGCGGCATCAATCCCGCAACATTACGACGCTCATTGCAAATGCCCGCGATATTCAACAACGCGCCATTAGGATTTGCCGCGTCGGTGACATTTCCGCTCGTATCGCAGTATTGCCACAGGATTTGATTATTCGCCTTCAGTTTTGCGAGCGTGGGTTCGTCCGCAAAATAGCATCCTTCCCCGTGCGCAATCGGCACGCGCAAAATTTTTCCGGTCGGAATCCGATTCGTAAACGGCGAATCGTTCGTGACCGTTTTCAAGTGGATGAATTCGCAATGGAATTGCAAATCACGATTGCGAATCAGCGCGCCGGGCAACAACCCCGCTTCCGTCAACACCTGAAATCCGTTGCAAATGCCAATCACCAATCCGCCATTGTCGGCGAACTGTTTCACCGCTTGCATCACGGGACTGAATCGCGCAATCGCGCCGCAGCGCAAATAATCGCCATAGCTGAAGCCGCCCGGAACGATCACGCAATCCGTATCGCCCAACGCGGATTCCTTGTGCCAGACCAGGCGCGCGGAATGACCGAGTTGGCGAATCGCGTGAACGGCATCCTGATCGCAATTTGATGCGGGAAATTGAAGAACGGCGAAATTCATTTTGTCAGTCGTTACTTGAATCGTTACGGCGTTAAATCATTAAAATGTTTCAGCATCGGCGGCATTTTCGCGCTTCGTTCATCGCAATAACGCTTTAACGCCGGAAACTTTGGCATGATGAACGGGCGATTTATTCCGCAATCTCCAGTCGGTAATCTTCGATCACGGGATTGCTCAGCAATTTGTACGCGGCGTCGTTGATAGCTTTTTCGGCCGCGACTTTATCCGTGCCGGGTGCGAGATCGATCTCGATATACTTTCCGATGTGTACTCCTGTGACACCGCGGTAGCCCATCTGTTCAAGCGCGCTCTGAACTGTTTTGCCCTGCGGATCGAGCACCGCTTTCTTGGGCGTAATGATAATTTTTGCCTTCATGCGAAACTTACCGGGATAGCCGGGGCGATTTACCCCGCGAAAATTCGGTAGCATGGTGGCGAAAGTTCCGTAACGGAGCGAGGACTTTTTGTGCGGCGAAGTTTGGCCAGTTTGATTACGGCGCAACAGGTCTCCACCGCCAAAAATCATGGGCAACATCGCCAAACTCGTGAATTCCTGCGAAAATCCGACATTTTTCTCTACTTTTCCGCCGACAATAAACTTCGGCATCGCGCTAGCTACAATGCCGTCGAAACGAGGAAAGTTGTTATGCCGGGCACATTGAACGAAACCCACGACAGCACGAACGCCGGAATGGCTGAGAATTTCGCGCCGGCGGCGGGATCGCCCATCAACCTGTGGTTGGTGGACGACAACCGCCGCCTGCGCACCACGCTTGCTGAACTGTTCGATCGCTGCGACGGCATCCGCTGCACCGCGACGTTCCATTCGCCGAACGCCGTGTTGAGTGCGCTCGCCAGCAAAGTCGGCCCGGACGTCATTCTCCTCGACATGCACATGGGCGAGGCCAACGGGCTCGACGTCATCCGTCCGATCAAATCGCTCTCCCGCTCGACGCAGGTGCTGATGCTGACCACTTTCTTCGACAGCGAAGCGGAAAATCGTGCGCGCGACAGTGGCGCATCGGGATTTTTGCTCAAAAGTTTTCCGCTCGATCGCATCGTGCAGACGATTCGTCACGCGCGAAATCACCCTGCTCCACATCCGAAGCGGCGCAGTTGCCAAACGCCGTCTTCCAGTGTTGGGCCTGTTCAAAACACGTCATCAACAGAACAATCACCTAAGACGCCCGTCGGGCAAAACGGCGAACGTTCCCGCAAGCGCCTGTTGTGGGTGAAACACTGCCTCGACCTGATTCGCAAGAGCCGTAATTAGCTTTTCTCCCGCGAGAACTCTTTGGTCAAACGCGCGGCAGTTCGCTACGATTACCGCGCATGAGAAATGTTCGGCGCCGCCCGCTTCAACCCATACTCGAAATTGCGAATCTCTCGATTCAACGCGGCGACACTCAAATTCTTCAAGATGTTTCGTGGCGCGTCGCGCGCGGTGAACATTGGGTTATCCTTGGCGCCAATGGCTCAGGCAAAACCTCGTTGCTCAGTGCGCTGACCGGTTATCTCATGCCGACCAGCGGCGAAATTGTTGTGCTCGGCGCCCGCTATGGCGCTTCCGACTGGCGCGAATTGCGCAAACGCATCGGGCTCGTCAGTTCCAGCGTGCGACAGATGATGGCTGATGATGAACTCGCTCTCGACAGCGTCGTCAGCGGCAAATACGCGATGATTGATTTGTGGGGCAACGCGAGTCACACCGATCGCACGCAAGCCAAACGCTGGTTACATCAGGTTGAATGCGAGCATCTCGCCGCGCGACCTTGGCGCGTACTATCGCAAGGCGAACGGCAACGCGTATTAATCGCCCGCGCTTTAATGGCAAATCCTGCGGTACTGATTCTCGACGAACCCTGCGCCGGACTCGACCCCGCCGCGCGCGAACATTTCCTGCAATTTCTCCAACGTCTCGGACGAAAAAAAGGTTCCCCGACTCTGGTGCTGGTAACGCATCACGTGGAGGAAATCATGCCGGTGTTCTCAAACGTGCTGATGCTGAAGAGTGGACGCGTGATTGCGAATGGGAAAAAGAAATCCGTCCTCACGAACGCTCGTCTATCGGAAACCTTTTCGGCGCGCACGCAACTGAACCAAACCAACGGCCGCTATTCGCTGCGGATCACCGTTAAAAACAAATTAATCGCGTGAGCTGGTTAAACCGGCAGCGGACGCGCACAGCTTCTCAGCTCGCATCGCGCCTTGGCAGCGTTGCGCTCAGCGGTATCCGAACAGCTTTTTCGATTTGATAGTTTCTGCAATCGGACCGGGCACTTGTTTTTCCCAGTCCGGATCGCCTGCTTGCAATTTCTCCAACACACCAAGAGAACTCGCCGCCAGATAATCTGCGTTGAAATTTCGAATCGGCTCGACAAAACCGTTCGCCAGAAGATGCTCGTAGAGATGTTTGACGCCGGGCGCCGGTTCGAAATTTTCCAGCGTGATAATCTTGCCCGTTTCTCGATTCAGCCACGGATAAACGTAAAGTTTAACGCCGTTTCGGAAGAGTTGCCCGAGCGATTCCATCAAACCGCCGCCGAGGTCGGTATAATTCTTTTCATCCAACACATCGCGCAAGCGAACCAGCCCCAGCGGCAACCCGATCATTTTAGAAGTGTGATTGGACAGAAACTGCACGAGCCGATGATAGCGACGGAAATTTGAAATGAGCACCGGTCGCCCCAACGCGCGCAAGGTATCCACGCGATCCAAAAAATCGCCGTAATCGATGGCTTCTCCGACTTGAAGCTGCTTGAGCGTCATCTCCAGCAACGTCACCGGCGTTTCGCCGCCCAGCGCCTTTTCCTGCACAAATTGCTCGTGCGCCCGTTCGAGCATGTCGAGCATCGGCGTGGTCAGCGGCCGAAAGCTGCCGCGCTCCACCAGCACCGGTTTTTTGTAAAGCATTTCGCCTGGAATGACCGTTTCGCCATCGGCGGTAAACATCGCGGCGTCACTCATGCCCAATTCCACGAGTTGCAACGCCATCAACCGATTGTCCACGCCCGCGAAACACGGCCCGGAAAATTTCACCATATCAATCTCCACCCGCTCGCGCGTCAAACCGTCCAGCAGCGACTTGAGCAGATTGATCGGACTATGCGCCTGAAAATGCGCGGAGTGAATGAGGTTCACGCCGATGATGCCGAGCGCTTCCTGTTCGCGCACCGGCTCGGGATCCAGCAGCCGCACGTGAATGATGATTTCGGAGGGACGTTGACGTGGCGCGCCTTGAAAGCGGATGCCCATCCAACCGTGACCGTCTTCACGACGCGTGAAACTGCGCGTGGTGACCGTGTTAGCGAACGCAAAGAACGCGGTTTTGTCGCCGCGCACTTTGTCGAGTCGTTCCACCACGAGATTGTACTCGTGCGTGAGCATCGCTTGCAGTCGTTGCCGACTGACGTAACGGTCCGCCGGACCGTAAATCGCGTCGCTCACCGTCATGTCGTACGCAGAAATCGTTTTCGCGACGGTGCCTGCTGCGCCGCCGACGCGAAAGAACCAGCGCGCGACTTCCTGTCCCGCGCCGATTTCCGCGAAGGTGCCGTACTTGGCTTTGTCGAGATTGATCTGAAGCGCCTTCTGATCGGTGTTCAATTTCTCTTCGTTCATGAATCGGAATCAAAATGTTCAGCGTCGCCGCGCCTGCAGGATTGCCGGTTATGCCGGATTGAAAAAGCAGAAAAACATTCGCATCACGCTGTGGCGCGCCATTGACAGCTTCCATCGCCCCGGCCAATGATTCAGGCATGAGCAATATTATTTATCCGCGCAGCCCGCGCGAAACGATGGATGGTTGGCCGCATCTGCCTCGCTACATTGACAAGATTCGCCTGCATCTGGCGGGCAAACTACACGCTGATTATCAACCCAACTACGGCACGAAGGGTTTTGATAAAGGCTGGCTCGACGCTGCTGGAGTCACGCACGAACAAATGGTCGAAGTGGTGAAAAATTCTATCACCGACGGCGAAGTGTGCGATTGGGTGAAAAAACACGTGAAGAAAAGTCCCGCCGACAAAGCGGCGTTGCTGCAAAATATGTTGAACTATCCCGCTCCGGACGACGCGGAAGGAATCGCGCGTTTGAAAATGCGCAAAGAACAGGCCGGTCTCGCGCATCGCGACGACATCCAGAACTTTGTGGACTTCATCGACGCCGACGAAAAGCGTCTTTGAGTTTCTAAAGCTTTAGCGACCCAGAACCGGCGCGAGTCGAACGGATTCGCGCCGGTTTTATTTTTCCAGCTTCTCCAACTGGCCCGCTGGCAATCGCCTCCGGCGAATCGACGGTTTGCACAAACCTGCGGGCCTTGCAAAAAACGTGCTCATTTTTCATTTCGCTATGCAGAAAGGCGGGGGCTGACACCGCAGGGTCTCGTGATAGTTTCGTTAATGAGCACAATTACCCGACCGACCGCGGCCCCATCGTGGACGCGAGCGGTCTAGTCCAATTTATGAAATACACCGCCACCCCCAACCAGCCCCGCCATGGATTCACGCTGATTGAGTTGCTCGTAGTGATCGCTATCATCGCGATTCTGGCGGCGATGTTGTTACCCGCTCTGGCAAACGCCAAAGAAAAAGCCAAGAAAACCAGATGCCTCAGCGGCATGAAACAATTGGGCATCGCCTTCAACATCTACGCAACCGACAACAAGGATAACGTACCGCAGCCCAATTATAACGCCACTGGAAGCCGGCCAGGCTCGGCATTGTGGGACCTCCCCCGCGCCGCCGCCGATGCGCTGTCTGATTCAGGCGGAAAACGACAACTGCTCTATTGCCCGGGCACGCGCGCCAGCGTCACCGACATTGATAATTGGTATTATTTCAATTCGACGACAACGCCTCCCTCCAACAACGGCGTGCAATATCGCGTTACGACCTATTGCTGGTTGTTCGAACGGCAACCCGTCGGCAGCGCTGACTATGACTCCGGTCGTCCGGCGCGTAAAAGAGACAATCGTCCGTACATCCAAAAACTGTCCGTCCCCATTTCCCCGACCAACAACATCGCGGACACGGAACTCGTAACCGATGTGGTTATTTCCGAAGGCGGCGGCAACCTGAACGACAAATTCACCGGCGTAAACACTGCCAATCCGCAAATCATTCCGAACGGATATAACAGCAGCCACATGGCCACGCGCACCCCGGACGGTGGAATGATTCTGTTTCAGGACGCTCACGCATCGTGGCGGCCCTTCAAGCGAATGGCGGTACGCGTTGATTGGAGTAACAGCCGTCACTGGTGGTGGTAAATTTCAAACTCCGAAACGCGCCGTAAGCAGTCCGCCGCCAGGAAAATATTTTCAAATCAAGTCTCCGCTCAGAAGTAATGATCGATGGGGAATTGGGAGGGCGTTAAAAGCCGTTCGAAAATCTGTCTGAAGTTGATGTAACCGAAAAATTGAAGTCTGGTCGTAATCCCCGTCGTATGAAATATCCCGTTGTAATCGCCGCGACCGGCCTCGCGTGCATCAGTTCCGCACTAGCCGTCAGTTTGCCGTTCTATGAACCCTTTCCGAATTCCTACGCTGAAGGGGAACGTCTCGGATCCGGCAACAGCAGCAGCGTATGGACAACCGGCAATAGCACTGGAAACGGCAGCCCCACCAACACCAGCGCCGCGGCGCTGAGCTTTCCTGGATTGGTTACCAGTGAAAATTCGCGCGGCGTATTGTTGAGCGGGGCTCCGTCCAGCAATCGCGATCGCGGCGTTGTCCTGGAACCAGCCGCCACCATTGATGCGACGTCACCAACTCTCTACGCGTCGTTCCTGCTCGAAGTACGCGCTCCCCAAACCGGCTCGCGCCGAGTGGCTTATTTTCGCAATTCAACCAGTTCCGGCAACGCCAGCGCCGGAGTTTTTCTCAATGCCGCAAATCAATTGCAACTGGTGAAGAGCGGCGACACACCTGCTGCCGTAACGACCGATCCGCTTGTTCCCGGGACGCATCTCATTGTTTTTGCTTATCGCTGGATCAGCGCTGCATCCGGCGATGATGAAGTCGCGCTCTGGCTGAACCCCACTGCCCTCGGTGTGGCAGAACCCGAAGTCCCGCCGCCAACGATTTCAACCACCAGCGGCTCGGACGTCACCACACTCAACGCGTTTTTCATTTCGCATCGCACCGAAGCCAGCGGCGTGCTTTGCCTCGACGAAGTGCGCATCGGCCGCACCTGGGCCGACGTCACACCCACTACCGGCCCGGTGTCGCCCATTATTCCGCGCATCACCGAAGCGCTTCAAGAAGGTGCGGCGATTATTCTTCGGGGCACGAACGGCACGCCGCATGGCACATATCAACTGCTCGTCAGCGATAATCTTGTGCAGCCGTTGACCGATTGGAGCGCCATCGCCACCAACACTTTCGCCGCTGATGGAACGTTCGCTGTTACAAATCCAATTAATCCGAACGCGCTGCAACAATTCTACGCACTGAAACTCGGCGGTTCTTTGCCGGTCGGGTTTGTCCCGCAAATCACGCTTCAACCGAAAGACATCACTGTTCCCGCCGGCCAAAACGCTCCGTTTTCCGTCACAGCCATCGGCACTGCGCCGCTG
The DNA here is from genome assembly GCA_937894935.1 of uncultured Verrucomicrobiota bacterium. Classification (GTDB taxonomy): domain Bacteria; phylum Verrucomicrobiota; class Verrucomicrobiia; order Limisphaerales; family JADLHS01; genus JADLHS01. The sequence goes on from CALAYC010000131.1 coordinate 13,732, forward strand.
TCCTACCAATGGTTTTTCAACACAAATACACCGTTGCCCGGAGCAACGATGAATTCACTCATCGTGACCAACGCGCAATTGGCCGACGCGGGGAGTTATCACGTCGTCATCACCAATTCCTTCGGTGTGGTCACCAGCGCGTTGGCGCAACTGACTATCGCGTTGCCACCACCGGAAGGTACACCGGATGGTTATGCGACATTGAACGGCGGCACGACCGGAGGCGCTGGCGGACCGACGGTGGTGGTCAACAATTTTGCAGATTTCAATCACTACGTTGGCACGAACGTCCCGTACAACATTCATGTTTCCGGAACGATTGATCTCGGAAATTCCAACGTCCGCGTGCGCGATAACAAAACCATCATCGGCTTTGGCACTGACGCGAAGTTGATTGGCGATCTCAAAGTCTTTCAAAACAACAACGTCATCATTCGCAACATCACTTTCACCAATCCGTCCGGCGTCGGTGATAAAGACGGCCTGACGTTACAGGAATGTCTCAATGTCTGGGTCGATCATTGCACGTTCGTGGACGGCGATGATGGAAACCTCGACATCAGTCACGCTGCGGATTGGGTAACAGTTTCGTGGTGTCATTTCTACTATACGAATCCCTCGGCTGAACATCGGTTCTCCAATCTGGTCGGCCACAGCGACAACAACGCCGACGAAGACGAAGGAAAACTCCACATCACGTTCCATCACAATTGGTGGGGGCAATTTGTGCATGAACGCATGCCACGCGTCCGATTTGGTCGCGTCCACCTTTACAACAATTTTTACAACGCCACCGGTAACAACTACTGCATTCGCGCCGCCGTCGGTTCGGAAATTCTCGTCGAGAATAACTACTTCGATTCCGTCAAAAATGTCTGGGAGCTGTATCGCACCACCGGCGTGGACGGAAAGGTTTTCGCAACGAACAATATCGAGGTCAACACCATGTGGTTGATCGGCAATGACTCCAATTCCATTCAGATTCCTGGCACAGATGTTCTCTCGAATGAACCCAACGGACTGAATCCCGTTCCGTACGTCTATTCGCTCGCAGAGACACATCTCGTTCCCGATGTCGTCACGAATGGTGCTGGCGCTGGCAAAGGACCGTTCGCTCCCTGATGCGTAATTTTTCGGACGACCGAACGATGCTCAATCGCTCATTGCAAATGCAGATTTTTCACAATGACAGTTCCGCCTTCGGGTTTAGAGTTTTCCTGAATCAGCCATCCTCGTGCATGCCGTACCCGTATTGCGTCTGCCGGGAAAAAACCAAAAACAACACCAACACACCTATGAAACCACGTAGTCAAAAAGCTCTTCTTGTTGCCATCGCGGGCGCTTTGGCCGCGACGCCGGCTTTCGCCGCCGATCTCGTTCGCGATACATTTTTAGACGGCAATCGCAATGACCCCGCCTCGCCGACGTATTCGGAATACGGCGTGGACGGAGACTCCGATGGCGATATCGAATCAGCGTGGTTTCGCGGTGGCGCAGGCGCACTCACGGTCAGCTCCGGCGGCCCATTGCGATTGACACAGAACAGCACGAGTTCCTCTTCGATCACCACCTATTTCACGGCGGAAGGCTCGGAAGTCACCCTGGCGAACGCAGGCGACTTCCTGAAATTGACCTGGCAATTCTCGGTGTCCGGCACTGTCGGCGCTAACACCAGTCAGGGCTTGCGGGTCGCGTTGGTCAACAGCCCATCCGATGCGCGTGTATCGTCCGAGGCCTCGCCCGGAGATGCCGCCTACGCCGGTTACGGCCTGTTTCTGAACATGTCGCCATCCCTGAGCCACAGCCGACCATTGGAGCTGATGGAACGCAATGCCGGAAGCGCCGCTTTGCTGAGTGCTGGCGCTGCCTGGACCGGACTTGCCAGCGATGGAACTTCGGGCAATACCGGTTATGTCGCTGACACCGAATACATGTTGACCGTGCTGTTGACCCGCACCGCAGGCGGTGAACTGGACATCGTCGCCACGATGTCCGGAGGCGATTTGAACGGCGTCGGTCAGCTCTCGGTTTCTTACACCGACACCACTCCGAACAGCTTTGCCTACGACACGTTCCAATTCCGCCCCGATGGCAACGATGTCGCTTACGACGTCTTCGACACAAAACTGTTCCGCGTCGAACTGGGTCAGGTGCCCGAACCGAGCGTCGCGGCTTTGGGCGGCCTTGCCTTAACCGCCCTGCTCGCGCGCCGGCGAAGCTCTCGCAGCTAACTCACTTTACCAGGTTCGGGTGAACCGAATTCATGGTGGGTTCAGGCTTGGTGGCAACACCAAGCCTGTTTTGTTTTCTCAGATGAAATATCTGTACGAATTCGCCTTTTCAGAACTCACAGCCATTTTGGTTTCACCGAATCGGTCGCACGGATTTGCTCGCCAAATCCAACTCGTATCGCTGGCCATTGTGCAAAACTCGCGCCGCCTTTTGTCGCTCACTGCGGACTGAATACGACGTCAGCTTTCCATCCTTCCACGCGAGATCCACTTCGTAACCACCGCGTGCGCGCAATCCCTTCACACTTCCATTCGGCCACGCGCTCGGCAAAGCCGGTAACAGATGCAACACATAGTTTCCCTCTTCATCGCGAATATGACTTTGCAACAACATTTCCGCGATTCCCGCAGTTGCGCCGAAGTTTCCATCAATCTGAAACGGCGGGTGCGCATCAAACAGATTGTTGTATAATCCGCCGCCACCGCGCGCCTCTCTGCTCTTCGCCGGTCGCAACAGGTTTCGCAAAATCACATACGCGTGATCACCATCCAAAAAACGCGCCCACAGATTGATCTTCCATCCCATGCTCCAGCCCGTCGCTTCGTCACCGCGATGAATCAGCGACTGCCGCGCCGCATTGAAAAAGTTTGTCATCTGCCACGTAATCTCATTTCCCGGATGCACACCCCAGAGGTGCGAGACATGGCGATGCTTGTTATTCGGGTCATCCTTGTCTTCGAGCCATTCCTGCAATTGCCCGTGTTTGCCGATTTGATTTGGCGCAATGCGCGCGCGCAAATTCTTCAACCCTTCGCGCCACTCTTTGTCCACCCCCAGAATCGATGCGGCTTCAATCACATTGGCGAACAGGTCGCGGATGATTTGATGATCCATCGTCGGCCCGGCAACCAACCCGCCCTGCTCCGGCGAATTGCTCGGCGTGCTGATGAGCCATTTCTTTTCACTGCGCGGATCTTCAATCAGAAAATCCACAAAGAACAACGCCGCCTCCTTCATGATCGGATACGCCTTCATGAGAAACGTTTTGTCGCCGCTGAATTGGTAGTGCCACCACAAATGCTGACAGAGCCACGCGCCTCCCGTCACCCAGATACCGTGATCGGAATGATTGATCGGCGCCGTGCCGCGCCAAAGATCGAAGTTGTGATGCAACACCCAGCCACTCGCGTTGTAATGATTCTTCGCCGTGCGCCGACCTGAAATCACCAACTCCTCGATGGCATCAAACAACGGCACGTGACATTCCGCGAGATTCGCCACCTCGGCGGGCCAATAATTCATCTCCGCATTGATGTTGCACGTGTACTTGCTGTCCCACGGCGGACGCAGACTTTCGTTCCAAATGCCCTGTAAGTTTGCCGGCTGCCCACCAGGACGACTGCTCGCAATCAGCAGATATCGTCCATACTGGAACACCAACGCTGCCAACCCAGGATCTGGCGTTTCCGGCGCGCGCCGCAACCGTTCGTCTGTCGGTAACTTCATCTGCTCTCCCTGTCCTAAATCGAGCGATACTCGTCGGAACAAACGTTGATGGTCGGTCACATGCGCCGCATACAATCGCTCCCAATCTTTCCGTTGCACGGCTCGCAACACGTCCTCGCAACGCTTCGCCGGATCTGCGCTGACATTGACGAAATTTTTAAAACTGGTCGCCGCCGCGAGAATCAGCATCGCGGAATTCGCGCCCGTGACTTCGATTCGATTATTCACCACCGCCACTTTGCCGCCGTCAGCGCGCACTTGCAGCCGCGCTTCGAACCGCAACGGATGATGAATCAATACCGTGTTGTAAATGTCGCGCATGCGACCCGTCAGAACTATTTCGCGAGATCCTCCTTTAGTTACGACGCTGTTGGTGTGGGGCGAATCAAATTCCACCGTGAACGACAATTGCCCTTTCAAGCTTGAGGTAATCCGCGTCACCAACACCTGATCCGGCGCACTCGCAAACGTTTCCCGCTCGTAGCGAACATGCCCCACGCGATAGCTCGTTTTGGCAACTGCAGTATCGAGATCAAGTTCGCGGTGATAATCCGTCGCGTTTTGGTGGCCAGGAAAACTCAGTCGCAAATCGGCGAACGGTTGATACGGCATCTGACGCAACGGTTGACTCATGAACTCCCGCATCGCCAATTGCTCAGCCTCTTTTTGTTTGCCAGCGAAAAGCAACTGCCGAATCGTCCCCAGATGTTCGGCTGCACCGGGCCGTGAATAATCCCGTGGATCACCGACCCAAAGCGTGGATTCGTTGAACTGAATCCGTTCGTTCGTGATGCCACCGAAAACCATCGCCCCGATGCGACCGTTCCCGACCGGCAACGCTTCCACCCATTCCGCCGCCGGCTGGCGATACCAAAGCTTCAGCGGTTCACCGGCAATCACTACGCAGTTCAAAAATAGCGACACGCCGACAACGATTGAGAGAGTTCCGGGTTTCATGCGTTCCCTAACCTGTGCCGACTTCGAGCAAAAAGCCAGACCGGTTTCCTCCGACTTTTGGCAAAGTGAGGTGAACAAAACGCCGTCAGCTCTAAAACTTCTCGAACGCCGACCGCTCCACAGTTGATGTTTTTGCCTCGGCTTGCTTCCGCCAGAAATTCGCCAGCACCGATCCGCTCACATTCATCCACGGACTGAAAATCGCCGCAGCCAATCCCATCGTTCCCAGTTTGCCGAGCGACCCCGCGATTCCCGACGCCATGCCGCCATTCTGCAAACCGACTTCAAACGCAATCGTGCGCGCGGAGGCAATATCCAATCGACATAACCGCGCCAATCCGTAGCCAAACACGTAACCAAACGTGTTATGCAAAATCGCTGCAAGAAACAGCAACCCGCCAATCTGCAAAAGATTATCACGTCCCGCCGCCGTGGTGACCGCTGTGAAATAGACAATGCCAGACATTGATGCGATCGGCATCAGCCCCGGCAAACGCGAGATTACACGCGTCGCATGATGATACAGAATACCTGCGAGAACCGCCGCCAACGCAAAGCCCACAACTCCAATCCACGGCAAAATCGCCGCCGCTACATTCCCTTTAAACCAATTCCCTCCGCCGAACGCGATGATGCTCAACCAGACCACCGCTAATCCGCCGATGCCATAAACGACACGCCGACCGCGTGGCTTTGCAAACGTGAGATAATCATGCAGCAGCGCCGCGCCAATCGGCACGATGACCATTTTGATGATTTCCATCATCATGTGGAATGGCTTCACCTCGATTAATTCGCCTGCCAACAACTTCATCCACATCGGCGTCATGATCGGCGCCAGCGCCGTCGTTATCGCCGTCATCGTGATGGACAACGCGAGATTCGCCTTCGCGATGTATGCCATCACATTCGACGCCAGCCCCGCTGAGCACGAGCCGATTAAAATAATTCCCGCCGCAATTTCCGGTTCGAATGAGAAGATTCGCGTCAGCGCAAATCCCACCAGCGGCATGATGGTGAACTGTCCTGCGACACCAATCGCCACTGCTCCAGGCATCTTCACCACGCCTTTGAAATCCGCGAGTTTCATCTGCGTGCCCATTCCAAACATCACCGCCTGCACGATGAAGAGAATGAGCCATTTATTACGCAAGTCGAAGTCGCCGACCTTCAGTAAGTGCTGCGGATAAATCATTCCCGCCACGACCGCGACGACGATCCACGCGGTGAATTGATATCCACGCAATTTGGAGAGAAAACGCAACCCGACTGCAAATGCGAGAGCAAGAATGACGAGCGCGGGTTGCCAGAAGGAATTCATCTGATTTGAAAAACAGCGAACAGCCGATTCCGAACACTCGACAACCAAAGCGACTCGCACGAGTGCTGTGGCAAAGGTTCGGTGTCGAACGCTGGATGTGGGTTGTTCTTCACAGAACGCTTGCCAGATAATTCACGGCGATTTCCGGACTCGCGAGAATCGGCACTCGCCGCTCCGTTGTATCGAGTGAATCCACCACGCGCGCCATCGAAGCTTGTGCGAGCACGATCACCTCCACTTGCTGCGACAGCTCCTTCAATGCTCCAGCAATCTTGGCGTCGTGCGTTGCACCGTCGCCAGCCATGAGCACCTCGAATGCGCCTTCAACCAGTTTGGATGTGAGTTCAATCTCCTTCCCCGCCAACGCCGCGCGCCGCTGAATCAAATCCGCCGTCGGCTCAAGCGTCGTGGACAACGTGGCAATGACGCCAATGCGTTTACCTGTCGCCACTGCCAGATCCGCCATCGGTTGATCCACGCGCAACACCGGCACTCCAATCAATTTCGCGCCCGCTTCCACTGCCGGCCCGACAGACGAACACGTCACCATGATGTAATCCGCGCCCGCCAACTCAGCTGATTCCAGATAACCGGCCACTCGCCGCGCGATGGTTGCGGTCAGCGTTCCCGCCTCGCGAATTCCCTTCACCAGCGAATCATCGACGATGTTGAACACCTCCACGCCCGGCAACTTCTCTTTGCACAATGTTGCGAACACCGGCACAAGCGTCGCCGACGTATGAATCAAACCGAGCTTCTTACGTTTCATAAATTGGAGCGTCGAACTCCGATCCGGCAAAAACTGCAACAGGCAGTTCTATGGCGATCCGGCAGCGCGGCAATACGTTGCCCGAATGAGTTTCATGGACTGACGTAATCGTAAGTTTGGCCACCGGCGGTCTCAACGCCAAAACCTTCCGCCACTTTGCACATCAGCACGGGATTTCTGCGCTCCGCAATAGAGCGACAAATGGCAGTGAAGTCACCGCACTCAGAGGCCAGCGATGCGAAAATGGACGTGACAAGAAGCGCTGGGCCGTTAGGATGCGCTGGCTGTCTGGCGCGTTCGTCTATCGGCTAGGACACGGCCCTCTCAAGGCTGAAAGACGGGTTCGATTCCCGTACGCGCTACCATCCCTCTCCCGACGATTCCCCGCAGATTTGAAGATTTACGCGACTCAAACTATTTCCCTCGAAAAGCCTGCACACTGGCGACGAAATCGTCCGGTACACCAAAATCAAATCGCCGCGCATCGATCATCTCCAGCGCCAGATAGCCTTCGCGCTGTCGTTGCAATTCCTGGGCGCGAGTCAATTGAAACTCACCGTTGTCACGGACATTGTCGCGGATCATTTCGCCGAGGATCTCATAAATGCTCGGCGCGAGCAGATGCATCCCGAACCAACCTAACCAGGTTTCCGGTGGAAGCTCATTCACGTGCAATTCCGCCCGCGCAACTTCCACACCGGGTTTCTCGATAATCCGTGACACATCAATCAATCGCGGTTGCGCTGCACGTCGGCGCCCGGCAATCGTGCCGTAACCTTTCAACTCCACCGCCGTAATCCGGTTCACCGCCGAGACACTTTTCCCTTCAGAAATCGCAGCCATCTCCGCCAGTTCGCGATACGGCGACACCGTTTTACCACGAAACAGATGATCGCCGAGACCGAGCAAAACCATTTCGCCGTTCGCAAATGCTTTGGTCTGAAACACCGCGTGACCGTATCCTTCCTGCTGGGTTTGCACCGCAAAACTCACGCGCCGCGCAAAGCCGCGCATCTGTTCCGCTTCGCGCAACAAGGCCGGATACTTCGCCAGCCGCTTCAGATACGCGTCGTCCGGACCACGCAAATACGCTCGCACCATTTCGTCTTCGCCCGGTTGCACGATGATGCAAATCTCTTCAATTCCGACGGCTTCGAGTTCCAACAGATGATAATGAAACAAAGCTCGCGCGATACCGTCCGGACCAACTACGGGAAACAATTCCTTTTTCACGGCGTGCGACGCCGGAAAGTGTCGCGTTCCGAGTCCGGCAATGGGAATGACTGCTTTGCGAACGAGTGATTGGCTCATGAGAATTTCCAAATCAGTGCAACACCTGCTGCCACCAACCTTGCGCACCGAAGGAATAACGTCGCGCACCGAATTCTATCGCACCGGGAGAAGTACCTTCAAAAAGGTCCGGCATCTGGCCAATGCGTCGCGAATATTCCTTCGCAATTTTCGGAATCTCCCGTGCCAACGCCTCCAATTGTCCGAACACCGCCACGGCGCCGCCGGTGCCGCCGCCGGTAATCTTTGCACCATACAATCCTGATTTCGTGCCGCGTTCCCGCACGGTGTTCACCAGGAAATCCACTTCTTCCGTCGAGAGATGACAGTTGTTCCGATAACTGTCATGCGCGCCAAACATACATTCCCCCGCGACGACCAATGCGCTCTCATCGCCTGCATTCGCCGCGCGCAACGCGTCCATGAATTTCAACACCCGTTCATTTTCCTCGACTGGATGCCGCGTCGGCCCGACCACGCAATAGGTCGCATCCGGCGAAATCTCCGTCACCGCATCTTCGTGCGTCTCGTAGCGCTGTAAAAATTCCGAACCCAGAATCTCCTCCGGCAATTGGCCTTCATAGTTCGATCGGAATTCCGCGACGCTCAACTCCGTCAGATAGCGCAACGGAGATTGACCGGCTTCGCTGCGCAGTTGATTGATGATGCGTCGCCCCATGAACGCGCCGATGCGCGTATCTTTGTAAGGATTTCCCGCAACACTGTGCCGCACCATCGAGTTGATACCGACAAATCCCGTGCCGCGCGGAATCGCCACTTCGCCTTTCACTTCACCGGGCCGACACAAAATGTGCGTCAAACACCCTTGGCGTCCGCTGGCGATTGCCGTTTGATCCATGATGCCGCACGGCGCGCCAACCACGTGATTCTCCGCCATCTGTCCGAGTTGCGCGATTCGCCCGGGCGCGAGATTCAAATTCAGATAAGCATTCAACACCGTCAGTGTTCCCACTTCCACCGCGGCCGAACTGCCAATCCCGACATTCATCGGCACTGCGCTCAACAGCAGCAGATTGAATCCGTACGGCAGTTTGATTTGCTCCTCCCGCAGCAACGTGAAAATGCTGCCAACGATGTACGAAGACCAGTTCGCCAACGGATTCGCCTGACATAATTCCCGAATCTCCGCGTAATCCGCCAACCCGTTTGCGCTTTCGAAATAATTCAACGGCAAGCGCGTCTCCACCGGCAGCGCTTTCAAACCCGCGTGCATCGTGCGAATGCGCAACGTCCGATCCGTCCGCGGCTGCAATCCCATCAGCACGCCGCGCCCCAGCACTGCTTCACAGACATTCGCACCGGAATAATCCGCAATGCCGCCCATCACATCCAGCCGTGCCGGCACGCGCGTCACCCAGATATCGCCTGTCGTAAAAAAACTCGCGAATCCAGAGGCGTCGTGATTCGCCTTGTTCAACAGTTTTTCAAATTCTTGCAGTTCGAAGGGTGCGACCTGAGCGTTCATGAATCTTTGGCTATGCGATAATGCGCATCGTGCCAAAGCTCTGCCCATAGGGTCACGCGAGAAAATCCGTCTCCCAAAATTCTACTGCCGTTAAACCACACTTAAATTCGCGGTTTGGATCGCGATAACATTCTGCCTCACGCAACTTAAACTCCGACATTCGCTCGCGCTGAGCCGCGAACCAACCGGATCATTGCTGCTGTTCCGCCGAATACCAGCAACGTCGTCACCAACATCATTACCTTCATTCCCGCGGACGCCGTTCGTGCTGCGCCAGCCTTGAGGCTAACGCGCAAATCCGCTTCTCGGTCCACTGCCACCGAACGCTGAAATGTCAACACGCGACCTTGCGTTGGAATGCTGGCACGAATTGCCGCCGCCGCTGGCACGGCAGCCTCCTGTTGCTGAATCAGTTTTTCCGCCAATCGCATCGTCGCCGCATTTTCCTCCGCGTCATTGCGCTCGATAATTCCTTTCGCGTCTTGCTGTGTGTAATTCAACTCCTTTGCTCCACGCAGATCGCGAAATCGCTTACTCAATCCCGTCGTATCGCCAAGGGTCGCCGCCTGTCGCACATTCAATCCCACCAGCGCCTGCTGCAATTTCAAGTTATGCAACTGCACGCGCGCATCTTCATTGAACGCATTGTCGTGCGTGCTCAACCCGTAAGCAGATTGAAACGCGCGCCGCGCCTGTTGCGGCGCTCCGAGTTCCAACGCGCGATTTCCGAACGCCAATAGTTGCTCCGCTTCCTGCGTTTTCTCGCGTTGCCACATCACTTCGCGTTGCAGATAACTCTGCAAATCCAACGTCCCCGTCGCGGCCTCCAATCGTTCGTCGGCGAACTGCATCGTGCCCGCCCATCGTTTCACTTCCCATTTCTCGTTCAAATGCACGCGCCAGGTAATGTTCTCCAGCGGCAAATCAAACTTCGGCGCGAGCAACTCCAAATCCAGATCGCGTCCGCCTTTACCCACCTGACTGCTGTAAAAAATTTCCACCGGCACGGGTTTCTCGTCGCGCGACGGTTGATCCAACGGAATCAGAATTGTCGCTCCTTCGCGCCAGGGCCAAACACCGTTTTGGTTCACAAACGCAAACCAATAGTTCGCTCCAACCGGCAGCTTCACGTGCAACAATCGCTTGTCGCCCGGTGAAATTTCCAACCGTGCCTGCGTCAACATTACCCCCGCATCCGAAATCACCGACGTGAACTCCACCTGATGCACACGCGCCGGCAACAGCTTTACCGCTTCGTGTCGCTCCAGTTTCAACGGCAACGCAAACGCCGGATCCACCAACCGAAACGCGTAATTCGCCAACACTGTTCCGAGATTCTGCTGCAACGACCGTGGAACACTTTGCCATTCGGTCGGCTGCAATGACTGCGACGTTGCGTCGGGATTCACCTGCACGCGACCGCCGGTTTGCACTGTCACAAATCCGCGTTGCAAATTCACCTCACTCGCGCGCACCCCACGCAATACAACTTCGTCCGCCTGCTCCGGCATCAACGTCTGATAATTCACCTGCAAGAGATACGAACCAATCACGCGCCGTTGCAGCTTCACTTCCCACAATTGAAGTCCGTTCGTCACCGCATCCGGCTTGCGCAAAAAATCCGCGACCAGATCCCCGCTGAATCGCACGCTTTCGGCATTGGTCGGCAAATACACATGCAACGTCTTTAGCCCGGTGTTTTCGATCTGATACCGCAGGTTTGCCGAAATTTTCACCTGCGCCTCGGTCACAGTTGCGTGTTGCAAACTCGTCACCTGAACCCACGGTTCGACCTGCTCGACGTCCAACGCAAGTTGCCACGCCGACTGCAAAATCCGGAACGCCAACACGCCTTTCTGTCGAATCCCGGCGCGTTGCGGATCCAATTGCGACAATCCCTCCGCCGTCACGGTCTGCAATTGCATGCCTTGCTCCGGCACGACCAACAACGTGCCTTGCTGTTTATTCGCTTCACGAAAACTCAGTTGCGGCACCACCCAACCGCGCGTCGCTTTCACGCCGCTGCCGGCGAGGCTGATAGAAAATTGCTGTCGGCCTTCCGTTTTTCCTTTCAGATGCAGCGTAATGACGCGTCCCACTTCAGTTTTCAACTCCGTCCAATGACTCATCGCCGCACCACTGATGGATTCTACGTCGAAACCGTTCGGCAGAACGAAGCTCAATCGAAAGATTCCCGCCCGCGAAATATCTACCGTCGCACTCGACGCCAACACCGTGCGATCTTCTCCGAGCGACAATGTGTCCTGCGTTTCGACGCGTACGTCGGGTTCTACTGCTGACGCTTGCAACGAAACCGTCGCCCCTGAATCCGCGTAACGAAACGCGCGCCGCACGGTCAGCCCCGGAATCTGCGCACTTAACGTCGGCACAAGGTTCGCCGGAAAATCTTCCAGATTGAGCGCCGATAATTTTTCGACATTCACCTGATCCAATTGCACTTCATTCCCGGTAGCCAGACCCAGCAAACCAATTTCTCCCGCCGCGCCAGCCACCGAAAGCAATCCGACCGTTTGCTCCATCGGAAACGTCCCGATTGATACCTGCGACCGCACGAGCACCGTGAACGGACGCGATTGCGGTCGCGCCAATGTCACACGCAGTTTCCGCGTGTCCGGATCGAATCGCCACAGCGACACCCGCGACTCGGCTTCTTGCTTTCGAAGATTTCCATCCAACACGTCCGTCACAGTGACCCTACGAGGCACGTTGAACAGCAATTCCGTCAATTCACCTTGCGCCGGTCGAATCGCCACCTGATGCGCGCCTTCAATCACTCCTGCCGCCGGAACGTAAAGCTGCGACCACTCCGCATAGAACACCGCTTTCTCGTGTTTCGCATCACGACTGCGCGGTTTCCAACCCAGTTGCGCGCCCGTCACCGGCGAAAGCACCAGCTTCGCCACTGTGTTGCTGTTCACAAATTCCCGCTGCACGGAAACAGCCTGCGCGGAAAACACGTCCACGTCCTGGCGCAGCACCATCACTTCCGCGCGATTCACCAGACCATACGGCGTTGGCAATCCGAACTTACTCTCGCTCGCTCCTTTCGCGATGCGCACCTGATATCGCACTTCCAGATCAAACGTGCCGCTCCGCTGCGCGACGACCTGTTGCACGCGTCTGCCGTTTTCAGTCGCCTGCTGAAGCTGCACTTCAGTTCCACCACTAAAGCGCGTCAACACCGCTGGCTCGGTCAACACGGTCAACACCGCGCCTTTCTCCGCTCCCCATCGAATCTTCGCTGTCCCTGTGACGAATTCCTTCTCAACCATTATCTGCTGCGTCACAAGCTCCGGCACATCTGCCGCCGCCGATACTTTTGCCTTCGATGAAGTCGCACAACCGCTTCCCACGAGCCCGAGCAAACCGACGATTAACATCGCCGCTGTTGCCGAAGCCACTTTCGTTTCCTCTGCCACTCGCTGCGGCACGAGCCAGAGTTGTCGCAACAGCGGAGTCAACACGTGAACCACAATAAGACCTGCGAGCACGACGAAGAACCACGGCGCGCCATTCGGCAATCGCAACGCGGCCCACGCCAACAACAGCCCACCAATCACCTGCAAACTCCACGCACTCCATCCATTTCGCCGCCACGCCGCAAACCACAATCCAGCGGCAATCGCTCCCAGCACCAGCGATGCAAACACTCCGCCTGACACGATCGGTTTTGCGACATTCGCCACTTCCACGGTCAACACACTTCCGGCCTGTTGCACCGGCGCGAGGAACGTGATTTCGCTCGGTGTCACCGCCGCGTAAGCAGCGACGTCATTCACCAACCGCACGCCCATCATTGCCGCCAACAGAACCGCGACAAATCCCACAACCAATCCAGTTGCACGCCGCGCGCAATAACGATGTCCGGTGGCTCGACCCGCCCAGATCCACGCACCGAGTGTCAGCAACAACAGCCCGAAGATCGTTGCGACAGAAGTCAGCAATTGCGTTCGGTTCTCTTCGTAGCAACGCGCTAACTGCGCAAATCCGGAAACATCCGGCACACCGCCGACCGGCGTCAGCGAACCGCGTTGATAAATTAAATGTTGGCCCGCATCCGGCTCGATTTTCCATTCCGCCAACATCACCGGCGCACTCACAATCGGCACCGCCACTGCCACCTGCTCTGAATTTCCGGATTTCGCCGCCAGTTTCAGTTCCAATTTCAACACCGCATTCGGATCGGCCTGCTGCGGCAGCGGAATCAGATTCGCATCGCGATCTTTCACCGGCACAACCGTCGCCCCGTTCACCAGCGCCGACCACAATTCAACACCCGCTGGCAGCGTGAGACGAAAATTCGGATTGCCGCGACTCTTCACAAAGTACGTCGCACTGGTCAGCACCTGGCCTTCTTTGGAAATCCGCGTTACAAGCGATGCCCGGTCCACCACTTGATCCAACGACTTGCCTTGCTCCAGCGGACTCAGCGCGAGGCGCAGATTGAACGGACGCGATGTATAGCGATATGCCGTGAGAATGGGTGCATCGAAAAACAATCGATATTCCGCCGGCACTTCCGCGGTTTCCAACGCCAGCAACCCCGGCGAAACTTCCGCCGGCGTCACCCGAAATTGATACGCGCTGATGATAAGCGTATGCCCGGATTCCGATTGGGCATCCAGGGGTCGCGCTCCGGTGAACGTCAACGTTTCACCTTGTCCTTGAAACGTGCGTTCATACGTCGCCAACAACGTGTACGTGCCCGCAACCGGCGCATGTAATTGCACGAGGTAACCATTCGTCGTCTTCTGCCAGTTGCGCACATCTTTTCCCGTGAACTCCACATTGCCGTATTCATCCGACAGCTCCACGTGCAACACCGCCACCGGCGCACCCGAAATCAGATACGTCATCACACTGCTGCCGTACGCCACGCCTTCCGCCACCGAAAACAAATGCAACACATCCGCCTGCACCGTTTGCGGCAACCGCTCAACCCGCAGCGATGCCTGCCAACCCGGCTCACTGATGCGAAACGACGTCTGTAAATTCGCCACCTGTCGCGGAAAAAATGCCGGCGCCAATTCGCTCAAAGCGATGGTGCGTTCTGGCGTCAGACGAAATCCCGCCTCAGTCGAAATGCCAATATTGCCGCGAACTGATTTTGCCTGTGCGACTTCAACTCGTGGCAAATTCCAAATCGCTTCGTCCAACGATTTATTTCGCTCCAGACGTAATTGCACCAACTGCCGCCCGACCACCGGTTGACCGTAAACAATCCGAAGTTCGTTTTGTTCCAACGCCCCGCTCTCCGCATTCGATGAGAGAACGGACTCACTTAAAAAGTAATCGGTCATCCCCGATGCGTTCAGTCGCGCAATTGCATAGCCCTTCGGCACGCGCACCAGTAATTCGCGCAGCGGCGCCTCGCGCACTTCCACTTCCAGCTCCGCTTCAATCGCCAACTCATTGTGCCCGTGATGATAGGTGAGCACCTGCGACACGCTCAGTTCCGGCAAAATCTGATCCGCCTGTAATTGCAACGCGTAATCGCTACCGGAAAACCGATAAGCGAATCGCTGCCCACCGCTCGGTCGCAACACCGCTTTCGTCGCTTCAGTATCAGGAAATTGCTCTGGCGAAATCTGCGACAGCCCGCGCGCTTGTAATACTTCCAATCGCACTGCCCCTTCGTTCACCACTCGAATGTAACCCGCCAATCGCGTCGCTCCCTCCGGTTGCACTTGCACCATTTCCGCACTTTGAGGAAACGCGCCCAACGGCGATTGCAAATGCACCTGCACAGCAAACGCGTCTTTCTGCGGCTGATTCAGTTGAACGATCAATCGCCGTTTCTCGCGCTCCGATGCAACCGGTTCGAGATGCCACGACAAAACGTTCTCACCGGAAACTCGCGTCACCTCACCCGCGCCGCGCAACAGCATCGTCACGCGACTCAGCTCGCCTTGCATCACTTTGAGGTCCAGCCATGCGACCTGCCGCATCAAGCCAGGACTCACGCTCACTTGCGACAACATCTCCGCCGCGTAGAAAAGTTTTCCCTCCTCTTCCGGTCGCGCTTCTTTCCACGACAGTTTTACCGCGCCGTCCACCGGCAGATAGCTGACAAAGTTGCTGCCAACGCGCTCCACCCGCGCCGCACCCGTAAATTCAAACTGCGTGTCCGCCGCCACCCCGCGCAATTCCACCGGTCGCAATGCACTTGATGCGACCCGAAAATCCACCGACTTCCAACCCGCCTGTTGCTTCACCGCTGCGGCAAACTTCAGCGTAATCGGATACTTTCCGCTGCGTTCGAAACCCGCCACATATCGCCCCTGCTCCGCACGCAATTGCCATTTCGGATTGCTACTTAATTCCGTCAGCGCCACCGCGCCTGATAGCAGTTCCAGTGTTCCTCCATTCGCCGATTCTACATTCGCCGTCGCCGTCAACACGAACTCGGCGTTGTCCGCGCTCAGATTTCCAATCAGTTGAAAGTTCGAAAGCGTCACTGAATTCGTCTCCGACGACTCCGATTGTCCGAACCCGATTCGCGGCAATAACAACGCCAAGACGATCCCAAGCCTGAGGAAATAAATCCGATTTTTCATAAAGAAGATTCTGGATTGAACTCGCTATCTATGTGACGAACACCTGTCGTCCGTGGTCATGCGGCCAGATTTCCGGACGTAATTTCTCAGACGGAAACGGCGACGTTTTACTCCCCGCTAAGTCTCTTCGCCTGCCGAATCATCCATTCCAACTTCTGCGGGCGCGGATCTGCGCCGTAGGTTTCAGGCACACCACGCAACAGTTCCAGCAACTCATCCAACTTCACATCCGCCGCATACGGACTGCCCGCCAACCATTCGGAAAATGCACTCGCGCTCGCCGCCAATCGCATCGCCGCGCTTGCTTGTTCGAGAGAAATTGCCTGCCCCGTGTATGGCACGTCCCACGCCTGTTCGCGATAATCCGTCGTGCCAGGAACTTTGTAGCGCACTCGAACCGTGCCCAGCGGCCCTGTGCCAGTCGGATTCACCGCCACCACGTACAGCGCATTGCCCGCCTCCTGCGCTGCAATCTCCGCCGCATCCACGGTGTTATCGCGGAATTGTTCCTGAGTCAGTTGATGCTTCGCGTAGCCGATCTGGCGATATGAAGTAACCCGCGCGGGATTGAATTCCACTTGCACTTTCACGTCCGACGCCGCGACCTGTAACGCACCAGCAAGTTGACCGACAAAATCGCTTGCTGCTTCTTCCGGCGAATTCACAAAGCCATAACGCCCGTCGCCATTGCGTGAAAGCGTCTCCAGCAGATTATCATTCAACCCTTCCCAACCGATGCCGAAACAATCCAGCGCAATGCCTTGTTTCCGTCGCGCCTCAACGTGTTGCTTGAGCGATTCCGGCTCTACCTCGCCAAGATTCGCCGCGCCGTCGGTAAGCAACACAACGCGATTGATACCGCCTGCGACGTAATGCCTGGCCGCCGTTTCGTACGCCAGACGCATCGCCGCTTCGAGATTCGTCCCGCCTTGCGGCGTCAAACCACTCACCTGATCCACAACCGTCGCCGCCTGATCACCGGCAATGCCATCCGCCACCAACCGCGCCGTTCGCGCAAATGTGACGACGCTCAATTTGTCCTGCGACTGCAATTGCGTCACCAACACCCGCAACGCTTCGCGAACGATGCGCACGCGATCCGCTCGCTCCATCGAACCCGAGTTATCCAGCAACAACACGACGTTCAACGGTCGTCCCGCTTGTCGCCCTGTCGCCGCCGTTTTCAGCGAGAACCGCAACAAATCCTGTCCATGCGCAAACGGGTACCGTGCCCGCTCCCACGCGAAGCTAATCGGCGCGCCGCCTCGCGGTTCAGGATCACGATAATCAAATGTGTTGATGAATTCCTCGCTGCGAATGCTCGCACGATCCGGCAATTGCCCTTGGTCGAGACTCGCCGCCGCAAGCTTGAACGATACATCACTGACGTTGAGCGAAAACGTGGAGAAATTATTTTCACTCGTTAAAATCTCCGGCTGCGGAATCGGCGCATTGGTCGCACTCTTCTTCGAAACCAATTGCGCAATATCGCGTGCCCGGTCGGACTCAGCTTTCGCCGCCGCACGGTCTAAACTCTCCCTTTTTTTCACCCCCGCAACCTGTTGGTCCGTGACATCGGGTTCTTTCGTCAACTTTGCAAGCGAGGACTCTGGTAACAATCGAGGTAACACCTCACGTTGTTCGCCGCTCGAAAAAGCTTTCACCTTGTCGTCGCTCTCCTGATTTCTCGGGCGGTTTACCTCCTCCTTAAAAGAATCGGCGAACTCGTTCTGATATTCGTCGGATTCAGTCAATATTTGAGACCGAGAAGCTCTTGACGGTGCTGCCTCGCCCCTTGGCATCAAGCGTCCCGATTCCGCCAACCTGATCCCAGCATCCGATTGCTGCTTTGCCTCCCCGAGTCGATCAAATGCCAGCTCATTCCCACCGCGACTTTCCCTCACGCCATTCGTCTTTTGATAATCGAGATAACCGCCGCTGGCACCACCGCCACCTGCGCCGCCCGTAACATTGACGCGTGGGACAAGAAAATCGTTTCTCGTCCCCGGCGAACTCGGCGCATTAACCTCTCTACCGGCCAACCCCAGTGCGCTATAAAACTTTTCCGGAGCGACAGTAAACGTCCGTGTTTCAAGCGGCGCCGCTGGCTGTTCAACAAGAGTCACCTCCGGTTCTGAAACAACTTCAGTCCCTCGGTTCACCGACGAAGCTGAACTCACTCGCCCAAAATTTAGCGCCTTTCGTTCACTTAAATTTTCATCGGGAGCAGGTGTTTGCAGCAGGTTTTTGTCCCGCGCGGCATCGGCGTTAAAATAACCAAGAGTCCGTGCTGGTTCCGGAGTCGCCACCGGAATCGAAGAACTTTCCACAGGAATCAACCCAACGCCCTCGGCCGCCTGATCCCCCTCAACCCGTTCGACCGCACTCATCGCGTATCGCTCGGTCCTGACCCCCGACCAGTTTCCAGACGATTTGGTTTTCGCGCGATTTACGGTCGGCAAAAGGGTCGCCGCCAGGAGGCCACAAATCACAATTGTTGCCGCCACCGCCAGCAGCAAATGCGAACGCTCTCGACGCACCGGCGCAGCAATTTCCTTCGGCGTCACCGTCTTGAAATGCGCCAGCAATTTTTCCCGGCGCGCTTCCGAAAGTTTGCGCTGCGTCGCCGTTTCGCTGTCGGTTGCTTCCGATGTTTTCACTGTTTCGCGCACCAACGCCGCCGCGTGGTGCAAGCGCGCAAACATCTTCGCCAACTCCCCGTCTTGCTCCATCGCGCGATGCAGTGCCGCCGCTTCTTCCGCCGATAATTCCCCCAGTAACAGCGCCGTCAGACGTTGCTCGATTTCGTCGCGCGATGATTGCGGAAAGTCAGGATTCATGACGAAAAGCGGGTAGCGTAATTGCGTCACCAGTCGGGCGCGTCACTCCGTGCGCGCCGACTTCGCCGGAAACCGAGGCTAAAGCTCGATCCGATGCAGTTCCTTGAATGTTGAGCGATTCCTTCTGAAGAAATTCCTGATCCGGAATCAATGCCAACGACGGCAACGGTTGGAAACGAGTAAACTCCCGATTCACAGTGCACCTCCGGTTTTAGCGAGTTCAGCGGCGACCTTTTTCAGCGCGTGATGCAGTAAATATCCAACGTGTCCGGTTTTTAATCCCGTCCGCGTCGCGATTTCCTGATAGGACAAATTTTCGTGAAACTTCAGTCGCACCAATTCGCGGCTTCGCTCATCCAGACTTTCGAGACTGAGCCGCACCAGACCGATACTCTCCAATCGCGCAATCTGTTCATCCGGCATCAACAACGGATCAATCAACTCGTGTCCGCCTTCGGCGCTGTTGTTCGCCGGTTGATCGAGCGAAACGATTTTTGCCGCCTGACGTCGCTGGTTCAGCGCCAGATTATGCACGGTGCGATACAACCAGCGTCGCGGATCGCGCACCTCTTCAAATTGAGCGTGAAGTTTCATAAACGCCTCCTGCACGAGATCCTCTGCCGCCTCCAACTCCCCGCTCAGCCGCAACGCGTAACTCAGCAGCGGCGATTCCAGCGCCAAAAACACTTCCTCTATCGTCCCCCACGCGGGCGATTTGATACTGGCATCTTCTGGGCGCATTACGGCCATCGAATCCGCTTTACTGAACTTCGCGTCATGCAAACAGCCCGGCGTGCTGGTCACAAGAGGTCATTCTCGTGTTTATACGACACCGGCAGTCTCGATTTCTTAGACGTAAAAGAAAAAATTTTGCTCCCCGGAAAGAACTTATGAAGACAACGAACGACTTTGCCGGCCCGCTATCAGGAAAAGCCGATGAAAGACTGAACGAAAAGAAGGCCCAGCGTTAATGAGAGACGTTACACGACCGAAAAATCAATCGATCGCCGCTCCTGGTGCTGTTTTGCCTCCTTTGCGGCAATCAAGAGAGTGACCGATAAAAAATCGGCACCGTTTCCTCCAAAACCACCTCACAGCTCTCGCTTCACCGCACAGAACGCTTCAATCGCGCGCTCCAGATCTTCCCGTGAATGCGCCGCGGAAATTTGCGTGCGAATCCGCGCTTTGCCTTTCGGCACGACCGGATAACTGAATCCGATGACGTAAACACCTTTCGCCAACATCGCATCGGCAAATCGCGTCGCGAGCGCCGCATCGCCCAACATAATCGGTACAATCGGATGCGTTCCCGGCAAAATGTCAAAACCACGGCGCGTCATCTCAGCGCGGAAAAATTTGGTATTCGCCTCCAGTTTATCGCGCAACGCCGTGGATTCCGTCAGCAGTTCCAACACTCGCAACGATGCTCCAGCGATGCTCGGTGCGAGTGTATTGGAAAACAAATACGGACGCGACCGTTGCCGCAGCAGCTCGATGATTTCCTTTCGCCCGCTCGTGTAACCGCCGCTCGCACCACCCAATGCTTTGCCAAGCGTGCCGGTGATTATGTCCACGCGCCCCAAGACGTCATTGTACTCATGCGTGCCACGCCCCGTGCGCCCCATGAACCCGACCGCATGCGAATCATCTACCATCACCAACGCACCGTATTTGTCCGCCAGATCGCAAATTCCTTTCAAATTCGCGATGTAACCATCCATCGAGAAAACACCATCGGTCGCAATCAATTTAAACCGCGCTCCCGAAGCTTCCTTTAACTTCGCTTCGAGATCCACCAAATCACTATTGCGATAACGAAACCGCTGCGCTTTACACAACCGCACTCCGTCAATGATCGAAGCGTGGTTCAATTCATCCGAAATAATTGCGTCCTCCGTTCCTAACAACGTCTCGAACAAACCGCCATTTGCATCGAAGCATGAGCTGTAGAGAATCGTATCTTCTGTCCCGAGAAACTCGCTGAGTTTGCGCTCGAGCTGTTTGTGCACGCCTTGCGTTCCGCAAATAAACCGCACGCTCGCGCATCCGTAACCCCATTCTTCCAGCGCGCGCTTTGCCGCCGCAGCCACTTCGGAATGTTGCGCTAATCCGAGATAATTATTCGCGCACAGATTCAACACCGGTTGTCCGTCGCTCACCCGAATCGTCGTCCCCTGCGGTGTCATAATCACGCGCTCATTTTTGTACGTGCCTGCCGCACGAATTTCATCGAGTTGCGTTTGAAGATATTGTTGAAAGGCTGATTGCATTTTATCTTTCGAAGTTAATTCACAAAGTGTCCGCGCGCGGTTCATCGGCTCGCGCACCAAGATTTCCGTAGCGATGATAATCCTCGCTTAAACTCTGCTCCCGCACGTACCACAACAATTCCAGACGTCCCTCCGCCACAACCGGCACGCTGACTACGCTGACGTAGGCTTCCGCAGCCGCACGTAAGACGTCCACCGATACACGATTCGGCGCGGCATAACGCACCCGATCGGTCTTCTGCTTGCGAATCACCTGCGCGAGTTGTTCATCGGTTTCTTCCACAAACGGGATCACGATGCCTATCACGCGAGCAATGGTTTGCAAGCAGGTCGCCGCGCGCGATTCCAATCCGACCGGCGACGAAATTGTGACTTCTGCCCCAACCAAACGCGCAGCAATCACGCGTGCAAACAAATCGAACGGCGTATCGGCGGCATGCACGCGAACTCGAATGCAATCAATCGCTCGATAGTGCCGATAATTATCCTGGCCGATTAAGCGAAAATGGTCGTGTTGCTGACTGAATTCCGTCCGGTAGTTTTGCTCGAAACTGGCGGCGGCGATTTGAATCCGCTCAATAGTTTCAACATTCAAATCGAACTTTGTTCCTTGTTTCCGTAGCTCGGCCAGAAATTTCTTCAACCATTCTGTCTCCACTACGGCGGCGCTGAAGTTAACCGAAGGCGTATCAGCAAAATCCATGAACTGCGCTACATAATTCGGTCCGCCCGCTTTCATTCCTGGACCGAACACCGATTTACCGCAACCACCAAAAGGTTGTCGCAACACCACCGCACCGGTTGTCACCCGATTGACATAAAGATTTCCGGCCTGCACCGCCTCCTGCCATTCAGTGCATTCGCGCTCATCCAGACTCTCAATGCCGCTCGTCAAACCATAGCCCGTTTCGTTCACAATCTGAATCGCTTCAGATAACGATTCAAATCGCATCACACTCAAGACCGGCCCGAAAAATTCTGTAAGATGCGAGTAACTGCCACGCCGCACGCCATACTTCACACCCGGCGACCACAAGTTCGGATTATCGCCTGCTTGTCGCGGTTTTACCGCCCATTCTTCACCAGGCCCGAGTTTTTCCAGCGCGCTCTTCAAATCGCCGCTTGGCGGTCGGATCAGCGGACCGACTCTTGTATCCAGTTCCCAGGCTGAACCCACCTTCATGCTTTGCACCGCGTCGCAAAGTGATTTTCGGAACTGCGGATCGTCATACACTTCCGCTTCCAATAACAACAACGACGTCGCCGAACATTTCTGACCGCTGTGACTGAACGCCGAATGCAGCACATGCTTAATCGCCTGATCGCGATCCGACAACGCGGTCACAATCGTAGCGTTCTTACCGCCGGTCTCCGCAAACAACGCCAGCTTGGGCTCGTCACGTAACATCGCCAACGCGGTTTCCGTTCCGCCGGTGAGCACGACGGCGTTGACCTTGAAATGATTGACCAATTTTCGCCCCGGCCCACCACCAGCGCACGGAACAAACTGCAATACGCGTTTCGAGATACCCGCTCGCCAAAAACACTGACACAGTTCCCACGCGACCAACACTGTGTCCGACGCCGGTTTGAGAATTACCGTGTTCCCGGCCGCCAGCGCCACTGCAATGCCACCACATGGAATCGCAATCGGAAAATTCCACGGCGACACCACCACTACTACACCTTTCGGTCGCGCTTGCAACGTCGGCATCGTTTGCCACCACAATGCTGTCGCGCGATAAAACTCCACGAAATCCACTGCCTCGGAAACCTCCGGATCGGACTCCAGCAACGTCTTTCCGCCATTTGCCAATGCCGCTCCCATCAGATCAGCTCGCGCCCGCCGGATTTCCTGAGCCACGCGCCCGAGAACCTCAAAGCGTTGTTGCGGCGACATTGTCCGCCAATCATCCGGATCGGCGGCTGCATATTCGACCGCGCGATGAATATCCGCTTCCGTCGCCTGTTGATATCGTCCCACCACTACGCCTGGTCGTGATGGATCAAGACAATCTCGTGATTCGCGGCCGGAATAAAATTCTTCACCGGCAATCACGAGCGGAATCCTGACCGCATTCTCACCACAGCGGCCGCGCCATTGCGCGACAATCTGCTCCGCCCACTCGCTGTTTTGCGGCAAAGAAAAATCAGTATCCGGCTCGTTGATAAAATTTTGCCAACCATTGGCCACTGCCTGAGTAACCGGCGATGGTATCCGTCGATCTTGAATTCGCCGCGGTGCATCAGTCACGCGCGGAACGGCTGCCAACGCATCGAGAAAACCTTTCTCCAATCGCGCCCATTCCGGACTATCCACTTCAATTTTGAAGGCGTGCCGCAGAAAATTGTCCGGCCCGGTATTTTCATCGAGTCGCCGCACGAGATAGCCGATGGCGTTGATGAAGTTCTCTTTTTTGCAGGCGGGCGCGTAAAGCAGAACATTCCGCGCCAACTCACATAACGCACGTCGTTGCTGATTCGCCATCCCCTCCAGCATCTCGAACTGCACGCAATCCAACGCATCGCGCTCCACCGCCAACACCAGACCATAAGCCAGTTCGAACAGATTGTGCGACGCTACGCCGACATCCATCGCTGCCAGATTTTCCGGCTGCATCGCCGCGTGAATCATGCGTCGGTAATTGGCATCGGTTTCGAGTTTTGTTTTGTAAGGCGCCTGCGGCCAACCGCGAATGGAAGCTTCAACCCGCTCCATTTCCATGTTTGCGCCTTTGACGAGTCGCACCGTGAGGCGACTGCCGCCTGTCGCCACGCGATGCCGCGCCCATTCCTGAATGCGCTTCAACACGCGATACGAATCGGGAATGTACGCCTGCAACGCAATGCCTGCCCTCGCAGGCTCCAGCCCCGGCCGATCCAGCGTTTGCATAAACGCCGCTGCCGTGAGTTCGAGATCGCGATACTCCTCCATGTCCAGATAAACGAATTTGGAAACTTCCGTTCCATCCGGACGCACGAATTTCTGTTCGCTCGCGGCACGAATCAATCGCTCCAGGCGCTCACAGAGCACCGCAACCGTTTCACGACGCGCGACCGGAGAAATCTGTGAATACAGCGTTGAAATCTTGATCGACACCACTTCGATTTCCGGCCAGCGCAACAGATCCAGATATTCTTCCAACCGCGTCGCAGCGTCCGCTTCGCTCAAAATCGCTTCCCCAAGCGAATTCACATTCATTCGCGTGCCTTCACGCGCTCGCGCTCGCAAATGCGCCGTCAGCACCTCCTTTTCGCCAGGCAAAATGACATTCGCCGTTTCTTTCTGCATTTCCTCCTTCACCAACGGCAACGCCACGCCCGGCAAATAACCGCCGAACGACTGAAAGCCCTTGAGTAAAGCCCGATCCCAACGACTGAAAAATCGCGGAATCCCCTGCACATCGAGAATGTGAATCAGATGATCAACTGCTCGATGCGGATTCTTCGCCCGAAAAGCCTGATCGGTAATTTGCGTCAATGTGACTTTGTCGGACGGATTGCAGAGCATTCGATCCAACTCCGCCTGCTGGCGACGTTCCGCCGGAGTCTGAAGTTGCGACGCGCGTTCCTGCAATCGTGGCGCAATATACAAAGCACGTTGCACGGTTTCCGAAAGCGCTCCATCCGGCTCCAGCGTGAAACCCGCGAGCAATTCTTCAATCTGTGATAACGCGAGCTTCATTTTGAAATTCAGTTTGGCAGGGCTGAAGTGCGAACGTCGGATTGAACGTTCTGCGGTTCGCCACTTGGCTTCGAAGAAGATTTCGTTTCGTCTGCTCTGGAAATCTGCGTCGCGGAAACTTCTTTCCCCTGAGCTTCTGTCTCAAACAACGCCGTGCTGAAATAACGCTCGGCACGATCTGACAACAACGTCACAATTGTCGCTTCCGGTCCTGATTCTTGCGCGACTCGAAGCGCAGCTACGACATTTGCCCCCGAAGAAGTTCCCACGAGCAGACCAAATTCCTGATGCAACCGCCGCGCCATCGCCATTGCTTCCGCACTTCTGACTTTGACGTCACCATCAATTGGAGCGTCTCGAAGCAGCGGCGGAATAAACCCGTCCGCCACGCCTTCAATGAAATGACAACACGGACACTCGCCAGCCAACAACGCCTGCTCCGCCGGCTCCATCGCGTAAATTCGCGCCTTCGGCCAACGCCGCTTAATCGCTTTTCCGCATCCTGCCAACGTTCCACCTGTGCCGTAGCCGTGCACAAAAGCGTCAATCGGCCTTCCTACCTGCTCGATAATTTCAATGCCGGTGGTCTGCTCGTGGTCGGTGACATTCAGCGAATTCTCAAATTGCCGCGGCAGAAAATAACGCGGATCTTTCGCTGCCATTTCTCGCGACATTTCAATCCCGGTCTGATACATGCCGCCGCTATCGAAAAGAATGAGTTCCGCCCCCAATTGGCGAATCAATCGTCGTCGCTCTTCACTCGCGCTGCTCGACATGAGGATAGTGACGCGATAACCCATCGCCGCGCCAACCATTGAAAGCGCAATGCCAGTGTTTCCGCTGCTGCACTCGAGAATAATCGCCCCCGGTTTGAGTTCACCTCGCGCTTCAGCATCAAGCAACACGCATTTCGCCAACCGATCCTTCACGCTTCCGCTCGGGTTAAGAAACTCACACTTGGCGAGAATCGTTACGCCTTCGCGACTGAATCGCAGCGGCACGAGCGGAGTCCGCCCGATCAATGATAATACGGCTTGCGCGCGAGGATTTTCAGAAGCGGTTTCGCGCATATCGCAACGTAGTAGCGGTTACTTCCAGTTCAAAATAACTTTGCCCGACTGGCCGGAAAGCATCGCATCGAAACCCTTTTGAAATTCGGTGTAATGAAATCGATGCGTAATGACCGGGCGAATATCCAGACCGCTTTGCAGCATTACGGTCATCTTGTACCACGTGTCATACATCTCGCGCCCGTAAATGCCTTTGATGGTCAACATCGAGAAAACAACCGTGTTCCAATCAATCGACATTTCGTTTTCGGGAATCCCGAGCAAAGCGATTTTTCCACCGTGACTCATGTTCGCAAGCATGTCGCGAAAGGCATTTCCGTTACCGGACATTTCCAACCCCACGTCAAACCCCTCCGTCATTCCAAGCTGCTTTTGAACATCTCGTAGATTCTGTTTCAACGGATTCACCGCCAGCGTCACCCCCAATTGCCGCGCCAGCTCAAGGCGATGTTCGTTCGGATCAGTAATTACGACATAGCGAGCACCGGCATGTCGTACTACCGCGGCCGCCATAATGCCAATCGGACCAGCGCCGGTGATCAACACATCTTCGCCAAGGACCGGAAAGGAAAGCGCCGTATGCACGGCATTGCCGAACGGATCAAAAATCGCCGCAACATCACGATCAATTCCGGGCGCGTGATGCCAGACGTTGGTCATCGGTAGCGAAAGATACTCCGCAAAAGCGCCAGGACGATTCACTCCAACTCCCTTCGTATCCGCGCAAAGATGACGGCGGCCCGCCATGCAATTACGACAACGCCCACACACGACATGCCCCTCTCCACTCACCACATCGCCTGGTCTGAAATCCTTTACGTTTGTTCCCACCTCGACGATTTCACCGACGAACTCATGCCCCACCACCATCGGCACTGGAATCGTACGCTGCGCCCACGCGTCCCACTTGTAAATGTGAAGGTCCGTTCCGCAGATACCGGTGCGATCCACTCGAATCAAAACGTCGTTAATCCCGGTTATCGGCTCCGGCACATCTTCCAGCCAAAGACCCGGACCCGCCGTTTTTTTGACCAACGCCTTCATAAAGCACCTCGTCACCGCCGTCCTTAACCGGAAAACCGCTCTTGCTTCGCAATGCCAGCTCCGGTATTCAGGATTTACGTCCGTTATAATAAACACCGCCAATTCCGTTATACAAGAACTTTTTCCATATATTGGATATGCCTGAAGAACCTCGAAAAAAGAAAGTCGCACTGCCGAATGAAGACGCCATCAGCAGTCACCTTTGCCGGCGCGTGAAACAACTCCGCATGGAGCGTGGCTGGTCGCTCGATTCCCTTTCTCAGGCCTGCGGTGTCAGCCGATCGATGCTCAGCCAGATTGAACGTAACGAAACCAATCCTACTCTCGCGGTCATGTTTCGCATCGCCCAGGCTTTCGGGATGTCGCTGGGGCAACTCGTCGAAACGCCTGGCGCCACTTCAAACGTCGATGTCATTCGAGCCAATGATCGCGCGTTTCACTATCGGTCTGACAAAGATTGTCAAATCCGGACGTTATCACCGCTGCATCTTGAAAAAGATGTCGAGTTCTACGAAGTAACTCTTCAACCTGGCGGTGCTTTGCGAAGTTCTCCGCATTACGAAGGAACGCGCGAATTTCTGACTGTGCAAAAAGGACGCGTGCGGGTCGAATCAGCCGATGATGTAGAAGAACTAGAGCTTGGCGATTCAGCGAGCTACCGCGCTGACGTCCGACACGCCATCGTAAATGTTGGAAAAACTGAAGCGGTAGTATTCCTGGTCGATATCTACCGCTGACAGAAAAAGAGAATAAAAAAGCCGAATCAAAATTGATTCGGCTTTTTAATGAAAGATTGGCGACGACCTACTCTCGCGGAACCTATAGAACCACTACCATTGGCCCTGCAGTGTTTGACGGCCGTGTTCGGAATGGGAACGGGTCGGACCACTGCGGTATTGTCACCAAAAAATTTTTAAAGAACATCCGCGCTTGCGCGCGGGACCGTCACTGGGTTCGGCCATTCTGTGAAAACTACACATAGGAGACACTGGATTACAATTCGTGAGTTAAAATCGTATCTCATCTGAAGATGAGAATTACGATCAAGCCTCACGACCGATTAGTACTGGTCAACTGAACGCCTCACGGCGCTTACATTTCCAGCCTATCAAACGGGTAGTCTGCCCGTGGTCTTTAGGGAGCTTGCGCTCCGGGAAACAATATCTTGGGAGGAGCTTGGCACTTAGATGCTTTCAGCGCTTATCTCTTCCGCACGTGGCTACGCAGCGATGCCCCTGACGGAACAACTGCCACACCAGAAGTGCGTCTAA
>CALAYC010000132.1 GCA_937894935.1 uncultured Verrucomicrobiota bacterium
TTTACTTCATATTTCCAGGCGCGCACCTGAACCTCGCGTCCCTCAATCTGCACCGAAACGCGTTCGGGAAGTTCCTGCAAAAACTCCGCGACGTTCCAATCAACGGGGGATTCGGATTGCCAGCCGTTCGCATCAATCTTTTGCCGGAAATAACCGCGGCGATAGAGCAGGGTGAGGGCGACCATCGGCAGGCGAAGGTCGCACGCGGAACGAATGGTGTCCGCGGCCAACACGCCGAGGCCGCCGCTGTAAGATGGAATCGCGGCGTCAATGGCGATTTCCATGGAAAAGTAAGCGACCTTCCGAGCGTCGGCGGGAAGATCAACATTCGATTGTGAGAAAGGCATAGCTATGCAGATTCGTTAGAGGAGCAAAAACTGGAGAATGGATGCCGGCTTCATTTGCACACTTTTAATTGCGCGATCTGGTTCCACGAAAATTGTCGCGCGCGCAGCGTCGAAGAGATTAAGAGGCGAAATGCGGCCGCTCAATCGGCGGGCGAACGCATTCGATCTCAGCCGGAAAATGACCTCGACTCAGCAAACCGCTGAAACAGTTCGAAGCTTATCGAGACTTACAGTTAATCGCGTACTGGAGGCGCGAAATATTCGGAGCGCGGAATCAGGCGTCGTTGGATTTGCGGACACGGAACTACGTTCGAAGTTAAGAATAGGAAGAGAGTGGTTTCTCAGGCGAAAAGGAGTTTTTTATGAAGCAAAATCTGCTTAAACGATTTATTCCCCTCAGTTTTGTTGCATGCGGATTGATCCTTGTTTCCGGTTGCGCGCAATCCGGCAGTGGGCGAACCGCCATGCAGCCGATTGATGACCAGACATTGAATCTACGAGTCGAGAATGCGCTGCAAAATGCGCCAACAGGGTTGAGCAATGTGCGAGCAATGACGCATCGCGCGGTAGTGCAGCTTACCGGGACGGTGAATTCATCGGTGGAAAAGCGGCGCGCCGCTGAAATCGCGCGCGACACAGATGGCGTTCGGCGCGTAGAGAATTATATCGAAGTGCGCAATCAATCGTCGGGTGAATGATTGGGTGCTTTGTTGAACGGGTGATCGCGCCTCGGAAAACCTGTCGAGCGAAATCTGAAAAAACTTGTTCACCGTGGTGGGAATGCGACGTCAGCAAATTGCCGAAGGCAAATCAGGCGCCGCTCGGATAGCGAGCGTTTAACATCCGGTTAAGATGCAGTCATGAAATCAAGACTGCAAACTCCGGAACTCGCGGCTTCCGCCCGTGTTCCTCGCGTGACCGTCTGGTACGAAGATCTTGCGGCGGCGTTGCGCGCGAATCTGCTTTGTGAGGAATTGATTCGGACTGGCGCGTTGCCGAAGCAATTTGAAACGGAATTCTGGCGTTTCGATTTCTTGAGTAATGCCGCGCAGGCTCGCGCCGCGCGCGAGATGGCAGTGCGATCGGAACTGATGATTATTTCGGCGCAACGCCAGAACAGCTTCAGCTACGAGGTTGAAATGGGCGTGAATATGTGGATGCAAACGAATCGCAAACGCACCTACGCATTGGCGGTTTTGTTGAGTGGAAATGAAGTTGAATCGGTTTACAGCCGTGTCTTGCTGGCGCAATGGTGGCACCGTGCCCGACAGCAAAACATTGCGATGTATTGCGACTTGCCTGAATGGCGGCGTTACTCGACGAATCTCTCGCAATTCATGTTGCCGCGAGCGGAATGGCAGTCGCGTTCACGCCTGAAAGCGGCTTACGCCTAAGCGCAGGTTGCGTGTGAGGTGATCAGCGAGCCATCTCCCAAACCTCGTGATAACTCTCCATGATGCTTCGTTGGCTGAGTGCTCTGCGGCCGAGTAGTTGATTCAATTTCTGACGCGGCGGATTTTCGTTTTCGAGCAACAACGCCAGCGCGTGAAACAGTCGTTCGCGTGGATGTCGAAAGGCGTTTGAGCATGGCAGTGAAAGTCCACCGAACACGCGAGTGTTAAGCAGGAGATTGCGCAGAGGATTTGTTTCCGGACACTTATTCACGCGGCTTTCACAATATTCGGTCAGCGACGTGAAAACCTGGCCTAAGCGGCGATTTTCCAACCAAAGCCAGACGGTTTCGAATTGCTCAATTGTTTGCTGTAGTTGGGCGCGGAGCGCGATCGGTTCTGCGACACTGCGATAGGGATGTAATTTGAACGCTACTCCAGCGGCGTGGATGTCGCGTAACTTGGGGAGAATACCGAGTCCGCGCAATTTTGCGTGCGGGCGAAGGGCAGCGAGCCGTTGCTGCCGCGTGCGACAACTCCAATGATATTCGCCCAGCGACGTCAGCACGGCATCGCCCAAAGCCAATTGCGCTTTGGCGATATTGCGGGCGACAAAATCGCAATCATCGGCATCGAACTTTTCACCAGCCAGCCGTGCGCGTGCGAGCAGTAAACCCGTGCCGCGATTCATCAACAGGCGCGTTGCTTCGGCCATTGGCAGCCGATGCGCGTCCGTATGTTGCGGACACTCTGTTGCGAGATTTGCGTGACCCCACAGTTGTTGATGGCCGGACACGAGGTCGTAGTAAAACATGTTCGGCACACTGCGACGGAGCTGCGTGAGAGAAATGATGTGGAACTCGACTTCAACCAACGCAGTAGGCGTGAGCGTGGCGGCGAGTTCGTGCAACAAAGGATCGTAGCGTCGTCGGTTTAACCAGCGATTTCCGCTCAGGCACACATAAAATTCCAGATCGTTGTAAGGTAGATCGCCTTCTGGCGTCCTAAGCACGCCGCCTTCGCCGCGACCGTATCCACCGCCGAGAAACAGCGCCTGCAATTGCTGGCGCGGGACGATTTTTTGAATTCCGCGCAAGACATCCGCGCACACGTTGCTGAGATGTCGTTCCAGCAAAGCATCGCCGTCCAACGTGAAGCGATGCTGAAGAAACAGACGTTGCGGAGGAAGCGAACGAGCAGGGGGCGGAACGGTTACAGCGATGGCTGGCATGAGTTGGAAAGTGACGAATTTGGAAACGATGATTGAACTGGCGGCAGGTGCCACAATGGTGGTCGCGGATCAGTATCGGAGGATTGCGCGCGATATTCTGACCAGCCGGTGAGAAATCCCGCCCAGCGCGCTCGACGTTGAATCCATCGAATTCGCAGCGCGTGCGGCCATTCGCGCAAGCGGCGTGTTCGGCAGCAATAAGCAAAATCTCTCCGTGCGTCATTGGCCCAGCCGAATAGAACATCGCGCGGCCAGAGACGATTCAGGCGATTTCCCGGACAAACTGCTGCGAGTGCTTTGCCTTCGCCGAACGCGCGTCGCCAGGTTTGGGCTGGCGTGTAATTGTGCGAATGCTGGGCGACCGATTCCGGCACATAAACAATCTGATAACCCTGCGCCACGCACCAGCGGGTGTATTCGTCGTCTTCCGAATACTGCATGCGCTCGTTGAAACCGCGTTGTCGCCAGATGTCTTTGCGAATGCCGCTGCTGGCCATGCTGAAGAAATGATCCCATTGAACCGATTCGCGGTCTGGACCGAAGCAACGTTCATAGTCGTGAGCAAATACCGCCACGCAATCAGGGCGCGGAATCTGTCGTCCGAACACCGCGGCGACCTGCGAATCCAATAGCGGTTTCATCAGCGGTCGCAACCAATGCGAATTCTGCGGCGTAGCGTCGGCGTTCAGAAAAATTCCATAAGCCGAGCGGGCCAAAGTCATGCCGTGATTCAGAACGCGGGCGGGTTTGTATTCATGCGGAGCAATTTGCACGAAATGTGTGGGCGCGAACTTGCGAATCAGTTCGACCGAGCCATCCGTCGAGCCGGAATCAATCACGATGAGTTCCCAATGGCGATACTCCTGCGCCCGCAGTGCGGGGAGAGTTTCGCGTAAGGCCCAACCTTCGTTGAAAGACCGGAGAATGATGCTGACGAACGGTTCGGACATAACGCAACCGAAACGACGGTAGGCGCGCTGGATGCGCAGAAAAATGGGGTGACAGCCCACCGTTTTGAGCGGGTTGTACCCGCTTCAGAGCACGCGACTGAATTTCTACGCTCAAATTGTTATGGCTGAAACCACATCTGTGCCCAGTCCGAGAATTTCCATTGCGATTCGTGCGTGGAACGAGGAAGCAATTATCCGGCGGACGTTGAGTTCGCTGTTTGGGCAATCGTTGTTTGCCGAGCTGAGCGAACGCGGTGAGCAATGCGAGATTATTTGCATACCGAACGGTTGCACGGACCGCACGGCGACTGTTGCGGCGGCGGTGTTTGCGGAACAACGTCGCTGGCATCCTTACGCGCATACGTTCACCTGTCGTGTGGTGGAAATGCGCGAAGCCGGCCGCAATCACACGTGGAATGCATTCGTGCATTCGCTAGCGCATCCTGAGGCGGAATTTTTCTTCATCATGGATTCGGACATCCTGTTTCACGCGCCCGGGACGTTGTTCAACATGTACAAAACGTTGTTGGAAAATACCGAGGCGCACATCGCGACGGATCGGCAGATCAAAGATATCGCGCTCAAGCAAAAGAAATCGGTGTTTGAACGTGTGTCGCTCGCGACGACCGACATGACGCGCACGATTGAAGGTCAGTTGACGGGACAACTTTACTGTATTCGGGCGGATGTGGCGCGCCGGATGTGGTTGCCGCGCGATCTCGGCGCGCCGGATGACGGTTTCATCAAAGCCGTGGTCTGCACGGATTTTTTTACCCGCCCGCTGAAACCGGAGCGCATCGCTTTAGCGCCGGATGCGTCTCACGTGTACGAAGCCTACATCGGGCCAAAGGAAATCCTCCGCAACCAGAAGCGCCAGATGATTGGACAAACGACGGTGCATGTGTTGATTCAATATGTGAAATCGTTGCCGCTCAAACAGCGAACGGATCTGGCCGCGCATTTTCGGCGCAAGGAAGCGGCGAATCCCGCCTGGGTGCAACGGCTCACGCAGGAACATCTGCAACGCTCACGGCATTTCTGGCAGTTGTTTCCGAATCTGCTGACGTTTCGCTTTCAACGGTGGTGGAAATTAAGAGGTGCGCAGCGGTTCACGCATTTTCCTGCCGCACTGGCGGGATTTGTCGTGACGCTGATCGCCTGCGCGCTCGCCAGCCGACATTTTCAACGAGGCGAAATCAGTTACTGGCCGAAGGCCAGTCGCACCAACCTGCACCATCTCAACCTGGCGCGAAGCTGAGGCAACGTCGCCTGCGGTTTCAGGAACGTCGTGGAGATCAAAGATATTCTCGGCATCATGTTGCTGCTGGGCGCAGCGGCGATGGGTGTGGCTGTGACCTGCCTCTCGCACCGCGCCCGGGCGGTGGCGTTTTTTCTGATGATCTTTGGCGCGGTGGTCGCGGACCGATTGGATATTAATTTTCTGAGTCGCTATTGGTATCGCGGCAGCACCCGCGGTCTCGAATTTTCCTTTGTGGATATTCTGGCGTTCAGCGTATTCGTCAGTTCGTTTCTGTTTCCGCGACCCGGATTCAAACGCTGGCGCTGGCCGGCGGGTTTGGGATTGATGCTGTTGTTTTTCGCGTATGCGTGCGGTGCGACGCTGGCGTTTGAACCGCGTTTGTTCGGGATGTTCGAACTTTCGAAAATGATTCGCGGTATTGTGTTCTTTCTCGCGGCGGTTCTGTTTGTGCGTTCGCAGCGCGAACTTGGATTGCTTGTGCTGGCATTGGCGGCGGCGACCTGTTTCGAAGGAGCGCTGGCGGCGAAACAGCGTTGGCTCGATGGCATGGGACGCGTCGCTGGTTCGCTCGATCACGCGAACAGTCTTTCGATGTATCTGTGTCTCGTCGCGCCGATGTTTGTGGCGGCGATTAATTCACGCCTGCCGAGTTATGTGCGCTGGGCGAGCGTGGTGGCGCTGGTTGCCGCGTCCGGAGCGATTCTGCTGACGGTGTCGCGCGCGGGAATTCCCATCTTCGCGTTTGTAGTGTTGGGCGCGACGCTGTGGTGCATTTCGTGGCGAATTACGTTTAAGAAAACTGCGGCTGCAATCGGCGTGCTGCTCGGGTTGGCGATTGTGGGAATCAAGTTCGGCGACGATCTGAAGGAGCGATATTTCGAATCGAGTCTCGCGGAGGAATATTTGCAAGAGAACGTCGTGGAGAGTCGCGGTTATTACCTGCGCCTCGCACATCTGATTACGACGGAGAACTTCTTTGGCGTCGGTTTGAACAACTGGTCATACGCCGTCAGCAAAACCTACGGCGAACGCTTGAACACGCCGTACTCGAACTACGACGATATTCCCGCCGATTTCAACGACGAGGAAGAACTGCTGATGAACTTCGCCGCGCCGGCGCACAATCTGGCGGCGTTGACGATTGTGGAACTAGGCGTGCCCGGGCTGCTGATATTTCTGCTGATGTGGCTGCGCTGGTTTCAGATGGGCAGCAGCTTTTTGTGGCGACGACAACGCACAACCTGGCATCTGCTCGGAATCGGAGTGTTTTTCGGATTGGTTGGCGTTTTTCTCCAAAGCGTCACGGAATGGGTTTTTCGCCAAACGGAAATTTATCTGACGGTCCACGCGTTAGCTGGAGTGCTGGCGAGTCTGTATTGGGCAAAACGCGCGGCACGACCGGCTCTTGCGCGTCAACCCGCTGTTCCATTTTCGGCAACTGATCTGGCCGCCGCACCGGCCCGTTGAACCATGCGCACTGTTCATGTTCTAAGAAAATTCAATCGCGCCGAATGGGGCGGGACGGAGTCCGCAGTGAATCGTTTGCTTCACGGGTTGAACAGTGACGGTGTCGAGTCCGTGGTTTTTTGCCCGCGCCCGGATCGCAATCAGATGCAGACTGCCACCTCAGTAAATGGCGCGGTAATTCGTCACTTCAACGCATGCGTGCCGGTGTGGGGTTTGAGCGAAAGTGAACGACGGCAATTTGTCGCGGTGGGAGGGAATCTCTTCTCATTCGATTTGCTGTCGGCGCTGTGGTGCGAGCCCGACGTGGAATTGATTCATTCGCATACGCTCGGGCGACTCGGCGCGATTGCGGGAACGGTGGCGCGACGGCGGCGCGTTCCGTTTGTAGTGACGATTCATGGGGGCTATCTCGATCTGCCGGCGGCGATGAAGCGCGAGTTTCATCAACCCAGCAATCGTGGTTTTGATTGGGGACGAATTTTCGGACTGTTGCTGAAGTCGCGGCAAATGCTGGAACATGCGGATGCGATTCTGACGTGCAATCCGACGGAGGCAGCGTTGCTTCAGGAAAAATTTCCGTATCAGCGCGTGCAAGTCATGCCCCATGGAATTGATTCGGCGGCGTATCAACTGGAATCGCGCGAAGTGGCTTTTTCTGCATGGCCGCAACTGCGAAATCGGCAGGGGCTGTTGTGCGTGGGGCGCATTGATGCGGTGAAAAATCAACGCTGGTTGGTAGAGCAGGGCGAACGCATTTTCAAATCGCATCCCAACGCGTTGCTGGTGTTCGCCGGTCCCTCTACCGATTCCGATTACAGTACGGCGCTGGAACGCCTGGTCAGCGAGCGGGGCTGGCCGGACAAAGTTTTTTTTACGGGCGGCTTGCCGCCGGGCGATCGTCGTCTGATTGGTCTATTTCAACTGGCCGATGTGGTCATTCTGCCTTCGATTTCGGAAACGTTCGGGCTCGTATTACTTGAGGCCTGGGCGGCGGGAACAGTGGTGTTGGCGAGTTGCACCTCAGGCGCGAAGGCATTGATCGAACCTGGTGAGAATGGCGGTTTGTTCGATCTCGAAACGCCGGAATCTTTTCATGAATTGCTCGATGTAATGTTGAATCGCAGCGACGTGCGACAGGAATTCGCTCGCGTCGGACAGGCAAAAGTTCTGGCCGATTATGATCTTCAGGCGGTCGCGCGGCGGACGCGCCAGCTTTATCACCAACTTATCGAAGCCAAATCATGCGCTACGTAATTTTGCGCGACGACGACACCAATGCGTTTACGCCCATCGATTGTCTGGAGCGGCTGTATCGGCCGTTTCTGGACCGAAAGCTGCCGGTGAATCTCGCCACCATTCCGCGCGTGCGAACTGATACGTTGCGAATGGATGGCAAGCGCGAAGAGTTTATTTTTGGCGCGAGTGTAGAGTCGCATCGGTCCGTGCCGCTCACGCAAAATGGTCGGTTGATTCATTATCTGCACGAGAATTCCGGTTATCACGTCGTGCAACATGGCTATCATCATACGATGAACGAGTTCGCCTCAGGCAAACCGGAGGAGATTCGGCATCGCATCGAACGAGGGCGAGACGTGTTGGACGGAGTGGGCTTTGCCGAAGCCAAGACGTTTGTCGCGCCCTACGATCAATATTCGCCGCTGAGCGTGCAGGAGATTGCGCAGAATTTTCGTGTGTTCTCGACCGGCTGGTTTGAATTGCGAAAGCTGCCGATGAACTGGTGGCCGCTTTATGCGCTGAAGAAAATGCTGCGACGACCGCATTGGCGCATCGGCAGAACATTGTTGTTATCGCATCCTGGCTGTTTGCTTTCGCGGCATCGGCCCTGTGCGAATATGTTGAACTCCATTCGACAAACGGTCGCACGACAACAGATCACCGTGTTGGTGACGCATTGGTGGGAATACTTCAGCGACGGCGAGGAAAATGTGCCGTTCATTCGTGTCCTTCATGATACGGCCGCATGGTTGGCAGATCAGACGGATGTGAAAGTAATTGCTTTCGACGATCTGGAATCGAAAGCGCTTGTTGCGTGAATGCACTACGGCGAAAGGATCTTCACCACGTTTCCAGAGAAAATTGTTGTCTCAGTGCGCGGAGGCAAATTCGGTGGCGGGTTCAGGAATCAGCCAGTTTTTCGGACGAGCCGGTCGAGTGTTTGCTTCTTTAGCCGATTCGGCATCGCGCCTCATCAATTGAAAAATATCCGGAATGGCAGTGATGTTTTCGGGCACGGGTTGATTGCTGAGCAGCGCGGCATAGCTGTGTTTTTCGTAGGGATGATAGCCGTGCATCGCGCGAATCGGGCGTTCGCCCATGTGGCTGGGAACGATTAAAACGCCTTCTTTCACGAGGAAAATCAATTCGCCGAAATAGCGGTCAGGAAACAGGCAGTGCAGATGTTCCAGTTCGGCATCGGTCAGCACGCGGCCTTGCGAAACTTCGTGCAGGCAACGCGTGATCATCGCGCCGGCGCGTTCGTTGAAAAACCAGAAGCGCGCCAACGTGGAGTCATAGACGACGGCGTAATCCGTGCCGTGCTGCAATGGCAACGAGTCAATCACACCGCGTAAATCGAGATGAATGTCGCAATTGGCCATGCCGTGGTCGCTGAACACGTAGAGATTTACCGTTGCGTAATGGTCCAGCGCCGTTTCCATCAACCGTTCGATCCACATTTCGTAGGCTTCGAGTTTGCGCGGAATTTCCGGAGATTGATTGCCGACTCGATGTAGCAAACCATCCAGGTCGGGCAGATAGGCGAATGCGAAATCGAGTTGCTCCTGTTTAATCTCCGCTTCGAGTGCGAGGAGATTCTCTGCCTCGGAGCGGGTGGGATCACTGACGTGGTAGGAGATGTTTCGCGCTTCGAGGAAATCGAAAATATTATCGCCGCGATTCATCCCACGCGGTTGTAGTGGATTCTTTTTCTCCGTGAAATCGTAGAGCGAGATATATTGAAACGGGATGTTGTAGAGATCGAAGTAACCGCGAAAATTCAGATGCGCTTTGACGGCCTTGGATAACAACCGTCGAACGCGCCGCCGACCAGTCAGTGCTGTGGGCAGCCAGCGTAATGGGCGCAAACCTTTGAATGGAGAGCGCAGTGGATCGTAAACAAAATAGCACCAGTTGCGATGTTGGACCGGCCAATTTCCGGAAACGATGGATGGCACGCAGGCGGAGCTGTAGCCGAAGACGGATTCAAGTCGGCGGCGATGCGGAGCCAAAGCGCTCGCGAAGGTCGTGGATTTGATGATTTCCCAACCGCAGGCATCAATAAAAACGAAGAGAGGCAGAACGTTTTTCATGATGCGGCGACAACGGGATTGATGCCGGAGGTTAATGGAGGCGGAAGTGGCAGCGCGGCATCTGCTGGTAATGGAACGGTGGTTTGCATCGCTTTCACCGGGCTGTGCCCGTTTCGTAACACAATCTCGAAAAGATGATGCATCCGTGTGAGTTCAAATACCTGTTGCACGGATGGCTGTGGATACAGCAGACGCATGACCGGCGGACCGTTTTTGCTGCGTTCGGTGGCGGTTTTGTAAAGCGAGGCAATCATCCCCAGACCGAAGCTGTCCACAAAGGTGGTTTCCGATAAATCGATTTCGATGGTCGTGAGATCTGACGTCACTACGGCGCAGGCCTGGTCGCGTAAGGATTGGGCGTTTGCTGCGCTGAGTTCGCGCAGGTCGGTGAGGTAAAGAGTGTGGTTTTGTTTGATGATGGTCATTGGGAAAAGCCTTTCGCTCGCTGCGGACGAAGGTCGATGGCACGAGCGCAAAGTTCGCGCGCGCGGGTGATCGAGATGCCAAATACGAGTCGGAAAACGGCGCGGAGCAAGATTTTGGTGTCGAGCCACCAATTCGCATGCACGGCGTAATAACTGGCGTGAGCGCGTGCCTCTTCGGTGTGGACGTCGCATCCAGATTCCGTGTCCGCAAGACAAAGCCAGCCGAGCCGCGAACTGAGCCAGAGCCGTTCGAAATCATTTCGCAGGCGGGCGGCCTGATGCGGACTGAGCGGCCGATTGCCAACCCAGGCGAATTGACCGCGAACGATGTTCCAGAGTTGCGGCCAGCGTCGCAGCCAACCGCGCGCGTGGCGAAGTTCGTAATAAACCATTGTATCGCCGGTGACCGGAGAAGCTCCGTCGGGTCGGGGACGCACGGCCAACAACGGACGAAAGGCTGCGACTCGGCGCCATCGCGAACGTGCCATCCACGCAAGCGCAATGGGCGACGTTAGAATCATTATCAGCAACGCTGTGATACGACTTAGGATTCCAACCGTTGCAAATGCGGATGTTTTCGGCTTCAACGGCGCGAGCAGAAACGGGTCGGCAATTTTAATTACGGAATTCAATCGCCAGTTAATCAGTGTAGCGCCGCTCGCGATGGAATCGCGAAGCTCGATTTCTTTGCCGACGTACGTTTCCGGGCCAACATGGCTATTTGCGATCTCTGCTCTGGTTGCGATGAACGAGCCGTTTTCGATGATGGCTGCCGGACCAACGACTGCACCCTGGCCGATGGCAACGGATTCGCCAATCCAACAGGGCGGTTGCAGTTTTGCATCTGGCGCGATGTCGCAATGCAATCCGACCCACACACCGGGCTTAATTTCACGCACGCCGATGCGGTCAGACGTGGCGGCGAACGGTAATTGTTGCGCCGACGCATTCATCCAATCGGCATAGCTGGTGAAAAGGTGCTGCTCAGCATTACCGGGAAATTGATCCATGACTTGAACGTCATGCGGCGCGGCGAGCCAATCGGTGTCGTTGTTGCGATAACGGCGGCGGGCTTGAACGATGGTCAATTCGCGAATCTCCGGAACGACGGTAATGGTAATGCCCCAGCGGCAACCGTCGCTCACCAGCGCGCGCACCTGTTCCGGTCGGTCCGTCGCGAGAAGAAGAATTTCGCGCGCGCCAAGTTTGACGAGATGTTCGATCCAATGTTCGAGCAGGGCTTTTCCAAACAAAGGCAGATTTGAAAGCGGAACAGATTCCGAGAGAGCGGCGACTTCGCGTCGTTCCGCAGGACAAATCAACAACGCCTTCATTTAACAAGCTCCCTTTGCCGCCACGACAGCGGGCACGGTTTTAAATAGAATCTTCAAGTCGGTGGCAAAATCGGCGGACTCGATGTAACGCACGTCGAGTTGTACCTGTCCGGAAAAATCAATGTTGCTGCGACCACCGATCTGCCAGAGGCAGGTGATACCAGGCTTCACCGCGAGCCGGCGGCGATCGGCCAAGGAGTAACGCGCTACTTCGCGTGGTAACGGCGGGCGCGGACCAACGAGTGACATATCGCCGCGCAGGACGTTCCAGAGTTGCGGCAGTTCATCAAGTGAACATTTGCGCAGCCATTTACCAACACGCGTCAGGCGCGGATCATCTTTGATTTTGAAAGTGACACCTTCGCGGTGTTGGTTTTGGGCGAGCACTTCGCGTAGCCGGGCTTCGGCGTCGGGGCACATGGAGCGAAATTTATACATGCGAAATTCGCGACCATTGCGGCCGACACGAATCTGAGAAAAGAAAACCGGTCCGCCGTCTTCACAGCGAATGAGCACGGCGATCAACAGATACAGCGGACTGAACACGGCGAGAAAAATGACGCTGGCCGTAATGTCGAAGGCGCGTTTGACAACAGCATCGCTCGTGGAATGGAATCGCCAGAACCAGCGATGACCACGTGCCGTCATGTTCAACCGCCAGCGTCCGAGTGCACTCTGCATCGTCGCGTAACGGCGAAGCGGATCAGTTTGAGCGGTGCGTTCCATATCAGGCTGAGTAAGGTAATGAAGTTGTGGTTGTTTTGGCGGCAGAGGCAATTGTCGCAAACGTTGCGGTTCGCGTGATGTCATTCGGCGACGACGGAAAATTGGCGGTCTGCAGCGCAGATTTTTCCCAGAGCAACAGGCGAATCGTTGCTGCGAGATTTTGAATCTCGCCCTGGGTTGGTTGATTCAGAATGATGTCGGCAGCGGATGACTGTGGAGCGACGAAATGATCATGCATCGGTGCGACGTCGCGCCAGAATTGTTGTTGAATCGTAAGCGGGTCGCGTCCGCGTTCGACGACATCACGTTTTAAACGGCGGTCCAGCCGGAGTTCCTGGGGGCATTCGAGATAGATTGAGAAATCAAACAGCGTGCGCACTTGAGTGTGAACCAACAACCAGAGTCCTTCGACGATCACGACAGAACTCGGCAGGAAGAGAACGTCAGGCGGAACGCGAGTATGTGTAGCGAAATCATAGCGCGGCAAATGTGTGGCACGTCCAGCGCGACAATCCTGTAATGCAGCGGCGAATCGCTCCCAATCGATAGCTTCGGGATGATCAAAATTCAAAAACGCGCGATCTCGC
This sequence comes from uncultured Verrucomicrobiota bacterium, assembly GCA_937894935.1. GTDB lineage: Bacteria > Verrucomicrobiota > Verrucomicrobiia > Limisphaerales > JADLHS01 > JADLHS01. Next base: position 13,049 of record CALAYC010000132.1, read on the forward strand.
GCCGGTAACTGAGAGTGGTCGCGATAAAAATCATCGAGCGAAAGGCAGGAAGCGGTCGGTTCGAGTTCCTGCTCGAGGTGGCGCGCGAGCCAGGTTTTTCCAGCCCCACTACCGCCGACGATGGCGATGAGCTTGGTCGATTCTTGCATTTCAGGTGAGCACGACGGGAGCGGAACGCGCCGTCAATCGTGCGAACAGGTTTTCCAATCCGTCAATGTACCGGGCGAAAGAAAAATTTTCGGTGATCGTCTGCCGCGCGCGTTCACCCATTCGCCGCGCGAGATTTTTATCGGTGAGCAATCGCTCCAGACATTCGGCATAGCGGAGGTGGTTCATCCACGGAACTAGAAAGCCATTAACGCCATCGGTCAGCCATTCCTTGATGCCGCCGGAGTCGAACGCGACAACCGGTAAGCCATAGCGCATTCCTTCCAATCCCGCCGCGCCGAATGGTTCGGGCCAAACGGAACTCATCGCGGCGATGCTGGCATCGCGATAATGCAACGCGATGATATCCGGTGCGACGTAACCTTCGAACTGCACGCGCGACGACACACCCAGCGAGTGCGCGAGTCTTTTGCAATGCGCGCGATAATTTCCGT
>CALAYC010000133.1 GCA_937894935.1 uncultured Verrucomicrobiota bacterium
GTGACCAATAAAAAAGCGGACTCAGATTGATCCGAGTCCGCTTTGAATAGCGTCCCGCGCCGCGAAAATTTCAGAAGCTATAGCGCAAGCCGAGGTTCAGGAATCCGGAATCGTAACCGCTGCGGCCACGTTGCAGCGTGTAATTGAGGTAAGTGTTGAGGCTCGGCTTCCATTGAACGGAGCAGCCGAGACTTACCAGGATACTGTCGCTGCCGAGTTCCGGACCGCTCACAGTGAACGCGCCACCGGCGCCGCTGGCGAATAGCGAATTTAGCGCGATCGTGTCGTCGCCGAAATCATGTCGCCAGGCAAATTGAATTTCCGGCGTGATGAAGGTCCAGGAATCCGGCACTTGATAGCGATAGCGCAATGCGAATGCGAGTTGTGTATGGAACGCATCTTCACTCAGCGAGTCAATGCGCATCGGAGCGGACGAACCGGTTTCAGTGAAGCCATCAATGCTGACGTGCATGTATTGGAACGAGAGGCTCGGGCCGAATTCCCACGGGCCGCGTTCCCAGTTGTAACCACCGCTGAATAACATCGTGAAGCCTACGCCGTCGGTATCGCCGGAAGCGGTTTCAAAACCGGAAGGAGTATTTCCGAGAGTTGTGCGTTTGGTGTCGTAGGAGTTGATTGAGCCGCCGAGCATACCTTCGAAATGCAATCCCGAAGGGCTGAACCAGGTTGCGTAAATTTGGGCCGCGACGGTATCAATGTCCATTTCGCCGCCGTACGCAAGATCGCCACCGGTGCTGAGGTAATTGAAGGCGCCGCCCACGATGATGCGGTCGCTGATACGACGATCTGAGCCAAGGGTAAATCCATTGGCAGATAAATCATAACCGCTGGCATTCGCGTCCGAGCCGACGCTTACGGAATTGAACGGTAACTCGAAGTAAATATCCCAAGGCCGATTCACATAATTATTGAACGCCTCTTTGTTGCGAGTGCGATTTCCCAGTGTTTCGTGGTAGCGGCGCCGATAATCCGATTGAAGGTCGTTAGCACGTTTGAGGAATTGGTTGCCTTGTGCGTCCATCGCGGCAAATGTCCCGATGACCATGGCGCTGAGTTCTTCCGGGCTGATGAGATCGAAGGCAAATGGCAAATCTTCGATGTCAAACTCGTTCACCCGATCGAGTTGATTGATCAGCGCTACGTCGTTGGTGTCCGTTGAGGTCAGCAGAGTGTCGAGGCCAGTGGCAACGGCAAGCTGGTTAGGCTTGAGATTGATATTCGACGATGCGAGATAGCTGACGAATGAAAGATGCTCCCAACCAAGCGTCACCGCGGTGGGTGAATAGGTCAGAACCGGTTTGATGAGTATGCTGTGCGAAATGTCATTGGTCAGTTCGCTGAACGTGCCGGAAAGACCGTTGGTTGCGACGATGATGTCAAAGAGGTCGCCAAACCGTCCCTGGTAACCGCCAAACGCGGTAAGGTGCAGGGTGCCGTCCAGTGTCGCGGTGCCGCTAACTGTGATGTGGTCAAACCGATTCGAGGTGAGTTGCTGGCCGCCGATGCCGATTTCAAGGATTCCATCCGCTCCTTGAACATAATTACCATTCAGGTCTAAATGTAAGCCACGGGTTAATGATTCTTCAGCACCCAATCGGCCATTGATGAGATTCAAATCGCCATTGCCGATGGCGAACTCATTCCGTATTCGCAATATTCCGCCGCCATCAATGGTCGTGCCGCCCGTGTAGGTATTCGTACCAGTCAAGGTCAGTGTGCCGCTGCCGGAATGACTGAAACTGCCGCTGCCGGAGATTGTGCCGGCGACAGTTACCGCATTGCTGCGGTTAAACACCAAGGCGCCGTCGTTGATGATATTGGTGCTGGCGAGTGAACCGGTATTGCCACCGTTGCCGATTTGAAGTGTCCCGGCTTCGATTACGGTATCGCCGATAAAAGAATTATTTCCGAGCAGGACGGTCGTGCCGCCAGCGTTCGTGATGCTACCCATACCGCTGATGCCATTGCTGACAGTCAGCGTGTCGCTGCGGTCAAAGGTTAATCCACCGTTGTTAATAATAGCTCCTGAACCGAGCGAGCCGGTCGTGCCGCCATTGCCGACGCGAATCGCGCCGTTGCTGCTGATGGTGGTCGTTCCGGTGTAAGTGTTGTTTCCGGTGAGCGTAATAGTGTTCGAGCCGAGTTGTTGGAAATTGCCGAAACCGGAGATGTCATTGGCCAACGTAATATCATCGCTGCGGAAGATGGCGAGAGTGCCGTTGTTCGTGACACTGCCAGTGCCGAGTGAACCGGTGGTGCCGCCATCACCAACCTGCAATGTTCCGCCGCTGATCGTAGTGCTGCCAGCGTAAGAGTTGTCGGCGGTGAGAGTGAGTTTGCCGAAGCCGGCTTTGCCGAGATTGCCGCTGCCGGAAATCGTGCCGTCGAATGTGATGTCGTCGCTGCGATTGAAAGTCAACGTGCCATGGTTCACCACGTCACCCGAGCCGAGCGAGCCGGTTGTGCCGCCGTTGCCGACCTGGAGCGTGCCACCGTTGATCGTGGTGCCGCCGGTATAAATGTTATCGTTTGCCAGGATAAGCGTTCCGGGGCTGGCTTTGATCAGTCCTTCAGTGCCATCGATCTGACTGTTGATTGTAACTGTGCCTGACGCCACGCTGATCTGTGGATTGCTGCCGGTGAGGATTAAATGGTCGTCCAACGTGTCCAGATATGTTCCGCCGATTTCAATATGCAGGCTGTTGAATGAAACAGTGCTGCCATTGATCAATTGAAATGTTCCGCTGGGACCGACGGAAATCGTTGTTCCAATATTGAGAATGCCGCTGGCGGAACTGCCGACGAAAACTCGACCGGAATTGATGGCCAACTCGTTTGCTTCCGCGGCAGTGTTTCCTTGAATGATCGCGGTCGCTAACGGGTTGTTGGGATTGTTAAAGATGGCTGTATCCCCGGCAGTCGGCACGCCTGAAGACCAGTTTCCTGCATTGAACCAGCTGGAATCCACGGCCCCATTCCATGTGGTCGTCTGCGCCTGGGTGGCGGGAATGCCGGCGCACAACCCCAGCAAAAGTCCCAAGCTCCACCGCAAAGCTGTATTTCCTGCGGTCACATTCTGTTTTACTTCGTTGTTCATCGCGATGCTTCCTGCTTCTTCTCTTTCTCGGTCGAGTCCGCAGCCGATCGTCCTGCGGATGGGGAAATTTTTCGGGCCACCTCTGGCTGTGGCGGTTTCGATTTCTTCCCGACTGACTCGCACTGGTTTGACATTTCACTTCACACGCCAGCGGCGGGGAAAGGGCGTCAAATTGCGGCGCATGCTGCCAGCGGCGGCGAAACTTGGCCAGCGGATAATTCGCTCCGGAAAGACTGCTCAACCCACAATGAACACGAAGATCCACGAAGAACTGAAGGATTGCGAATGACGTTCGCTCTGCCCACGAAATCAAGAACCGGACGGGCGATCTGGTGTCACAATTCGCGCGGGGCTTTGTTCCGCCAATCGCAACAGGTTGCTCGTCAGAAATGTTTCGCGATAGCCGAGGTCTTCGAGGAGATGTTGCGATAATTCGCCCTGACTGCGGCGGATAATGAACTTCAATTCCTCCAACTTCCGCGACCATGCGTAGCCGTTAAAGAATTCGCAGCCGCTGAACTGCGTTTTATACAACGCGTTTTCCGAATAACACGAGCCGAGATAGAGATACGCGCAGCCGCGGTCGGCAAATAATTTCGCAGCCGTCGTCATCATGAACAGCCCGAGGCTGCGATTGGGATGCGCGAGGTCGTAAAACGCGTAGTAGTAAAACGCCAATTTCGCCCCTTCGAGATACAGCGTGGCGAGACCGACTTCTGTGTTGCTTGTTGTATCGGTAAAAACCAGCACATGCGACGTGACGGGTGAGTGAAAGAGCGAATCGAGTCGCTCGTAACTCATACCGGTTGTACCAAATTTGGCATCGGTGTAACGCTTGCAGAACTCGCGCCGCGCCGGAGTGAATTCAAATTCCGCGCGTGGAAACAGTCGCACCGCGATGCCTTCGCCTTTGCGTAAGATGCGACGGTTCTCGGATGAAGGAGTAAATTCGGTGAGAGCGAGTCGGAGGCTGCGACAAAGATAAAAGCGATCCAGTTGGCGTGACGACGGCAGAAACCCCGCCGCGAAAAGATCGGCTGGAGTTTCGCCCGATTCAGGAAACGCCCAAATCGCGTAGGGGAAAATGTAGTGGTCGTAATCCGGCTTGGCTTCGGAAAAGAGAAGTTTCATTCCGCGACATTGTCGTTCACATAAATCCGGGGCAACCGCTCGCGCCAACTGCACAAAACATCGTAGCTCGCTGAGTTTTTCAACGCGGCAATGTCATGCACGGTGATTTCTTCGTTGCCATCACGCCCCATTAACGTCGCGACGTCCCACAGTTTCGCTTCCGGAATGTCCGTGATGTCCACGGTGAGCGCATCCATCGAAACGCCGCCGACGACTGGCGCGCGGCGACCATGGATGAGCGCGTGACCGAGATTGCGCACGCGCGGAAATCCGTCGCCGTAACCAATCGGCAATACCGCAATGCGACGGGGTTCAGTTGCGGTATAACGCATGCCATAGCCCACGTGATCGCCGGGTTGAAGATGTTGAATCGCGGCGATACGCGCCTTGACGCTCATGACCGGTTCAATCCCGGGCAAGCGGCGGCAAACGGCAGACGGAAAAACGCCGAGCGGCAGAATACCCATGCGCACCATGTCAAAATGCGCGACCGGCAAATCGAGAAATCCGCCGCTGTTGCAGAGATGGCGGAGGCCGACGTTGAAGCCGTGTTGACCGAGCGTTTCCAACGCTTTGTTAAATCGCGCGAGTTGAAGCAGCGCGAAAGTTTTGTCCAACTCATCGGATTGCGCGAAGTGACTGAGCACGCCTTCAAGCATGAGAGATGTTTCCGCGCGGATAGCTTGAGCGACGGGTAATACTTCGTTCCAACGCGCACCGTAGCGGTTCATGCCGGTGTTGATTTTGAGATGGACCGGCACGCGCTTTCCGGCGCGCGCGGCGTGTTGCGCGAGTCGGCAAACGGATTGCGGTTCGCCGACGCAACAGGTCAGGTCGTGCGCCACGCAATACGGTAATTCAGAATCCTGCCGTTCACCCAGCAACAAAATCGGTGTGCGCACGCCGCCGGTGCGAAGTTTGACAGCTTCTTCGATTGTCGAAACGGCAAGGTATTTGACGCCGCATTCGGTGGCGATGCGCGCGGCTGCAAGTAATCCATGCCCGTACGCTTCGTCCTTCACCACGGCGAGCAGGCGCAGGCCGGGAGGCAGAGCCTTTTGGATGAGTTGGTAATTGCGTCGCCAGCGAGCGAGGTCGAGTTCAATCCACGCGGGACGCGGCGGACGATCATTGTGAAACTGAAACGGGAAGACGTACGGCGCCGAGGTGTCGCCCGTCCAGGTAACGGCTTCGCGCGAAATCAATTCGTCGGTTGTTGAGTTCATGATGGTGGCTGTTTCTCGCCGCGTGTCTTTTTCAATCGTTTCCGGGCGGCCACAATGATTGACCGATGTCGGTGCGATAATAACTCCCAGGACTGCGAACGCGACGAATGTTTTCGTACGCACGACCGAGCGCCGCCGGTAAATTGTCGCCAAAGCCGATGAAATCACCGAGGCGATGACCGGCTGCGATCAGATTACCGTTGGCAGCGTGTTCGACGTCATTCCACCAGACATCGGCGTTCGAGAAGTTTAGTGGCTCGCGTAATTCCAGCGGGACCGGCGGGCCTTTGAGTTGAGTGAATGGATAACCATAACCGGCCAATGTGACCGATGCGCCGAAGCTGCAATCTGTGCGGAACTCGGGTTGCAATGTTTCATTGCGTGTAGTGCGCCGCAGCGTTTCGAGTGGATTTTTGAGCAAACGCAGAATCATCGCGCCCGAAGTCACACCGATGCGGATGTTGTATTCGATGACGCACCAACGGTCGCCGCGTTTGACCGCCGTCACCTGAAGCGGCCCGTGAAAATTGACCGCGCGCAACCATGGCAACAGTGGATGAATCAGTTCCCGCGCCAATCCGTATTTATCATCCGGATCCACTTCCACGATTCCGCCGAGCGGCGCGCCGGCGACGATGCCGAGATTGCCGTTGAAAGCGCGTTTGTATTCCTGATTGCTGACGAGCGAATAAATTTCGCCGCCGCTGACGAGAACGATATGTCCGGCTTCAGCGCGTCCGGCGAATTCCTGGAGAAACACACCTTCCGCATCGTCCACCTGTTGCAGCCACGAATGAGTTTCCGCGACGGTTTCACAGAGAATCGTGTGAATCGGACTGGTCGGCGAGCAGAGCGGATT
>CALAYC010000134.1 GCA_937894935.1 uncultured Verrucomicrobiota bacterium
AACACCTGTGAGCGCACGCCAAGTTCAATCATGACATCGCGATATCGGCGTCCTGAGATGGCGCGGACAGATGCGCGAATTACTGGATCACGATTTCGGTCAGGAGCCGGCGTGGGGTTGCGTCGGGGACCAAATAATTCCCCTAACCCTTTCCGCCAGCAGCTTAAATCAACCGACCGGCATCGCGTTGTCGCTGGAGAGCGCCGCGTCTCCGAGTGAACTTATCCCGCCGCTTTCCGCTCCCGCAGCAGATTCCGTCGCCGATCATCGTCGTGGTGATTCATTCACCATCCGTATCGAGAATCCCACGCCTCCGCCTCGTGAAATCAAAATTCCTATCCATAAGAACTGTCAGAGATGAGAACGTCTGCGGCAAACGGGTTCTTGTCCGGGTCGATTTTAACGTGCCGTTGCAGCACGGCACTGTCGCGGATGATCTGCGCATCCGTGCGGCGCTGCCCACGGTCAATTATCTGCTGGAACGCCGCGCCACCGTCATCCTGTGTTCGCATTTAGGTCGCCCCGGCGGAACCGTCGTGGAAAGTCTCCGCCTGAAACCGATTGCCAAAGTCCTCGAAGAAATTTTGGGCCGACCGGTGCAATACCTGCCTGATTGCGTCGGACCGGAAGTGGATCGAGCCATTGAACAATCAGTACCGGGCGACATTTTATTATTGGAAAACACGCGCTTTCATTCCGCTGAAGAAGAAAATGGTCATTTCTTTGCCGCCCAACTTGCGAAGCATTGTGATCTCTACGTCAACGACGCGTTCGGCAGCGCCCATCGCGCGCATGCGTCCACCGAAGGAGTGGCGCACCACGTGCCGGCCGTTGCCGGTCTGTTGTTGGAACACGAGTTCAGTGTCTTAGCGTTGGCTCTGAAACAACCACGTCGCCCGCTCGTCGCCATTTTTGGCGGCGCCAAAGTCGGCGGCAAAATCGGCGCGCTGGACCGATTGTCGGAAGTTGCGGACGTCATTCTCGTCGCGGGCGGACTGGGACACACCATTCTCGCGGCGCATGGAATTCAAACCGGCGATTCGCTGGCCGAGATCAGCCAGGTGAAAACCGCCGATCACATTCGCCAACGCGCCGCAGGAAAACTCGTTCTTCCGGTGGACGCCATCGTCATGGATCCCAATCATCCGGAAGCTCAACCGCAACACGTGGCCATCGACTCCGTTCCTACCGGTTGGCGCATCGCCGACATCGGACCGGAAACCGTGAAATTATTTCAACAACGATTGCAAGGCGCACGCACCGTCATCTGGAACGGCACGCTGGGAATCTGCGAAGACGATCGGTTTTCCTCCGGTTCGCGAGCAGTAGCAGAAACCATTGTTCAACTCGATGCACTGACTCTGGCGGGCGGTGGCGATACTGCGGCAGCGTTGCGAAAGTTCAACCTTCACGAGCGTTTCACCCACATTTCCACCGGCGGCGGCGCTTTCCTGCAACTTCTCGAAGGCTCGCCATTACCGGCCGTTGCTGCATTGGATCCAGAACGCGCCATGGCAGCAACGGGATAGAGCTTAACCCCATGCGTTCAAAAAAAATCGGCGGCTGCGAAGGCAACCGCCGATTCAACCCACAACCCCAACCCAACTACTGCTGTTCCAATTCTTTCGCTTTCTGCTCGTGCGCATCTTTCTGTTCTTGCCAGAACGGAATCGCTCCGAAGGTCGGCTCCTGCACGGCGGGCCAATTCTCACCCAGACCCTGCGCTTGCTGAATGTTTTCTTTCGTCGCGCGCAAAATCAGATGCTCACCCTGCGTGTCACACGCAAATGCGCTCACCGGCACGGCCAACAATTTATCTCCGATGCCCAACGTCCCACCGGCGCTCAAAACCAGATACGAAATCTTGCCGCCGTCAAAATCAATCACCACGTCCTTGATATCGCCCAATTTTTCGCCCTGCTGATTCTTCACATCCATGCCGATCAACTTCGAAGCTTTGTTGAACGACGTCGGAGTTTTTGCTCCGGCCATCTTATCAGCTTTCTTGTCTTTAATGGAATCACCGGCGCGATAAGTTTCGCCCGACACGCCTTGGGCGGAAGCGGCGTTGACTCCAAAACATAGCAGACTCGCGGCGCATAAGGCAGTGATATAGCGTTTCATAGTTCTCCTTTTTGTTCTGTGTTTGCTGACTGGAATCGCTCGGAAAGCGACGTTAGTTTCTCTGGCTTAAACTTCGCGGGCGGCTTTCATTTTCACAATCCGACTTTGCGCTAGGATATTCCCCGTTGTGAAAATCAGAAAATCTCTTAGTGATACCCCGAGGTGATTCGTAAAATTTTTAATCAGCATACCGGCCAAGCCACTGCGAAACAGTGGTCAGCGCAACGCTGTTGCCTCGCGGGCTTACTCGCCGTCGCGTTCGCTCTGCTGAATGTACCATTTTCTGCGGCTCAGATTTCTGTCGCCACGGTGACGCCGACCACGCCCACGTTGCCCGCGCCGGCGACGGGTTCCGTTTTGACCGTCGCGCGCTTGCGAAACGATCCCGAACTCACGCCGGAAAAGTTCATGAGCTATTTCCGCGATTTCAAATTTCAGCTCGGCGAAAAAGTTCAAGCGCCGGATGTTTTTCTCGCCCGACGCACCGGTGATTGCGACGACTTCGCGACGTTGGCGGCTGACATCTTGCGCGAAAAGAAATACACGACCCGCCTTATCGCCATCTTCATGAAGCAGGAAACGCACGTGGTCTGCTACGTCGAAGAAATCAAAGGCTACCTCGATTTCAATAATCGCCAACGCGCCGTCACCATCGAACCGACCAACGGCAGTCTGGAAGATATCGCGGACAAAGTGGCGGCGTGGTTTCGCTCGCCCTGGCATTGCGTATCGGAATTCACTTACGAAGGCACAGAACGCCGTTTCGATCGCATCGCATTTCGTTGAAATGTTTCAACGAAACGCTCCGATGATGCCGTAGATTGTTTTGGTTCAGTAACCGACGAATTCTTCGGAATGCACTCGCTCCCGCGGAATTTTTAGAGTTTCGAGAGCATTGCAAACGCTTGCGACAAATCGCGGTGGCCCGGCCACATAATATTCCACTCGCCCCGGCTCCCTCACATTCTTTTGCAGGAACGTCGCATCCACATGTCCGACCGGACCATTCCATTTCGTGCGACTCATCTCCGGTCGCGTCATCGTTGCCAGGAGTTGGAAATTCGCCTGCGCGTCAGCCAAGTCCTGCAATTCTCTCAGAAACGGCGCATCCTCCGGAGTGCGATTGCTACAAATCAACAGAATCGGATATTGCATGTCGCGCTGAAGCGAATGCCGAATCATGCTGCGAAACGGCGTAACACCGATACCTCCGGCAACGAAAACCAGCGGCGTCCCTTCCGGCGCATCCATGGTGAACGTTCCATGGGCCCCGGCGATGTGCGGTTGATCGCCGGGTTGCATGGCTCGCATTCCCTGTTTGAATGAGGACTCCTTCCGTATTCGCGTCGCAATGCAGACATACTCATCACCGGGATCCGACGCGATGGAAAATGCATGCGCATTTTGACCATAGTTCGGAGTCAGATTATCCGGCAGGTAAAATTCGAGAAACTGTCCCGGCAAAAATTCAAAACGATTGCCAGACAGATCCAGTTCGAAACTCAATGTGTCTCGGGCTACTTCCCTCTTCTCCGCTAATTTTACGGCGAATTTGCTCACGAATGATTTACTCCCGTCTGTGCGACTGAAAATCGCCCGCTTTGCGCCCGCCCCGCCTTCAATCCTCCGGCACTGTCAGCAACGAGTTCCGTTCGCCGTACGGATTCAGCACCGTGTGATCTGCGGTCGGATCCGCCTGCCAATGACCGTCCACAATAAACCGATATTCGTACGTGCCCGGCGCCAGGTTCAGGTCCTTCACCCAATTTCCGTTATCCGCTCGATCCATCGGAACAGTTCCCGGTCGCCACTCATTGAATGTCCCGGCCAGATGAACTTCGCGCGCTTCCGGCTGACTCAATTCAAAATGCACCGTCCGCCGGCCCTGTCCTCGAGACCGACGTGCGGTGTGTTTGCCTGCACTTCCGTTTCTCATGCCACCGTCAAAAAAATCCTGTTGCGGCGGTGCAACTTTCCGCCCGCCTCTGGAACACGCCCATCACTTAAAATTATGCCGCTCCACGTTTCCGGCGTCAGCCGAGTGAGCCCGACGGAAACTGGAACGGCTATTTTCATACAAATTCAGACCGACCTCAGACCGGACCCGCCGATGATTTGGCAGAAACGCGATGTGATGATGAGACAACATTCATAAGCATTAACGCACGCGCTGGGTCGTTGCAGAACCAGAAGCGCGAGAAAACGCAGCTGCCGTCACGCTTCGTCCTTGTTGCCACCGGCTCGCCGCCATGGAGGGACGAAAAACTTCTTCGTACTCGCCATGCTGGCGGGTGGTAAAAGGAACGCGATCCGGTTGGGCGGGATCAAAAAATTCGCACATGAACTCGACGCCCTTTCGCTGCGCTGCCTTTTGCAAACAATCATACAACGGATGCGCCGCCGGACGATGTCGATCTTCTGCGGCGAGCAAAACGAGAGCGGATAGATGTTCGTCTTGGGTTTGTGCCCAGGCTTGAATCCATCGTTCCATCTCAGCAGGCGGTGGGTTGTCCGACGACGCCGAAACCAGCACTAACATCGAATTCCGCGCCATACTGAGCGCCATATTTCCCAGGGAAAGCTCCCCCAACCAATCGAACCGCCACAACTCGATTTTGCATTGGGCGGGCACTTCCAAATCCGATTGCACACAATCAATAAGTGCTTTGGCACGAACCCCGGCTTCGAGGTCTTCATACAAGGCCGTCACCGGAATAGCCGGAGGACGGTTGGCGACGCCGGGGTGCATTAATTGATTCGATGAATGAAAGATCATACGGACACCATATCAGATGCGCACTTTGCCTCTATCCGCAGCCACACTGAATGCGCCTCGGAAAGTTTCTCATACGAACTCCGCCCGGAGCGCATCACCAATTTTTAAACCAGCCAATCACCGCGCCGGTTTAACTTGCAGCGTGGAAATCACTTTGCGCACGCCGTCCGTTTCCGAAGCGCGTTTCACCGCTAACGCGATCTGTTCCTGCGATTCGACCGCACCTGATAACGTCACCACGCCATCGGTCGAATCCACATCAATTGCCAACGCCGACAAACCCGATTCCTTCACGAGATTTCCCTTCACCGCCGCCGTAAGTTTCACGTTTGCCGTTGCGCTACTAATCGCGTCTCCTGCTCGCTCTGCTTTTTCGCGAAGCACCTCGCCGGTGCGCTCTAATTCCCTTTTCGTCTCGCCATCCCACGAACCGGAATTGACTCCGTTTTCAACCTGTGCTGCGCCTTGATGCGATTGAGGTGAGACTCGCTCACGCGCAGGATTGACAACCCAATAAACGAGGCCGCCAGCAATCAATCCACCCAACAGAAATGCAACTAAAGTTTTCATAGATAATCGTCCTTTTTAAGAAGCTCCCCGGGGCTGACGCGTTTTCAACCGCTTCGCAAATCGGAAAATTTCTTA
>CALAYC010000135.1 GCA_937894935.1 uncultured Verrucomicrobiota bacterium
CACGCCGGGCGAAATCGTCACGGTTGTTTGCGCGGTTTGATAACCGGCGAATGAAGCCGTGACGGTGTAATCGCCCGGTGGCAGATCAACGAAGCCATAGAACCCGGTCGCGTCATTGATTTGTGAACGGTTCACCGGTCCGCTCACAGAAACCGTCGCGCCATCAAGAAAATTAGTGGCGAAGTTGCCGGTGATATTGCCCATGAGATGGCCTTTGGTGGGGGCGGTTTTCCAGGGCATTTCAGGAACGCTTACCGGCTGAGAAAAGATGGGCGGCGCGACCGGATCGTACGCGCTGGGATTGACGAGGGCGTTGATGAAATTAGCGCGAGACACGCCGTCGTTATTCGGAACGCGATAGGAATAACCGATGATGCCACGCATGGTGTTGCCGGACGATGTCGGTACGCGCGAGTAACGCATCTGAGTAATCGCATCTGCGGTGGAGTTGAGATAAATGCCCGGGCCATTCGCGGCGTAACGACCGTATTGATGGTCTTTGATGAAGTTGTTCCAGTTGGTCCACGCCACCGTGTACGCGCCACTTTGCGCGAAGTAGTTCATCGAGAAATTCCAGTCGAGAATGCCTTCCTCCATCCAGCCGCGCCAATCCTGCAGCACGGAATTCCACGCCGCCGAAGAACTGTACCACGACGAAATGCTTGTTGGTCCCGGCGCCCACGTAATGGTGTCGCAGGAAATCTTCACCTGCGGTTTCACTGCGAGCGCATTCAAGTAAACTTTGCGGAGCAGGGCGGTGACCTGATCACGACGAAACTGTTTCCATAATTCATCGCTTGGCGAAGGTTTGCCTGTGCGGGCGAAGCGTTGATTGAAACGCGCAACAGTGACCGGGTTGTAACCGTCGTTGATGCTGGAATAACGGATGTAGTCGAAGTTCAAACCGTCCACGTTGTAATTGGTGATGATGCTCATCGCGACGTTGAACGTGTGACGTTGCACCTCGGGATGGCCGGGATCGAACGTGTATTCGTTGTCGATAACCGTATTTCCATTTACGTCTTCCATCAGCCAATCGGGATGAAGGTTAAGCGGATGAGTCGGTTGTGGTGGTGGATTCGCGCCCTGCCAGATGTGATAGGTGACGATCCACGCGTGCACTTCAATCTTCGGGCCGTAGGCAGTGTTGTGACACTTGGCAATCAGATCGGCCAATGGATCGAAGCTGGGCGAAAGCCCGGCGTTCTTCGGTTCGTAAACACCGTTGTAAAACGCGTCGCCGCGGCGGCGTACTTGTGGAATGACGGCATTGAAATTTCCGGTGCGCAGGTCGTTGGTGAGAGTGTTGACCTGAGAAGCATTCTGAAAACCTGCGCCCGCTGCATCCA
>CALAYC010000136.1 GCA_937894935.1 uncultured Verrucomicrobiota bacterium
ACACGCTGATTGTCTGTCGCGAAACCACTGGCGGCGACGTGAAGTTCTACGACATCTCGAATCCGGCGGCGATTTCGTCGAATGCCGTGCCGTTTGTCACGTTGACGCCCGCGAGCATGGGCATCGGCGCGGACATTCCGCACAATCCGGTGGTCATCGGCAATTACCTCTTTCTGAGCTGGTATCAGAATGGGATTCAGGTTTTCGATATTTCCGATGTTACCAAACCGGTGCGCATCGGTTTTTACGACACGTTTCCCGGCACAAAGACGGCTTCGTATCAAGGCAACTGGGGGGTGTTTCCGCAGCTCGGTTTCGACAAAATTCTGCTCAGCGACATCCAAAGCGGTTTATTCGTGCTCGACGGAACTGCGTTGCTGACGCCGCAGAATAATTATCCGCCGCTCATCCTCACACCGCCTGCCAGCCTCACCGCGACACAAGGAATGAACGTCACATTCGCGCCAGTCGTGACCGGCTCGGCGTTGCATTTTCAATGGCGGTTTAATGGCGTCGATTTGCCCGGAGCGACAAGCAGCAATCTGACGTTGTTGAATGTTCAAGCCGCACAAGCCGGCGTGTACACGGTCGTAGTTTCGAACGCGACTGCGGTCGTGACCAGCGCCACCGCCAGCTTGAGCGTCACTATTCCGCAGACATGGCAGACAGTTTTCAGCGACGATTTCAATTCGACCGCGTCAGCGAATCTGTGGGATCTGTTTCAGGGAAGCGACAACGGCATTCCGGATTACACGGTGGACTGGTCATTCGACTACAGCACTTATTTCAGCGCGTTCAATGGGACAACCATTCCGCCGGCGCCGAATTCCAACGGCAGCAGTACGCGCGGCTTGCGCCTGACGATTAACAACAACGACGCCATCGCCGCCAACGTCGGCGTGAGTCTGTATCCGAAAAATCAATTCTTCAGCGGTGCGTATCGATTGAAGTTTGATTTGTGGATTAATTATCCCGGTGGCCCGGGCGGTTCGGGTTCGACCGGCAGCACGGAACATTTCACCTGCGGATTGAATCACGCTGGCAGCCGAGTGAATTGGGATTCGGCCACCGCCAATCCAAGCGATGGTGTGTGGTTCGCCATGGATGGCGAAGGTGGCACAACGACGGATTATCGCGCTTATGTCGGCGATGCATTCGGTCGCCCCAGCCAGTTGAACTTTGCGACCAGCGGATTCAGCGCCAGCGGTGCGAGTAGCGCTGATAGCGGTGATAGCGCGTGGCAGAATATTTTTCCCGCGCCAACTTTTGAAAGTCCCGGTGCGCCCGGCAAACGTTGGGTTGAAGTGGAACTCAGCCAGCACACAAACAACCTCATCACGTGGCGCATGAACGGCCAGCTCATTGCGCAACGTGTGAACACGTCGCCGTTCACCAACGGCAACGTGATGATTGGCTTCATGGACTTATTCCCGTCCATCGCCAGTCCGGCAGCGGATTCATTTGTATTGTTCGACAACGTGCGCGTGGAAAAACTGGCTCTACCCGTTGCTCCGACGATCACCACTCCGCCACAGTCGGTCGCGGTGTATGCAGAAGAAGCGGTGGAGTTTTCTGTCGCGGCCTCAGGCACGGCGCCGCTTTTCTTTCAATGGCGTTTCAATGGCGCGGACATTCCGGGCGCAACGAATAACAGTTTTGTCCTGTCACAGGTGCAGGCGGAAAACATCGGCAGTTATTCGGTTCTCGTGAGCAATGTCGCTGGCACCGTAATCAGTGCGGCGGCGACGTTGACGTTGTTGGATTCGCCGTATCTGAGTTCCGTGCAGGCGACGCCCGGGGCGCACAGCGCGTTGATTTCGTGGCACACGACCGAACCGGGCGACAGTCAGGTGGAATTCACTGCTGCAACCGGCGCGATGCAGAATCTGGCTGCCGCGGTTTCCGCCGGCCAAAGCAGTTTTGAATCGAGTTCCTATCGCGATCCGGAGCTGACGACGAATCACGTCATTCTGCTGACCGGTTTGGCGCCGGGGACGACTTACAGTTATCAGACGCTTACGCGCGCGGGCACGAACACTTATCTTTCTGCCGTGTATCAATTCACCACCGCAGGCTCGATTATTCTTGATAATCCTACGGCGACTTACAGCGGCAGTTGGACGGTTGCCACCTCTTCAACGGACAAGTATCTCACGAATTATCATTTCGCGAACACTGTCGCCGGCGTGGCCACGGCTACGGCCACGTGGCGACCTAACATCACCACGCCCGGAAAATACAACGTCTTCATCTGGTATCCGCAGGGGGCGAATCGCGCGAACAACGCGCCGTTCCAGATTTCATTCAATGGCGGCGTCACGAATATCGCCGTGAATCAACAAACCGGCGGCGGCGCGTGGCGTTTGATAGCGAGCGAAATTGAATTCGCCAAAGGCACGAATGGATTTGTGCGACTTGGCAACAACGCCAGTGGTTCGGTCGTTCTCGCGGATGGCGTGCGATTCGATTACGTCGCGGAACAGGATTATCCAACTAACAACACCGTACCGACCTGGTGGCGAGAATTCTTTTTCGGCGGGGCAATTGATCCGCTCGCCGATCCGGATGGTGATGGTTATCACACGGCGCGCGAGTATGTGATGGGAACGATTCCGACGAATGCAGTGTCACGTTTCCAGTTTATCGCGGCGAACACGAATGGCGCGGCGCAAATCTCTTTCTGGCCGCATCACGTCGGACGTTCGTATCAACTTCTCGCGCGACCGGAACTCGGCATTGCGCCGTGGGAAGAAATTTCGGCTAACCCGATCGTTCCACCAGAGGGCTTGGCCACATTCACGATTGCGACAACAAACGCAGCGCAGAATTTTTATCGGCTGCGCGTGGATCTGAATCCGGAAGCAAATCCGGGTTCAGCAGCTATTCCGCTGAAATCACTTCGCCGCGTTGTGTTTGAAGATCAGTTCTGCGGGCCGTATCGCGTCTTCGTCCGGTGACAAATCCCGCGCTGATGTAACCGCCGACGTAAGGAGGCGGAAAAACCAGTGTTTCCTCCCGCGGTTGTTTCGTTGCCGCAGCGGCTACAAAAACTGAAACCGCGGCTAATCACTCTTCCGATCTGACGTCTGTCGTTCGGTCTTCCCTGCTCCGGTGTTTCCAGCCTGAGGCGCCGGTTTATTGATGCGATGCTGCTTCAATTCTGCGTAGATGGATTGCGCGAGACCGGATTTGGCGAAGCCAACCACTTTCGCCCCCGACAGGTTGAAATACTTTTCCAGGTCTGCCGAGGTGAAATGCTGCACGACCGGATAGTGCGCGAAATCTTTGAGGATTTGCGCGCGGCTGTTCTCGGATATGTCCGTTGTGATGAGAATGAAATGCAGATGGCTCTTACTGCGCGCGAGGGTGTCGCGACCCACGATCAACGTCCGCGACTTCAACACGAATGGAAATAATCGCGTGACAGATTTCTGCGGCGCGTTTTCGGAATGTGGTTCGGCGGACATGCAACAATGCTCAGGCAGATAACCGTTCAATTGCCGGTAACACTTCAGTCGCCGCGCGTTCGACATCCTGCGGAAAATCAATTTCCGTCCACGGCAATCCGGTGACGTCTTCATGGCCGAAGCGTCCGGCGCGGACCAGTTCGCGCAGGACATCGTCGTAGGACGCTTTGCGATTTGATGCGCTCATTTGCTGCGTCAGCGAAATCAGGTCCGGCAAATCCGCACCGGCGACTTTGAAGAAGCCGATCGACTCGCCAATCTGCTCGGCCTTGCCCTGCCATTTTTTAACAAAATCAAACGGACGTTTCTTCGCAATCGGCACGAGTACGGGATCATCGTCCCCCGTGGAATATTCGCGATCAATCAACAGAGCGGTGCGATGCGGCGATGCAATCAATCGCTGAAGAAACGTTGTTGGATACAACACATCTCCGTCCATCAACAGCGTGAACTCTTTCTCGCTGATTTTTTCTAAAACCGGAATCGACGTCGCAAAACTCAAGACACTGCCTTCGGTGAAATTCGGATTGATTAACAGTTGCGTGTCGATCTGATAACGCGAACCGAGCATGGGCAGCACCGCGGCAATCTGTTGTTGCTGGTAACCGCCCACAATGGTCAGGCGTCTGACACCGACTTCGCGCAAGCTGCGCAGATGACGTTCGAGCAGCGATTGTCCGCCGAATTCGAGGAGAATTTTCGGGCGCTCGCCGAAAGAAGATTTCAGGCGCATCCCGATTCCGGCAGCGTAGATGATGGCTTGCATGTTGATTAATCAGTCACTCTGGACGCGCTTCT
>CALAYC010000137.1 GCA_937894935.1 uncultured Verrucomicrobiota bacterium
CGACGAGCAGGCCGGGAATGAGGTTGTTGTCGGGCACGTTGACCGTGGTTCGGAAGTAATACGCGTGACCTTGCGCCAATCCGGGCGGCGGAGTGTTGGGTGCGAGCAGCGCCGTGCCGATTAAAGGCGTGATCGCGGAATTGTTTTCTGCTGCTAACAGCCCTGGGCCGATTGGCCAGAAGGAGTCGTTGTAAGCTGGCGCAGTCCAGCTCACCGCGTTGAGGTTGTTCGACAGATTGTAACGCCAGGTGCTGTTGAAGTTCAGGACGCGATTGGTCACTGCGTTACCGGGCACGCCGAAGTCCACCGTCAACATTACGGGCGCACTGGTGACCGCGCCGAACGTGTTCGTGATGCGGACGGAAAACCAGGCTTCGTGATCCGTTGCCGCAACGGTCGGAATGGTAAAGCTGCTGGAAGTGGCGCCGGGTTGAGGTATGTCATTGCGATACCATTGATAAGCCAGCGGCGCGTCGCCGGTGGCGCTGACCTGGAACGTGACGGGGTCGCCGAGAAAGATGGTCGGCGGAGCAGGGGATTGCGTGATGACCGGAGCTTGAGCGAAAACCGCACTGCCGGACAGGAAAAGCAGGGCGAAAGTCGTCGGAATACGGAGGAACAATCGCGCCAGAAAGCCGATGGAAAACTGCGTCTCGGGGTTGAGCATCTATGAGTAACTCAACCACATTAGCGGGAAGTTGTCATTCCCCCATTTGTGCCAATTGGCCCGGGGGCGTTACGGAGTGTCGGCTCCGGAAATTTCCGTGGCGGCCAGACTCCGTCGCCGCCCGCGCCAGAGTGCGAGCAGTGTGAAAACGATGACCGCCATCGAATACGCAATGATGCCCATGCCGATGCCGAGCGGAATAATCAACACATAACCGCGAGTCTGACTGAAAATCACTAACGCAATTCCAACGGCGAGAGGAAGCAGCGTGTTACCTGCGAAACAAAACAGGTAGAGCCCGATGGGCGTTTCGGCGATCCGTTGGCCGTGCCATGACCGATACAAATCTTCTCCCAAAGTTCGCATCAACCAGGCTGATTGAAAATTCCGCGCCGCCACCAACACGCTCGCGGTGCTCACGACGATGGCGGACAACGGCCACATCGCGAGTATGCTCACCATCACGACATTGACGACCGCGCCCCAACGCCAGCCAAGCCATTTGGCGATGGGATTTCCTTCGAGCGCCAGATGCGGTGTAGCGATCCAGGTGCTGAGAAAATCCATGCCGCGCGAGAACGCCAGTATCGCGATAAAAATAAAATAATCGCGACTCGCAAATGGAACGGCTTGGTCCATGAAAAATTAAATTCCAATTTTCAAATACTGAGGCCGAGCGAAACTCCAATCACCATTTTGATCAGTGAGCATTACGATTGAAGTTCAGTAATTCACTTCTTCTTGTACATCTGTTCCGGGTCGAGCAAGCGCGGTTCGGTCGTCTTGAATGTCTCGCCTTTACCTTCGACGGAACGGAAGAAACAGGATTTATAACCTTCGTGACATGCCGGGCCGTTTTGTTCCACTTGAATCAGCAGGCAATCGCCATCGCAATCGAACGCGACGTCTTTCACAGTTTGCGTGTTGCCGCTTTCCTCGCCTTTCATCCAGAACTTTTGTCGCGAGCGACTCCAGAAATGCGTCTTGCCGGTTTCAATCGTCTTCTCCAGCGACGCACGATTCATCCACGCCATCATCACGACGCGCCCGCTTTTCTGTTCCTGAATGATGGCCGGAATGAGGCCATTTGCGTCAAATTTCAGCTTGTCGTAAAAGCTCATACGGCGGGGAGTTTAAATTTGCGGCGCCCGATTGACGAACGAAAAGAAAGGGCGACGGATTCGCCAAAATCGAACCGGCCAACGTGATTGCCGCTGGCTGACGCGACAAAGAATTGTCGTTCAGCTTTTCGGCAAAAAGACAAATGCCACCGCAGCGAGCACGCAGGCAAATGCGGCGTAATGATTCCACCGGAGCTTCTCGCCGAGATAGAACATGGTGAAACCGCAAAACACGGTGATGGTGATGACTTCCTGAATGATTTTGAGTTGCGTGGCAGAGTAGTTGGTGTTCCCCCAACGATTCGCCGGCACCATCAGGAGATATTCAAAAAACGCAATGCCCCAACTGCCGAGAATCACTCCGGGTAACGGCGCACTTTTGTATTTCAAGTGGCCGTACCAGGCGAAGGTCATAAAGACATTCGAGCAACACAGTAATACGACCGGAAACCACCGACTCAGAATCAGTTCATTCATGCCGCAGTTCGCGACTGCGGCGGGAAGTTAGCAAAGCCCGGACAAAAGCCAACTGGGACTATTACGGGCCGCGACGGCGTTGCGCTCGGCGCTTGGCTTCGAGCAGCCGGCTGGTGGTTTCCGACGGTTCTTCCTTTGGCGGAGGCGTTTCCGTAGCTGGTGTGGTGGCGACGGCTGGCGATGGTGAATCAGTCGGAACGACTGGTATGTCAACGGGTTTCCCCGTTTCCTGCGGTTGGAACAGGTCCGGTCGCGATTCTGGAGCGCCTGTTGTCGTGTGCCGGGAACGCACTTCATCGCGCCGTGCTAACAACGTCGCCAATGATTCGTCAGCTTCTACCGGGCGCGGTTTGGGTCGCCAGAAAAATACAAACCGCTTCACGGTGGCGATCGCCTTTTCCCATTGCTCGCGTTCCAGATCAATCCGTCGCACCCCGACATCCATCACAAAAAGAATCACCGCGAGTCGTAACAACCATTCCCACAAATCCAGTGGGCGTCGGGTTTTGATGCGATCGTGCGTGAACGGATTGTCGGTTGCGCGATTCGGCTCGAGCATTTTTCCGCCGGTCATTTCCGCGATGCGTTGGAGCAAACTGACATTTGGATTTCCGGAAGCGAACTCAGGTGAAAAATTCACACTCGCACCAACGACCTGTCCCGCCACGGCCTGACCATTTTCCATCTGCATCAGGTTCACCAGATAACCGCCGACTTCTTTGGTTGGGAATTTCGCTTCGTAATGGCCCGGGCCGGTTTGCTCGACGCGCACCACCTGTCGCTCGCCTTTCGGGCTGACAACGATCGCCTGGAGGTTGAGAAAGTTGCGATAATTTCCGTTCTCATCGAGGGCTTCGACGTTGATAACGCCTTCGCCTTTATCAATGACTACTTCGCTGGTAAAATCCGCGTTTTCGATGCGGCGCAAACTCCATTGCGCAATCTGCGACCAGAATTGCCGATAACGTTCCCAGCCGATCCAGTTCTTCGCCCACTTGGCGCGCGCGTCGGATGTGAACGCCACGGCGCGGCCCAAACCATACTGCCAATGCGCCAGCAGCGGATCGCCTTTATCGGTGTAAAGCGGCGTCTCTGCGCGTGGTTTTACTGCCGTCGCCACGTAACCCAACAGTGCCGGATAATCGGCGCTCGCGATGCCGCGAGTCAGTTCGCTCGATGCTTTGACCTGCGGTTGAAATGGTTCTTCGTAAATCGCCGATTTCAGAATCACCGCCGTTTCTTTGATGAATATCTGCGGCAACATTGCGGGCGACGTCACATTGTGGAATCGGCCGCGCCCGCGATCGGCAATTTCAATCATCGTTTCTGGACCGACGTGCCCGGCGATCAACACCGAGCTCACCGTGATGCGATCGTTGACGATGTTTTCCATCAACTCCGGTGACGGTTTCGCAGGGTCGCCGTCGCTGAACACGATGATGTG
Source organism: uncultured Verrucomicrobiota bacterium (assembly GCA_937894935.1). Classification (GTDB taxonomy): domain Bacteria; phylum Verrucomicrobiota; class Verrucomicrobiia; order Limisphaerales; family JADLHS01; genus JADLHS01. Next base: position 3,710 of record CALAYC010000137.1, read on the forward strand.
TTTCAAACTGGCTTTGGATTTTTTCAGCGCCTGGTGCGATTGCTCCAACACACCTTGAAAACTGCCGAGGTCGCCTTGATTCATTCCGGCAATCGCAGCGCCTGCGGCTTTTTTGTTTCCCACCTTTTGCAATTCATACACCCAGCGCTCCGTGCCGTCCCACAGGATAACGCCCAGTTCATCATCCGGTCCCAGCGCATTCAAAACACCCAATGCACAATCGCGCGCCACCTGATTTCCGTTTGCGAATTCCATCCCGTGCATCACCAGGACCACCGCGCCCGGCGGCAACACTTTCTTGCTGTCCAACTCCATGCTCACCGGCAACGTCGTTTCCAATGCTGTGCCGCGATACCCGCCCGCTGTGTAAGCGTTCTCGCCGCCAATGCAAACGAGCCCCACGCCGAAGTCGCGTACTGCCGATTCAATCAATGCCATTGTGTCGCGACCCAAATCTCCCGCGCTCACGTTGCAAAGAAAGACAGCGTCGTAACTGTCGAGTTCGGCGAGCGACGTGGGCAAACCGGTGACGCCCGTTACCTTTACGTCCAATCGCGATGCCTGTAGCGCCGTCACCAATGCGTCGTCCAGACCAAGTTCGCCGGAAATTACCAACACACGCGGATCACCGCGCACACTGGCGAAGGCCATCGCGCGATTGTTTTGTGGCAACGAATCTCCAATTGCATCCACGCGCACGTCGTAGTTGTAAAAACCCTGGTCCGGCAGTGTTTGCGGAAACGAAAATAGATTTTTTCCTGCTTCCAGTTTTACGCGTTGTTCGCCGAGCGGTTGATCATTGCGGAACAATCGCACCACCGCTTCCTGTTCTTCGTCCGCCTGAATGAAAATCTTCGCGTCAAATGGCTGCCCCTTCTTGAGTTTCGTCGGCACTTGCACTTTCTGGACGAACACATCGCTGCCGCGTGAAACGCCCATCGGCACCACATCCACACTGACTCCTTGTGATTTCGCTGCGGCGACGGCCGCCATCACGTTGCCGATGTTTTCGTTGCCATCTGACATCAGCACGATGCGTTTTTGACCGGTCTCCGCAAACGCCGCCATCGCCAGCCGAATCGCACCCGCGAGATCGGATCGTTGCGTGTCCACGACTGCTTCAACTTTTTCGAGATCAATCGCTTCGTTCGGCATGCGATCAATGCTCGCTTCTGTGCCGAAGATAATGACGCCGGCTTTGTCGTCCTTTTTCTTTTGCTCGGACATTTTGTTGACGAGCGCCTTTGCCGCATCCTGCTGCGCGGAAGGAATACTGTCCGACCGATCCAGCACGAAGAACACATTCATCCCTTCCACCGGTAACAACCATTGCAGACCTGCAATCGCCAATACGAGCGCTAGGCAAATTACCGTGCGCAAAACGAGCGCCGTCCAGCGTCGCCACGGCGCAATCTGCACGTCCGTTTTCCACGCGAGCCAAAACACCCACGCCAGCGCTGGTAGCGCGAGCAGCAGATAGATGGGATGCGTGAATTGCATGTTTAATTTGTAGCGATTGCCGTTTGCTGAGCGTCAGGGCGTGCAGCCAATTGTCTTGCTGCCTCGGCAGCGACGGGTTTCTTCCGCACCAGTTTTTGCAAACGATGATTGAGCGCATCGGCCACGTAAAGGTTCCCGTGCGCATCAAGCGCGATAGCCCAGGGATTATTGAACTGTCCCGGCGCACTGCCCGCGCCGCCGATGATTTCCACCGCGCGTCCTTGCAAATCAAAAACCTGAATCCGGCTGTTGCCGAATTCGCAGACGAAAATATTTCCGACCGCGTCCACCGCGACGTCATAGGGATAACTCAGTTCTCCGAGGCTCGAACCCGCTTTGCCGAAAGCGCGCAAAAACGTCCCGTCCGCAGCAAAAATCTGAATGCGATGATTACACGAATCCGCCACATAAAGCCGGTCTTCGGCATCCACGCAAATGCCTTCGGGCCGATTGAACTCGCCGTCTTTCCTCCCCGCACGACCAATCACTTGCAGCAGCTTCGCCTCGTGTCTTGGAGCGCCGGCCTCCGATCCGGCGGGTTGCTGCGACAGCGCTACAAGAGGCGTGTCTGATTTGGCGTAAGGCCAATTCGTGTGCTCCTGCTTTCCATTGGCAGGGGAACGGGAAACGTCGGGGGAGTTGGGTGTTAGCTGTAGCGTGTTGAATGTTTCTCCCAGTGATTTCACTTCAAACCGTTGCACGCGTTCCTGCCCCATGTATTCGCTGATGAAATATTCTCCACGCGAATTTACCGCCACGGCGCGCGGCAGAATGAAGCAGCCTTCGTTCGTGCCGCGACAACCCCATTGCGCCACCAACGTTCCATCCGGCGTGTAATTATTCACCCGTTGATAATGCGGTTCAATCACGATGATGTTTCCCTGCGGATCGCGCCCCATGCCTTTGGCTTTGCCCAACTCCGTTTCCGGCATCTGCCACGTGCGCAAAAAGTTTCCGTCCGGTGTAAATTTCTGCACGCGCCCGGTCATATCCACCGCATAAACATTTCCTTCTGTGTCACACGCCAGCGAGCGCGGTTTGTTGAATTCGCCAATTCCCACACCGCGCGCGCCGATGACAATCGCACGGGAGAAAAATTGACTGCGTAATGCGGCTTCCGACGACCGCTCGTTTGGCGAGCAACCGGAACAGAACATCCAAACCCCAAGCGCCAACATCCAGGAAAATACCGGATTCAAATTTTCAAAACCCGAACGGGCGACAGTGGATTGAAGATTGATGCTTGAAGATTCTCTGGAGCTTGGAGTTTGGCGCTTGGTGCTTCTGCGCTTTGCCCACATCACTCCGCTCCATATCAAAAGCGGCGCAGCAGCCACTGCCAGCAGCACGAGACACAACGCATTCACCTGCGCCGCATAACCGTAATGCAGCAGATTGAAAATTTTCAGCGCGAGCGTTTCACCGCCGGGCGGTTGCACCAATACGATGGATTCCACGTCCCACAAACACAGCAGATAAACCACATACCACGCGGCTAAAACTTGCGGTGCAATCTGCGGCCAGATGACGAATCGGAATAATTGCCAGTGCGATGCGCCTTCCAACTTCGCTGCGTCCGTCAAATCGGAGTCCACGCTCGTTATCGCATGACGCGTTGCAGTCGCGGCGAGAGCGAAATATCGAATTGCGAGCGCCAGCACACAGATGCCGGCGCTTTGATAAAACATCACCAACGTCGGTCGATTGAAAATTTTTATCAGCGCGATGCCAATCAACACGCCCGGGATGAAAAACATCAACCAGCTTGCCCATGTAGCAGCCGAAGCCAATCGGTTTTGACGTGCTTCTCCTCTCTGCGTTTCTGCGTCTTTACGGTGAAGAATAATTCCCAACCCAACGACGACCGTTGCTGCCACCGTTGCAAACCAGAACGAATTCCAAATCGCACTCGTGCTCGCTTCTACCGCGCCCGCCAGTTCTGCCCACGTGCGTTTTGCGGTGACGATTTGCATCACTGGTAAAATGGCGGATATCGCACAAATCAAAGCGGCTACGAGCCCGCACACATTTCGCCAGATCGAACCAAGCTGCCGACGAAAAATCTCCGGTGCGACCATTCCTTGCAATCGCGGCCAACCCACGCCGCGTCGCGTTACCCAAAGCAGCAACAGCATCGGCGCAATTACCAGCGGCCCGCACAACTTCAGCGCGCCCAACGTGTCGAACTGCGTGTTGAAACGAATCCACATTTCGTCCGGCAACACTTTGGTTTGCAGAATGGCCGGGACAGAAAAATTGTTCAGTGAGAGCACGAAGGTCAGCAGCGCCGCAAGCGCGAGTTCGCCGCGAGCCACAGGAATCAACAACCAGCGCAACAACGCGTTGCCCGTCAGTGCCGGTTCACATTCCAGATGTGCCGCTTCGAGCCGTCGCCACGCGGCGAGCGTTACAAACATCGTGATGGGCCAGAGCAGCAACGCCAGAATCCAGATTGTTCCTCCGAGCGAATAAATTCGAAATGGTAACCATCCGCAGAGCACGCCGGTTTCGCCCAGCAAATCAATCCAGCAATTCGTGACCAGAAAGGGCGGCAGCGCGACTGCGATAATCGCCGCCAGAATCACGATCGTTCGCAAGCGCGACCCGAGCGTGGCCGTCCATAACGCCGCCACAAAGCCGAAGCCCACCGCCAGCGCGGTGGTTATTCCGGCAACGAGCAGACTGTTCTGGAGCAACGGCCAGTTCATGAAGTTTGTACAACGCTCGCCCTCGCCCCGGCCCTCTCCCCCAGGAGCGAGAGAACTGCTCGCCGCCGCCTGGTGGAATGAGCATTACTTGATGGTTTGAGTAATGCTTCGCGAACGGAAGAAAGCTGGCGATGATGCCTGTAACGATCAAATGTGTGAGGGACGTGAACCGCTTCCCCCTCGCCCTGAGGGAGAGGGCCGGGGCGAGGGCGAGCGGCGATACTATTTTCCGATCGGCTCATCTCAGAAAAATCTCGTTCAATTGCTTAGTGGTCGTTTCCAGATCGCGGAGCAAAGCGTCCCAGTGCAACTTCATGGGAGGGATTTCCGGCGAGTCTGCACTTTCAAGCGCGTTTGCCTGCACCAGTTTTTCCACCACGTCGCGACGTTGCAGGTATTCAAACAACTTTTGCGCGTTCGCCGGATGCGGTGCGTTGCGAATCACGCCCACGCTATTGGGAATCAAAAGTTGTTCTTCGTTGAGCGGCAGCATGGCGATAGGAGCGCCATCTCGTTGACCGGCAAAAACGTCGTCAGAATCGGTCAGGCCAATCCACGCTTCGCCGCGACTGACGAATTTAACGACGACTGAATTCCCATCCACGACGAACGGCTGGTTCGCGGCGAACGCGCGACACCACGCCAGCCACGCGGCTTCGCCCCAAAGTTGTTTCAACGCATGGAAATGCGTGGCCGTCGTGCCGAATTGCGGAAAGGCGAGTGCTAATTTGCCGCGCCAGATTTCGTTGGTGAGTTCGAGAAGGGAAGTTGGCGGCGCTGGCAGGGATGGATTCCACCCCGTCCCATTTTTTTCCGTGGAAGTTTGGGACGCGGAGGAACGCGTCCCTACCAAATTGACGAAGTTCGTATTGATGACCATGCGCCGACTGCGATAGCCGAAGGCCGCCCAGCCATTCGTTTCGCGGAAAACATTTTGCGCGGCGAGTTGGCGGTTGCGCATTTCTTCGTTCCCCCAGAACACGTCGCATTGCGGATGAGCGCGCTCAGCGAGAAGCCGATTCGCCAGTCCGACCGTTTTCACGGCCTCGCTGTCATAAACGGCTTTGATCTTGATGCCGGTTTCCTTCTCGAACTCCCGCAGAATCGGCTCGGCATAAACCTGGTCTTGCGCGGCGTAGATGACGACGCGCT
>CALAYC010000138.1 GCA_937894935.1 uncultured Verrucomicrobiota bacterium
GCAAGCGTTAATTCGCAACGGGAGATTTGCAAACCCCCGCTGGCAACGCTGGCGGGGTTTTTGTTTTGCCGATGTAGCCGCCGACGTGAGTCGGCACTAACCTGGCGGAGTTTAGATGGAGCGGACTCACGTCCGCTGCTACAAAAGTTCATTATGAACCCTGAGTGGAAGAAAGATAATCTGATCATCACAACGGATCCTGCGCGACAGGACGTGAAAGCGGTTCACGCGTTTTTATCGCGCAGCTATTGGGCGCGACAGATTCCGGAAGAAGTGGTGGCGCGGTCATTGCAGAATTCCCTCTGCTTCGGTTTGTTTGATGGCGACGCGCAAATCGGACTCGCGCGTGTGGTGACCGATTACGCGACGTTTGGATATCTGTGTGATGTCTATGTGCTGGAGACTTATCGCGGACGTGGATTGGGCAAATGGCTGATTGAATGCGTCATGGCGCATCCGCAATTGCAAGGTCTGCGGCGAATGAATCTGGTGACGAACGACGCGCATGGGCTTTATGCGCCGTACGGATTCCGACCGGTGGCGAAACCGGAGAATCACATGGAGCGACATCGGCCGGATATTTATCGGGAATTGGCGACGGGCGCGAAGTCAGCGTAGAAGAATTGATGGGCATCAGAGTTCATTCATGATTAACTTTTTGCCGAAATGAAGACAAAGAAGGTCGCGATTGTCGGTGCGTCCGGTTACTCCGGCGAAGAACTTGTTAAGCTATTGCTGAATCATCCGCATGCGGAACTCGTAGCCGTGACCTCTCGCCAGAATGCCGGACAGACGCTCGCGCAGGTGTTTCCGAAATTCGCCAGTCATCCGAAATCCAAAACGTTGCGATTCGTTGAACCGAATGCCGAGTTGCTGGCGAAACAGGCGGATGTGGTGTTTCTCGCGTTGCCGCACGGCGTGGCGGCGGAGTATGCCGTGCCATTGATGAATGCAGGCAGTATCGTGATTGATCTCAGCGCGGATTTTCGGCTTAAGAGCGCTGAAGTTTACAAAGAATTTTACGCGCACGATCACCCCGCGCCGGAGTTGTTGGTGAAATCGGTTTACGGTCTGCCGGAGTTTTATCGCGAACAGATTAAGAAAGCATCGCTTATCGCGTCGCCGGGTTGTTATCCCACGAGCATTTTGCTGCCGACGTTGCCATTGCTCAAAGCCGGTTTGATCAAACCGCATGGAATTATTGCGGACTCATACAGCGGTGTCAGCGGTGCGGGACGGAAGGCGGAGGTGGATTATCTGTTCTGCGAATGCAACGAAAGCGTGCGTCCGTACGGATTGCCGAAGCACCGGCATCTGTCGGAGATTGAAGAGCAGATGTCGCTCGCGGCGGGTGAGCAGGTGGTGATTCAATTCACGCCGCATCTGATGCCGGTGAATCGCGGCATTTTGACGACGCTTTACCTCGCGCCGACGGAACATTTCACTGACGCAGCGGGAGCAGCAAAAGTCGGGGAACAGATTGCCGCGTGTTATTCGCAGGCTTACCAGAACGAACCTTTTGTGCGTCTGCTCGAAGGGAAAGCATTGCCGGATACGAAAAATGTCGTGGGCACGAATGTTTGTGAAATTGCGTGGCGGCTCGACCCGCGCACGGGACGACTGATCGTGATGAGTGCCGAGGATAATCTGGTCAAAGGCGCGAGCGGTCAGGCGGTGCAAAGCATGAACATTTTGTGTGGCTTTCCCGAGACTGCAGGGTTGGTGTGAGTTTGCAAAACCGAATAGAACAATCGAAATCGTCAGCCGGCCTTTGGCCATGAAACTGCCTTACTACGAAGTTTCCGCGTTTACGACGAATCCGTTCGGCGGTAATCCGGCGGGCGTTTGTCTGTTAACTTCGTGGTTACCGGATACGGTGCTGTTAGGAATTGCAGCCAATAACAATCTGGCGGAAACGGCTTTTGTTGTTCCGCGCGGTAGTGATTTCGAACTGCGCTGGTTTACGCCTACGACGGAGATCGATTTGTGCGGTCACGCGACATTGGCAGCGGCGGCAATTTTATTTGCAGAGCGGGGAGTAAGCGGGCGAGAGATTGGTTTTCATTCGCGCAGCGGTCTGCTGCGAGTATCGCGTGAAGGTGATTTATTGACGCTCGATTTTCCGGCGCGACCTGCCGCGTCTGTTTCGATGTCGGACGCATTGTTCCGCGCGCTGGGAAGCACACCGCGGGAAGTTTTCAAAGCGCGGGATTATCTCGCGGTGTTCGCGAATGAAGCCGAGGTGCGAAATTTGAAACCGGATTTCGCGATCGTGAAAACGCTTGATTGCCTGGGCGTCATTGCAACTGCTCCGGGAATAGATTGCGATTTCGTATCGCGTTTCTTTGTGCCGTCCGCCGGAGTGGATGAAGATCCGGTCACCGGTTCGACGCACTGTACGTTGATTCCGTTTTGGGCCGAGCGCCTGGGGAAAACGAAGTTATCAGCGCGGCAGGTATCGCAACGTGGCGGTGAGTTGCAGTGCGAACTGGCCGGCGACCGGGTGCGAATTGGTGGACGCACGGTGACGTATCTGCGCGGCGAAATCTGCATTCCCGATTGAGCACGCGCGGGCGTGCGCGGCAAAAGAATCACAAAAAACGCGAAGTAGCGTGAAACAATTTCTTTATCTTCTCGGTGGCTTGTAGAAGCTGGTTTGATTATGGAATGGATTACGAAAATGGCCGAAACGAATTCGGTCGCATGGGCTGTGTTGGTGTTGTCGTTGGTTGGCGCGCTGGGGTTGTTGATTGCCAGTGTGAAAGTGCGTGGCGTGGGTCTGGGGATTGCCGGAGTTCTATTCGCGGGCATTATCCTCGGTCACTTTGGTTTTCACATTGAAAAAGAAATTCTCGAATTCGTACGCGAGTTCGGGCTGATTCTGTTTGTCTTCACCATTGGCTTACAACTCGGTCCAGGCTTTTTCGCGTCGCTGCGGCGACAAGGACTCAAGTTGAACTTGCTGGCGTTGAGCGTTGTGCTGCTGGGTGTGGTGACCACGTTGCTATTCGTAAACAAGGTCATGGGTATTGATCTGGTGGCGTCGTTGGGTTTGTTCTCCGGCGCGACGACCAATACACCGTCGTTAGGTGCGACTCAACAGACGCTCAAATCATTGGGTGAGGCATTTGCGGACAAAGCGACGTTGCCGGCGTTAGCGTATGCGGTGGCGTATCCGGGCGGTGTATTCGGAATTATTTTTGTCCTGCTCCTGTTGCGATTCGGTTATCGCATCAATCCCGAACAGGAAGCGGAAGCGTATCGCAATGAGCAGCGCCGTGGCCATGATCCGGTCGAGCGCATGAACATTCTGGTGCGCAATTCCAATCTCGAAGGTCTGGCAATCGGCGATATTCCGGGACGCGCGGAAACCAGCGTCGTTGTTTCCCGCATCAAACGCGCGGGCGAACCCGAAGTGCTGACGGCGACGGAGCAAACCGTGTTGCATCAGGGCGACATCATCCTGGCGGTCGGCTCGAGAAAGAATCTGGAAAAGTTTCGCGTCATCGTCGGAGTGGAAACGGACGTGAATCTATACAAAGCCGCGGGCCGCGTCACGACCCGTAAGGTTGCGGTTACGCGTAACGCCGTTTTGGGAAAAACCATTGATCAGCTCGGACTCGATGATCGTTTTGGCGTCACCGTGACACGCGTGCAACGCACCGAAATTGAGATGACCGCGATGCCCGGGTTGGCGCTGCAATTCGGTGACGTGGTGCAACTGGTAGGCGAAGACGAGGGGATTGCGAAAGCGACGGCGGAATTGGGCAACTCAGTTCACGCGCTGAACGAAACGAATTTTGTGCCGATTTTCGTCGGCATCGCACTCGGTGTGTTGTTTGGAATGTTGCCGTTTCATTTTTCCGGCATTCCGGTGCCGGTGAAGCTCGGCATCGCCGGCGGACCGCTGGTGCTGGCGATTATTCTGAGTCGGCTCGGCCGCATTGGACCTTTGGTCTGGTACATGCCGGCGAATGCGAATCTGGCGTTTCGCGAATTGGGCATCGTTTTGTTTCTCGCCTGCGTCGGCATTAAAGCAGGCGAACATTTCTTTGAAAAAGTTTTCACGCAGGAAGGCTTGTTGTGGCTGGGCGGTGGTTTCGCCATCACGGTGATTCCGTTGTTAATCGTCGGCTTGATTGCGCGCAGCGTGATGAAGCTGAACTTCACAGCCATCAGCGGATTATTGGCCGGCAGCATGACTGATCCACCAGCCTTGGCTTTTGCTAATGCGGTTTCCAGATCCGACGCTCCGTCCATCGCTTATGCGACGGTGTATCCGCTGACAATGCTGCTGCGAATCGTGTCGGTGCAGATTCTGGTGTTGGTGTTCTGCCGGTAGAGCAAGGGTCTCATGCCTTGCTTTGGCAGGGCGCTCCACTTGTTAACACTGAATTGGGGCGCGGCTAGAACGCGGTCATGTCCTGGCGTTGCAGGTTCAATGAGACAGGATTAGCAGGATGCACAGGATTCAATCCATGCCCTGGGCGTTGCGGATTCAATATCTTGGAGCGATTTATCATGTGATAAATAGCGGGGATCGGCGGGAGGAGATTTTTCGGGATGCCCAGGATCGCGAGCGAAACTGCGACTGGAAAGTGATTGCGCTGACCGGCAGGGGTGGTAGAACGACCTCGAACCCGGTTTGCGACCAGTC
>CALAYC010000139.1 GCA_937894935.1 uncultured Verrucomicrobiota bacterium
AGGACGCGGACGCAGAGTGCGCGGTTATAGCGTTGGATCCAAATTCCCTAGCCGAAAACAAGCCAGGCAAGGACTTCAACAAAATCCTAAGAGAGAACATAGAATCCGGAAAACACACCGACGATTATTTGTACGCAAATGTTCCATTCTATACAAATGAGAGGCTCGCGATTCAAAAGGGCACATTTGTTTTCTCTTTGAATTTGAAGCGGAAGTTTCATGACTTGTTGATTGAAAACCGAAAGGTGGTTACGAAACTGGTTGTTAAATCCTCATTGTTCCCAAGCATTCGGAGGAGATTGAATGATTTCAACTGCAATAGTCGTGTTCTATTTCCCGGGATTGATGGGTATGCTCGGTATTTCAAGAACCATACGAAGTAGGAAAGCAGGGATGCAAGCGTTCGTGTTGCTACTCGCCTGCCTTGCGACCCACATCGCGCTGGGCGAACCTTCCTTAGCCGAAAAGAACGCCGCCGAAAATGCGGCCATCAGAAAGGAATGGGACTCGTGGAATGCGCCAATCAAACCGTTTCGTCTCATCGGCAATATCCATTACGTCGGCGCGTCGGGTGTCAGTTCGTTTCTCATCACCACACCGGAGGGGCACATCCTCATGGATACCGGATTTGAAACAACCGTGCCGCGCATCCGTGAGAACGTCACAAAACTCGGTTTCAAACTCACGGACATCAAAATCATCCTGAGCAGTCATGCGCACACGGACCATGTCGGCGGTCACGCGACGATGCAAAAACTCACCGGCGCAAAGATTCTGATGAGCGAAGCTGATGCCGCGTTGTTGGCGAGCGGCGGACGGAATGACTTCACTCCTTACAACAAAGACCTGATGGCCTATCCGCCCGCCAAGGCGGATCGAATTTTACGTGATGGCGACAAAGTTACGCTCGGCGGCGCTACGCTCACCTGTCATCTCACGCCCGGCCACACGAAAGGCGCAACCACGTGGACCATGGAAGTCGTCGAAGCAGGCAAAACTCATCACGTCGTTTTCTTCAGCAGTACGAGTGTTCTTCCGAATGTGCCACTCGTGAACAATGCGCAGTATCCCGACATCGCCGACGATCTGGCGGCCAGCTATCGGAAATTGAAGTCGCTGCCGTGCGATGTTTTCCTCGCGCCGCATCCCGAATTCTTCGGGTTGAAAGACAAAGCTGCAGCGTTTGAACGCAATGCCACAGTCAATCCGTTTGTGGATGCCACCGCGTTTAAATCTTTCCTTGAACCAGCGGAACAGAAATTCCTCACGCAATGGGAGCAGGAGAAAAAAGCGGCCTCAGTGGAAGCATTGGGGAATTGAGATTTCACTCCGGCTGCGGTGATGAATGAAATCAAACACCGCCTTTCGAACGAACTACAGTTAGAGAACGGATTTCAGAAAGCGCCGTCGCCGCTACACTTTGCCGACGAAGTCGGAGACGCGTCCGTGCCTCATGTAACCGTTTTGGACTGCGGTGGCAAAGCGTAGCGCGACACCGCTTTTCAGACGCCAGGTTTATCCGATTCAACCGTTTCCGCGTCGGCGGAAAGCACGTTTTACCTAAACGCGTTTCCTTCTTTTTCTTAAACCTGATATTGGCCGGGAATCGGCACTTCAGGGAATGGCAACGGCCCGAACTCATATTTCTCCGGGCCAAGACGTTTGTTTGAGTTAAGCATCTGTTCCCACTCGACGAACTGACCGCTGTAAGCAGATTCACGCCCCATGATTGCCATCAACGTCGCTTCCGCAGTTTCCTGCGCTTCGATGAGCGGTTTGCCCGCGCGAATGCTCTCAATCAGATCCAGGTGTTCCTGTTGATACGGATTCACGTCCTGATCACGGAACCGCCAGCTTTGTCCGCCCGAAACCCGAATGTAGGATTTACAATCGCTCGTGCCTTTCGTGCCTGCGATGAACTCCCCTACCTTGCTGTCCACTTTGTCCATCTGCCGACACTGACTGAACATCTTCATCCCATTTTCGTATTCGAACTCGACAGCGAAGTGATCGTAAATGTGTCCGTAATTCGGATGATTCGGACGCGCCTGGCGACCGCCCAGAGCCATCGCTTTCACCGGGGTTTTGCCGATGACCCAGCGCATAATGTCAATGTTGTGCAGATGTTGCTCGACGATGTGATCGCCGCTGAGCCACGTAAAATAACCCCAGTTGCGCATCTGCCATTCCATGTCGGACATCTGAGGCGTGCGATCAATCGTCCAGATCACGCCGCCATTCCAATAACACGAACCATAGACAATCTCGCCCAACGCGCCGTCCTGAATGCGTTTGATGCATTCGTTGTAACTCTTCATGTGTCGCCGTTGCGTGCCGGATACGATGCCGAGATTTTTCTCCTTCGCGAGTTTGCCGGCCTCCATCACCATCCGCACGCCGGGCGCATCCACGGCACACGGTTTCTCGATGAAACAATGTTTCCCGGCTTCAATCGCTGCTTTCAAGTGCATCGGGCGGAAATGCGGCGGCGTTGCCAGAATCACATAATTAATCTCCGGAATCGCGAGCAGCTTCTTGTAGCTGTCGAAGCCGGTGAAACAATTCTCACTCGGCACATTGATACCGGCGCGACCGAGATTCTGCCGACAGCTTTCCAATCGATCCGGAAACACATCCGCCAACGCCACAATCTTCACGTTTTTGTTCGTCGGCTCCGCGCCCGCCACGACGTCCTCCGTGTGATAACCGGACTTCGGATAAATCACCTTGGTCTTCAAACCCAACACATCCGACACGGCGCCGCTGCCACGACCGCCGCAACCGATAACGCCCACGCGAATCGGATCATCCGGCGACGCATGACTCGTGACGACAAATGGAAATTGACTGACGGCCGCCGCACCAGCGACAGCAAGACTGGAAGTTTTGAGAAAACTACGACGGTCCAATGCGGAATCCGCAGAAGCTGTGGGGTTGTTCATGCACGAATTTTGCGTTCGTCTGCCGCGAATTGAAAACCAAAATTTTAACGACAGACGTCGCATTTCGGCGATTACCTTGCGCTCGCAACAGTCATCGCAACGTTTCACTCAGAATTCGCCATGAATACAATGCAACTCGCGGCCCTCATTAAATCGCCGCCTGCGCCTCACGTTCTTGCGACTGCGCGCTCGTCAGAAAGTAGAAATTACGAATACTGTGAAAGGTCGATTTCCACGCAACTATATCGCTGGAACGAACAACATGTCGTATTCTGGTACGCATTGAGAAATGAAGAAATCCACCGTTGAAGAAATTCGCGCCCGGTTCGACAAAGATGTCGAGCGCTTTTCCAATCTCGAGACCGGACAGTCCGCAACCATTGACGCGCCGCTGTGTCTGACGTTGATTGCGGAAGCTTCCGCCCGCGTTTCTCCTGCAGCCAAGTCCCTGCTCGATATCGGCTGTGGGGCCGGAAATTATTCGCTCAAAATCCTGGAGCGCCTGCCCCATCTGGATGTCACTCTGATTGACCTGAGTCGTCCCATGTTGGACAGAGCGCTGGAACGCATCAGCCAAGTCAATTCAGGCAAAATCACTCCGCTCCAGGGCGACATTCGCGAGCTGCAACTGGGCGAAGGCCAATTCGACATCATTTGCGCCGCAGCCGTTCTGCATCACCTGCGTGAGGACGATGAGTGGCGTGCTGTTTTTTCAAAGCTCTATCAGGCGTTGCGGCCCGGTGGTTCGCTATGGATTTCCGATTTAATCGAACATTCCGATCCACGAGTGCATGAACTGATGTGGGCGCGCTATGGCGAGTATCTCTCCGGATTAAAGGACGACGCGTATCGCGATCATGTCTTTGCTTACATCGCTCAGGAAGATTCGCCGCGACCGCTGATGTTTCAACTGGACCTGTTGCGCGCCGTCGGTTTCAAAAACGTCGAAGTGCTGCACAAGAACAGTTGCTTTGCAGCGTTTGGAGCCATCAAAGGTGCGTGATGCTGTGATTTTTCATTCGGCGGGAGAGACTCCCCTGCCCGCCGAATGAACCAAGACCGTTTCCAACAATCCGGATTAAGGAATTGTCAGTTGAATCCGCAGGAACTGTTGACTTGTCCCATTGATGCCGGTTGCCGATCGAATCACAACCAGCTCCGTTCCGTCGCCGAGATCGGTCACCGAATGAATTACTGTCCCCAGCGAGTCGGTGAACATGACGTTGCTCGATGCCTGCGGTACCAATGTGACACCCGATGCAGATTTGCTCCGCACGAATGTGATAGCGGGATATTCCGTTCCTGCAACATTCACTGCGACTGCCGCCGGGGCTGCGCCAGGTGAAGGCGACAGCGGATTCGAGCCGAAGTAGTATTCAAACGCGTTCACGATTCCGTCACCGTCCGGATCATCGTCCGGCGCACTGTTTCCGCTGTTCAATCCTGAATTCGACGCCCAGTTTTCGAACGCATCGCCACTACCGGTCGTGAGAGTCAGGTTGGCAATACTGCTGGTGATTGCTCCGTAGCTGTTCGTGATTACGACGGTGTATGCGCCGACCTGATTTTCACCGACATTCGCAAGCGTCAACGTGAAGTTAGTGGAGCCAATCAGGTTCGTTCCGTTGAATCGCCATTGGAAGCGCAACGGATTCAATCCGCCCGCAGCCACACTGAACACCGCCGTTGAACCGCTGGAAGCGCTCACACTCTCAG
>CALAYC010000140.1 GCA_937894935.1 uncultured Verrucomicrobiota bacterium
ACACGACGCTCTGCCGATCTGGTCGAGGCGCGGGTGTCATAATCAACTTACTTTGCGCAGCGGCTCAACGAGAATCGCCTTCGCGAGGTCCTGGCTCAAGGCAACGCGGGCATTACACACCTGACAAATCAAACTGGGATGGCGGCTGATAAGACGAATGCGCTGTTGCTCGCCCAAACCCATTTCGCGCAAACGTCCGATTACATCCGGTTGCGCAGTCAATTGCTTGATGCAAACCACGGCACCGGCTTCGCATTGCGACAGCGGGCAAGTTCCATTGTCCGCGCAACAACCGTCAGCAACCGGCTCGGTGGCTATTTGATTCGCCTTATTCAACGGAAGCAGGGTAAGCAGGCCACCCCTGCTCTGCAAGGTTGGATTTGCTTCCGCCGGCGGCTCCCGGCAATTTGTCGTGCAACATGTACCGCGGAAAAAAAGTCGTCGTCGTCATGCCGGCCTATAACGCCGCCAAAACCTTGCGGCAGACTTACGACGAAGTGCGCGACCAACAAATCGTCGATCACATCATCCTCGTAGATGATCGCAGTCGCGATGACACCGTGGCCATAGCCCGCGAACTGGAAGGCGTTCAGGTACATGTTCACGCCAAAAACACCGGTTATGGCGGCAATCAGAAAACCTGTTATCGGCTCGCGCTTGAAGCCGGCGCGGACATCGTGGTGATGATTCACCCGGATTATCAATACACGCCGCTGTTATTACCTGCGATGGTTTCATTGATTGCCAACGGTGTTCATCCGTGTGTCCTCGGAAGTCGCATTCTTGGTGGTTATTCGCTCAAAGGCGGAATGCCGATGTGGAAATATGTCGCAAATCGCGGCCTCACCTTTATCGAGAATCTTTTACTCGGCGCAAAGCTTTCAGAATATCACACTGGTTATCGGGCGTTTTCGCGGGAAATTCTCGAACGCATCGATCTCAGCGCCAACTCGGATGACTTCGTTTTCGACAATCAGATGCTCGCGCAAATCGTGTGGCACGGATTTTCGATTGGCGAAGTGAGTTGCCCGACAAAGTATTTCGCCGAAGCCTCTTCCATAAATTTCCGTCGCAGTGTGAAGTATGGCTTTGGCTGTCTGTCCACCGGTTTGAAATTTCGCCTCGCCAAACTGGGCCTGGTGAAACCGCGGATTTTCTTTCCTGAAAAAATTTCAACAGCCGGGAAAACCGCTTGCATGAACGCGCCGAGTTGACTAGTTTTTCGCCCCTCGCTGGAAACGGCGCGGCGCAATTCGCAGTTCGTTTTCTCCCAAACGATGTGCTGAAACGCGTTTCGTGGGTTGGTAGCTCAGTTGGTAGAGCAGTGCCCTTTTAAGGCATTGGTCCAGGGTTCGAGTCCCTGCCAACCCACCACTTTTCTCAACCGATTATCTCCCGCAACATTGCTTGTATTTTTTGCCGCTGCCGCACGGGCACGGATCATTGCGCCCGACTTTCGGCCCAGTGCGAACCGGTTTCGCTTTTTCGACCGCTGCCGCCGCTTCACTGACAACGTCGCTGGCTTTACCCTGTTGCGCCGCTGCTTGGCCCGCAGAAGCTGCGCCAGGAGCCGAACCACCAAAAGCGCTGGTGGTTTGATGCAACGTCTGTCGCGGCATGTTGCGCAGAAAGTTTTCAAACGCCATCAGGCTTGAAGCGCTGCGGAAGATGTTGTGACAAATCTCCGTTTTGATGTTCACCATCAACTCTCCGAAAATCTTGAACGCCTCCGCCTTGTATTCGATCAGCGGATCGCGTTGGCCGTGGGCGCGCAGACCGATGCTGTAACGCAAGCTGTCCATCTCATAGAGATGTTCCTGCCACAACTTATCGATTGCACTGAGAATGGTGTAACGCTCCACCGATGCGAGCTTGTCCGGCTCTTCAAAACTGATCTTCAGCTCATACGCTTTGCGAATGCTGTCACTGATGAACGTACAGACTGCGAACTGCGCCGGACTCAATCCGTCATAAAGCGAACCCGGCACTGGCGATTCCTGTCCTGATTGCGCGGCTTTGGCGATTTCCTCCTCCGGAATGCCCAGCGGGAAATTCAAATTCACCCAGTCCGCCAGCGCGCGCGTCTGCCATTCGTTCGGATCATATTCAGCTTTGGTGTGCGCTTCGACTTTGGCGATAACGACTTCTTCCATGATGTCCATCAACCGGTCGCGGACGTCGTCGGAATTGATGATTTCGTTGCGGAAACCGTAAATGACTTCGCGCTGTTTGTTCATCACGTCGTCGTACTCGAGCGTGCGTTTGCGAATCTGGAAATTGTGTTGCTCCACCCGTTTTTGGGCCTGGCTGATGGAGCGATTCAACAGCGGGTGCTCGAGTTCCTGGCCTTCTTCGAGACCAAGTTTCTCCATGTATTTGACAATGTTTCCCGCACCGAACAAACGCATCAAATCGTCTTCCAACGAAACGAAAAAGTGCGATGAACCAGGATCGCCCTGACGCGAACAACGACCGCGCAACTGTCGGTCAATGCGCCGCGCTTCATGCCGCTCGGTCGCCAACACGTGCAAGCCGCCAAGTTCCGCGACGCCCGGCCCGAGTTTAATATCCGTGCCGCGACCAGCCATGTTCGTGGCGATAGTGATCGCGCCGCGTTGTCCCGCGCGAGCGATGATTTCCGCTTCCTGTTGGTGATATTTCGCGTTGAGAACGGAGTGAACCAGCTTCTCCTTTTGCAACATGCGCGAAAGCAATTCACTCACTTCAACCGAAATCGTACCGACGAGAATCGGGCGGCCTTCCGCGTGAATGCGTTTAATCTCCGCCAACACCGCGTTGTATTTCTCGCGCTTGGTTTTATAAACCGAGTCGTTGGCGTCTTTACGAATGCAAGGTTTATGCGTGGGAATGACCAGCACGCCCAACTTGTAAATATCATAAAACTCCGCCGCTTCGGTTTCCGCCGTTCCTGTCATACCGGCGAGCTTGTGATACAACCGGAAATAATTCTGAATCGTAATCGTCGCGAGGGTCTGCGTTTCGCGCTCAATCTCCACGCCTTCTTTTGCTTCGACCGCCTGATGCAAACCATCACTCCACCGACGCCCCGTCATCAAGCGACCCGTGTTCTGGTCCACGATGATGACCTTGTTATCCTGCACAACGTATTCGACGTCTTTCGTATAAAGCGAATACGCCTTCAGCAATTGCGAGATGGAATGAATCTTCTGCGCCTTGGCTTCGAAGTCCGCCTGCAACTTCGCTTTCGCTTCCATGCGCTTGCGCGGGTCCTGTTCAGGACCGGCGTCAATGTCATGCATCGCCGTGCTGAGATCCGGCAGAACGAAGGCATCGGGATCTTTCGGCGAAAGGAAATTGCGACCTTTTTCCGTCAGGTCAGCGTCGTGACTTTTCTCGTCAATCGCATAAAACAACTTCTCCTTCTCGGCGTAAAGCTCAACCTTCTTCTGATCCAGATGCAGCGACAATTCCGCATCGTTCATCAGTTTCAAATTCGCCGGTTCTTCGAGCAACTTCATCAGCGCTTCGGATTTCGGCTGACCGGTTTTAACGCGGAATAAGAGTAACCCGATTTCCCGCGCGAGGGCTTCGGGATTTTCGGGATTTGAACCATCAGCAGGTCGGAGTTTTTTAATCAACTCTTCCGCCTCTGACAGATAACGAGCGCAGAGTCTTTCCTGAGCGCGAACCACTGATTCAACAGCCGGTTTCCATTGCGCGTATTGCTCGTCAAACGTACGCACTGCTGGTCCACTGATAATCAAAGGCGTGCGCGCTTCATCAATAAGAATCGAGTCCACTTCGTCCACAATCGCGAAGTAGTGCCCACGTTGAACCTGTTCTTCCTTGCGCGTGGCCATACCATTGTCGCGCAAGTAATCGAAACCGAACTCTGCATTCGTGCCGTACGTGATGTCGCAATTGTATTGCTCGCGTCGGATGTGCGGCGGTTGATCGTGAAGAATGCAACCGACCGTTAAGCCGAGGAATCTATAGACCGCTCCCATCCATTCGGAGTCACGCGCCGCGAGATAATCGTTCACGGTCACGACGTGCACGCCCCGCCCCGTCAACGCGTTCAAATAAACCGGCGACGTCGCGACCAGCGTTTTACCTTCGCCGGTCGCCATTTCCGCAATCTTCCCGCTGTGCAGCGCGATGCCGCCGATCAATTGCACATCAAACGGCACCATTTCCCATTTCAACGGATGACCGCGCACGATGACTTCTTTGCCGCACAGTCGGCGACACGCGTTTTTCACCACGGCAAACGCTTCGGGTAAAATCTCATTCAACCGCGCCGCCAGCTTATCGTTGTCCTGAATCGCAGAGAGTTCTGCTTTCCACGCCGCAGTTTTCTGGCGCAAATCCTCATCGGAAAGCGATTGCAGCCCTGCTTCAATCTCGTTGATGCGGGCCACAATCGGACGCAGCTTCTTCACTTCACGGTCGTTTTTCGAACCGATGAGCTTCTTGAAAATAAAACCAATCATGTTTGCCTTGAATAGGAAGTGAAACGCTACGGGAACATAAGCAAGCGGTCAATTTTTATGCTGCCACCTTAAAATCCGGGAGTTGCGCCACCCCCTCTCTCGACCGAAATAATGCTTTGACAAATTGAGCCGTTATCATCTATTTATCCGCATCCGTTGATAGCAACGGTCTCATGCAGAGTGGCTGAGGGACTGGCCCTGTGACGCCACGGCAACCGGTTGAAGCAATAGCTCCAATGCAGGTGCCAATTCCAGCTCGATGGTAGCGATGGTCAATGACCGACGTTCCCTTCGGGAAAAATGAGAAGAAGTGCAAAGATTTAATCGCCCCTTCTCTCCATGAGTCGGGGCGTTTTTGTTTGCCCCGGCAATGATATGCAGCAGCGGACGTAAGTCCGCTTCAGCTAGAGAACGAGCCGACTTACGTCGGCCCGCTACGACCGCAAGATAAGTTATGAGTGAAAAACACGATGGATTCATGAAGGCGCTCAAGTGCCGCGAGTGCGGCCGCGAATATCCTTTGGCCGCCACACACGTCTGTGAATTCGACTTCGGCCCGCTCGAAGTCGCTTACGATTACGACCGCATCAAGAAAGCTTTGACCAAAGCGGTTATTCAGTCGCGTCCAAAATCCATGTGGCGTTATCGCGAATTACTCCCCGTCGCCGGGGAACCCACCGTCGGCACGCAAGTCGGTTTCACACCGCTCGTGAAAGCGGATCGCCTGGCCAAAGCGCTCGGCATCCGTGAACTGTGGATCAAGAACGACACCGTAAATTATCCCACGCTCTCGTTCAAAGATCGTGTCGTCAGCGTCGCGTTGAGCCGTTCCGTGGAACTCGGTTTCAAGACTGTCGCGTGCGCGTCCACCGGCAATCTTGCGAACTCCGTAGCCGCCAATGCCGCCAGCGCCGGGCTCAAATCCTACGTCTTCATCCCGAACGATCTCGAGCAAGGCAAGGTCGTCAACTCGCTGGTCTATGGCGCGAACGTCATCGGCATCAAAGGTCATTACGACGAAGTGAATCGTCTCTGTGCTGAAATTGCGGGCAAGTTCGGCTGGGCGTTCGTGAATGTGAACATGCGCCCCTACTACGCCGAAGGCTCGAAGAGCATGGGGTTTGAAATCATGGAGCAACTTGGCTGGCAGATTCCGCAGCACACCGTCGTCCCGATGGCGTCCGGCTCGTTGCTGACCAAGATCCAAAAAGCGTATCAGGAATTCACCAAGCTCGGTCTCGTGAGCGAAACGAAGTATTCCGTGCATGGCGCACAGGCGACCGGTTGCTCACCGATCTCCGTCGCGCAGAAGGCGGGACTGGATTTCTTCAAGCCCGTCAAACCGAACACGATTGCGAAATCGCTCGCCATCGGCACGCCGGCGGACGGCTTCTACGCGTTGCGCGTGATGAAGGAAACCGGCGGCGCGGCCGACGACGTGACCGACGACGAAATTCGCGAAGGCATCCGCCTGCTTGCGGAGAACGAAGGCATCTTTGCGGAAACCGCCGGTGGCGTGACCACTGCCGTGGCCAAGAAACTCATTGCCTCGGGCAAGATTCCGGCGAATGATTCCGCCGTCCTCTGCATCAC
>CALAYC010000141.1 GCA_937894935.1 uncultured Verrucomicrobiota bacterium
CCTTCGGTGAGTTTTTCGGTGAAAGGCGGTGAGATGTCACGCCACGGACCGAGCGGCGTATCGCCGAAAGCGACGCGAAGATTGCGTTGCGGTCGGGTGTTGTCTTTCAAAACGAGAGCGTAATTTGCGAGAGTGGAGGTTCCGGTTGCGTCGGCCAACTTTACAATCTCGCAATCAATCACACTGAAGTCTGGATCCCAGAAAAGTTTTGTGGGTGTGAAAGTCTGGAAATCTTTCGTCGTGGTATAATACATCCGCTGGTTGTTATTCGCGGGCTCAAGATAATCAGGGAAGCGCCCGGGGATGGTTGAAGCCCAGCAGATGATGAAATGGTTTTCCCGGTCATCGTAAAAAATCTCCGGTGCCCAGACGTTGATGACGGACGATTCGTGCGCCATCACGGGAATCAATTTCTGTTCTGACCAATGCACGAGGTCTTTGCTGCTCGCGTAGCCGAAGCCGTTGACATCGCGCCATGCACACGTCCAGACGAGATGCCACGTGCCGCCTGGGCCGCGAGTGATGCTGGGATCGCGCATGATGTTTTTGCCGACGTGCGCTTTGAGAAACAGACCCGGCACATTGCTCCAGTGATATCCATCGTAGCTGTACGCGAAACGCAGTCCGTCCTGATCGCCTTCCTTGAACGTGCTGAACAGATAAACCGGTGTGTCAGGGGATGAATCGGCGGCGTAAACTGGAATGCATTTGAACGTCAGCAGGACCGCGCTGAGGCAAACAATTCGAAACCATGCCGGCAACCTGGCGGTTCGGACGCGAGCATCGGATTGGTGAATCAAAGGTTTCATTGCTGGCGGATGTTGAGGAGTGTTGAGATTCGAATGCGATTTGACTATGGACGCAGCATTGGCAGCCAGACGCTCATTTCGGATTTACCGCGATTGGCCCAAACGGAGTAGGGGATGAGTTTGGTTTTAATCGGTTTAAGTTCTGCGGAACTGAGCGGACGATAAAGTTGATTGTTCCAAGGAGCGGACATTTTCGCGGTCAACATCGTGTCGAGGACAACTACGCCGCCGAGCAGGCGATGGTCGTAGCGGGCGCGAAACTCGTTGGTGGTAGAAATGAAAACATCTCGGACGCGGACATCGCGCGGAAGGTCGGGAGATTCGAGGCAATAAACAATCGGTCCGCGTTTGACCGCAACCTGGCCGAAGGTTTCTTCGACGAGCGGATTGGCTTCGATTAACTCGGTGTCCATCCGGAGATCGAGATCAACCATGTCGCCGGATTTCCAGATGCGACGAATCTCATGATACGTGGCAGCGGATTCGAGCCGGGCCGGAGGCCGGCGCTCCACTGAAGTAGTCGGACGTAGATTCACGCGCACTTGGGCATCCTTCGCCCAACCAGGTATGCGAAGATTTAGAGCGAATTCTTTTTCAGGCGCGGAAAGGATTTTGAGGCGAATGCGTCCCGCCCACGGATATTCCGTTTCCTGCACGAGTTTGATTTTGCCGACCTCAGGCAAATCGGTTTCCAGCTCGCTTGCGCCATAGAGATTGATCCAGATGGCGTTGGTGGATTTGGCGTAAGCGAATTGCGCCGAGGCGGCGATGGTGCGGACGAGATTCGGCGGGCAACAGAATGACCCGAGAAACGGCACGCGTTCACGCGGCCAACGTAATTCAATCGGCAACGGATCGGTCACGCGAAGCGGGTTGGTGTAAAAGAAATTCGTGCCGTCGAGGCTCATGCCGGAGAGAACGCTGTTGTAAAGCGCGAGTTCGGCGACATCCATGAAGCGCGCTTCGCCGGTCGCGAGAAACATGCGCCAGTTCCACAGCACGTTGCCGATGTTCGCGCAGGTTTCGTTATGTGCGGTGGTGTTGGGCAATTCGTAATCGTGGCCGTAAGCCTGATGTGTGCGCGTGATGCTTGGTTGATCTTTCGCGCCGTAAGGAGAAGCGCCGTCGAAGAGCGCGCCGCAGCCACCGGTGATATACATTTTTTGTTGGACCACATTTTCCCAGATCGGTTGCAGTGGTTTCCACACGGAGGTATCGCCGGTTTCCATGAACAGGTCGGCGGCGCCAGCGTAGAGATAGTTCGCCCGGACGGCGTGGCCCAACGCAGTGGTCTGTTGCTCGAAAGGAATGCGATCCTGATTGTCATCGCCACCATCAGTGATTTGTGAGCGCAGAGTGAAAAATTTCTTCGCCAGTTCGAGATAACGCGTATCGCCGGTTTCGCGATACAGATCAATGCTGCCCATGTAATGCGACGGACAAACCGAACTCCGGGCCGCTTCCGGTGTGGATTCGGAAAAAGTGCGCTGGAGAAACTCGGCGGCCTTGATTGCGATTGCGAGAAGGTTGGTCTGGCCGGTCGCTTGATGATGTACGCAAGCAGTGGTGAAGAGATGGCCGAAGTTGTACATCTCGAAATTATGACGATTCTGAAACGGCGCGGCGTTGGTGTCCCCGGCGCGGATCGCCACCAGCGTCGGCGTATGAATATAGCCGTCGTCGCGTTGCGTCAGAGCGATCAATGCGATGATTTCGTCCATCTGCGCTCGCAGCGTTTCATCAGAAGTAATCGCGTACGTGGCGCTGAGAGCCTGGAGTAGTTTGTAAACTTCGCCGTCGTTGAACGGCGCACCGCGATAACGTCCTTCTGTGCGACCGGCCGCAATTTCGAAATTGCGGAGAAAATGCGAGTAATTCGTGCCAGCCATCAAACGGGCCATGTTGGGCAACATGTTCGTGCGACAAAGCTCGAAGCGATCGAACCAGAAACCGGAAGTCCAACGGGCTTCGTTGAGGCCAACAGGCTGGGCGGTGGCGAAAGGACGAGATGCGGACGCGTGAATTGGCAGTACCCAGAGCGCAAGCGTGAACAAAACGCAAAACCAGAATGACTTTGCAAAAACCCCAACGGGGTTGCAGCTATCAGCCCAAGGTTGCGAAAAATGAGCTACCCTGGGAATGCGTGCAGATAAAGCATAACCCTGAAGGGGTTGAATCAAATTGTGCTGAAGGAATGATACAACCTCGTTGGGGTTGAAAATACCGCTGAACGCTGGACCCAGGGTCGGTCGCTGGCGCGCCCAACCCTGGGCTGAATGACACAATCCCGTTGGGATTGGATTGCGCTCCGCATTGAAACTGCTTCGTGTCATTTCGTGTTTTGTGGTCCGCGAGATCATCTCATTCCCAACCTGGCATCGCGCTTCTTCAACTCCACCGACTGCGGCACGATGCCGAGGACGACAAAGCTGCCTCTGCCGATCAGTTCGAGTTTGTGCCGACCGGGTTCGTAGCGGAAGGCGTGGACGTTGACGTTCGGACATTCATCAATCGCGGCGGCGTTACGCAAAACCGGTTCGACTCCCCCGCGTTCATCGGCGTGCGACGCGAAATCGAGGTTCGGCACTTGCAGCCAGATGTCGCGGTCTTCGTTGAAATAACCGATCAGGACGCGCACGGGTTCAGCGACTTCAAATTCGATGGGCGTGTGACGATGATTCTTCGCTTCTTCGTGTGAGAAACGAACACCGGTAAGACCATGCAATTCCGGCGCGAGTTCGTTGAAGACATATTTGCGGTCAGTAAACGGACGTGCACCGAGTTTGACTTCGTAGGTTTCGGCGTTAGTGCTGATGAGTTTGAATTTCGCGGCAGGCCAGGCGGCAATAGGCTTGGTGTTTTGCGCCGAGGGATTTTTCAACTCAGCGACGTGGGCTTTGAAGTCGGTGAGTTCCTTTTCGTAAAGCGGCAGGACGTGAGTCCAATGATAGTTTGTGCCCATGCCGTGGGCGGCGCCACCGAAGGGAATTTTGCGATGGCCAGTCTGCATGGAGTTGGCGAAGTGGTACGTATGCCTGGTATGCGCTTCCAACAGAGCCATTCGGGCGCGGCTGGCGACCATCATTTTTTCAGCGTGCTCCAGATAACTGAGATTGGTCGAGTAGCCGTACCAAAGCACCCGTTCGGCGGCGCCGACCTTGGCCTCGAAATAATCCGCCAGGAGACTCATGCACGTGGTGTCATTGGCGAATCGGTCGAATTCCCAGCGATTGGTTTTAACTTCGGTGGCGACGGAGCGAAGCCGGGCAACCGCGTTGGAGGCATACGTTCGACATTCTTCAATCACGGACCTTGGCGTTTCGCCCACATGTGGTTCCTTGTTCCATTCTTTTCGCACATATTCATCCAATCGCTCGCCGGGTGGGGCCATGGATTCCCACAAATCTTTCACGGGGTTATAGCGTTGCGGATTGACGAGTTGGTCGAGGGTCATGCCGAGTGCGAGCGTCTGGCGATTGCCTTCCGTGATGCCGAAACGACGGATGAGCATTGGCGCGACTTCGCCAGCATCATTGTAAGCGTCGAGAATGTTGGCAGCAGTGGAAGTGTCGCAGCCGTAAAATTCAGCGAGGCGATCAATCCAATATTTACGATCTTCATCTTCGGGAATGTTGGGATTCCACGCGTAGCGCGCCCAGGCTTCGAACCAGATCCAATCGCGCTCCCATTGTTTCAGGGGTGGATCGGCGATGTCCGGTGAATAAGGCCAGTTCCAATAAGCGAGCGGGTAAAGGTGCAGGCCGCTGGCGTGATAGCGTTCGCGCGCGGCTTGCACGGATTTTTTGATGAAACGTTGGGCGCCGTAGCGGAATGGTTCAAGGTTTGAGAGGATGTGAACATTGGCGATGTGCGGACCGAGTTTGGCCATGTTCTGATGCGTTTGCATCACCTTGCCGCGCGGTTCGTAGGTGGTGAGTGATTCGCCGGTGTATTTCGTCATCGTGAACAGGTTTGTGTAAACCTTGTGACATTCGGGCATGATGGCTTCGGGTTGCATCGCGTGCGTGCGAATGATGACGGGCGGTTGTTCTTTCAATCCGGCAGCACGCATGCCGTCGAGCACGCCAGGCAAAATAGTATTCGTGGCCCAGATGATTTGATTCTCGGTGTCTTGCAGAGCTTCACCGAGACACACGAGTAAGCCGACGTTCGGATATTGTTTCACAAATTCTGCGATGGACTTGCGCGTGTAATCGGACGCGAGCGGCGTGGGCGCGGCGAGTTGGGTGGAGACACCGTGTTTTTCCGCGAGCGGTTTGGGGAGGAAAATGTTGTAGAACATCTGCACGAGCCAGATGCCGCGCTTGTCGCATTCGGTCGTGAGCCAGTGAAACATTTCGACGTTTTTCTCGAAGACCTCAGGCGGAACTTCGATGGCTTCCGGATAATCCACCAACGTTACCAGCGATGCGAACGGGTGGCCGTTCCAGAGGTAAAGCGTGTTCATGCGATTGGCGACGAGGGAATCGAGATACTCGCGCCAGAGTTCCTTGTCGTAAAACCACGGGAATAATTCCGGCGTGTAAGGATATTCGTAAACTTTGCGGTCGGGCAGGATGTAGGTCTTTTGCATGCCGACGCACGCGCCACGGAGGGTCATAACCGGGGCGTCGAAGATGTTGAGCGCGATTGGGAGGGATTTTGTGGAACGGATGATGTTGGCCAATTCGAGCGCACCGTAAAGCGAGCCGGAATCGTCACTTGCCATGATCAGGATCTTGTTCGCGCCGACTGTTTCGATGCGAAAGCCCTCGCGGGGAATCTGTTCTCCAGTTGCCCCGCTGAATGCGATTTTGAAATCGTGCGGCGCGAGTTGTTCTCCGCGGGTGACCTGATGGCCAATGCTGAGGACGGCTTCGGCGAGTTTATCGGCGGCAAACTGAACGCGCGGCGAAGTGTTTGTCGCGGTAGGAATTGCGACGGTCAGAGCAGCAGCGGAAAACGACGAAAGAACGCCAAGGATGAGCACAATGACGGCGACAGCGATGGTCGAACGGGGTGGCATGTTTTCGAGTATATGAATGAAACCGCTGACGTGAACTGAAAACTAAGAGTCAGATTGATTCAATAAAAACCTCAGTGTGGTCGGTTCTTCACGGGATAGCAGCCGCCGTTGCAAAAATCGGACAAGGAAAGTGGCGAGTCGTGCCGAGAGTGGGTTTCAAATGAAACTGTGTTTGTTCAATCCAGCGTGGGAGTGACAGGTCTTTCTAAGCTGAACGTATTCAGTGGTTAACGAATACTACCCACTTTGGGAGCTAGGCGATGGGGCTTGCCGTGTTAATTTCGTCCCGATCCCAGAACAAAAACCTACACAACTCGACCCATGAAAACTCGATTGTTTATATCGAAGTGTTGTCTCGCTGCTGCGCTCACGTTTGGCGGTTTGACGCAAACCAAGGCTGATGTCACCTACACCGTTGATCCGGGAGCGACGTGGCTGGGCTACATGAATGTATTTGAATTGCCCAGCAACGGCGGGGCATTCGTCTTCGGCAGGGGATGGGGCATCGGCGATCTCCGGGCATCCTTTGCCGGTGATGTCCTCACCCTGTCTCCGAACACCATCGGTGACCCGGCAGAATTCTGGTACATCGGCGGCGGTGGTCCGGGAGCGTCCGGCAACAAGATCATGGACGCCAATCTGTATCAGGAGTTCAACGGTTCGCTGGCCGGACAGACGGTGACCTTTACGGGTAATGTGCTGGCCAATTCGCTGACCGAAAGTCACACGGCAGTTGCGTTCATTAAAGACTTCGCCCCGGATTATTCGTCCTTCGAATCCACCATCATTGCGCTGACGCCCGGAGTGTTCAGCATCAGCCTGGAAACGATCAATGATCCAACGCGCCACGTGCAATTCGGTTTCACCGTAAATGGCGTCAATGTCTGGGAGACTGATGTAGAGCCGTTCGGTTCTGTGCAAATCACTGCCGTGCCGGAGCCGTCGGTAATCGCGTTGGCAGCGATCGGTCTGGCGGGACTTGCTTGTCGTCGTCGTTGCCGCGCTTAGTCGAAATTTTTACCCCACCACCTGAACCAAACCACCAACCAACATGAAGTTCTCCATCTCGAAATCCATCACCACGTTACTGGCTGCGGGCGCGGTAATGTTTGGCATCACTCACAGTCCCGCACAGATCACGGTCAAAGTGGATTCCACTTTGCCATGGCAGGGATACGTTAACGCCTGGGAAACGAATGGGACAACCTATGCCACCGGGTTCGTTTATCCGCCTGAGGCGGTGCGCGGCGAATTTATTCCCGCGGAGTCTTCCGGCTGGCCGCTAAACACGCTGTTAATTCTGCGGCCGAATGTCGGTACGTATAATCCGGACGATCCTTTTTGGAACGCACCGGATGGGACGCCCAATAAAGTGCTGGAGGCAAACTTTTATCGGGATGTGGGAACCGGTTTTGCCGGACAGGAAGTGACCTTTGAAGGTACTGTCACGACGAACAACATTCCTGAGCCGACCGATGGACCTGCAAGTGGATGGCAAGTGGTAGCCTTCATCAAGGAATTCACCACGAGTTACGGTTTTATCGGGATAACAACCGCGCCGCTGGTGGAAGGACAGCCGTTCAGTGTTTCACGACCCATTGGCGCAAACAGTGTTTGCCAATATGGATTCTATCTCTTCGGCCCGAACACCGCACCAGATTCAGCGGCGGCGCTGACCGCCGTGGGCGTGGTGGTTGAAGATGCGGATCCGGCCATCATGACTCAGCCTGTCGGCCAAACGCTGACGACCGGAAACTCAGTCAATTTGTCCGTTACTGCCATTGGCGGAAGCGCACTCAGTTACCAATGGAGTCGTCACGGCACAAATCTGGTGGACGGCGGTAATATCTCAGGAGCGAATTCTCCGACGCTTACCATTGCCAATGCGCAAGTCAGCGATTCCGGTCCATATTTCGTGACGGTCACGGATACCGCCGGTTCAGTGGATTCAATGACGGTGCAGGTGAACGTGTTGGACATCGTGATTACCACGCCGCCGCAGAGCCAACGGGTGGAACAGGGTTCAACCGTGCAATTATCGGTCGAGGCCACCAGTTCCGGAACACTCAACTATCAGTGGAAACGGGTTGTTGGTGAGACCACGAACAATCTGGCCGATGGTCCGGGTATTTCGGGAGCAACCACTGCGACGTTGACGCTCTCCGATGTGCAACCGAATCAAACCGGTACCTATGTGGTGACGCTTTCGACCGGTTCGGGTTCGGCCAATGCCAGCGCTTTCCTGAATGTGAAGTCCTACGCGGATTTCGCCAACTTTCTCGAGAATCCCGGGTTTGATAGTGACCCGACCGGTGCGGACGAAAGTCCGTGGCAACGGTTCGAGTCCACGGATTCAAGTTTTGGTGTGTTTCAGGACGTCAATGACACCTACTTCGGGGGTGGCAATGTCAATGTTCACGCGGGCACGCATGTGAGTTATACCACCTTCAATGCGGAATGGTCTGGCATTTATCAGGACGTTGCGGCGAGTCCCGGGCAGATCTTTGCGGCGGACATGTGGTTCTACAATGCGAGCGGCGATCCGATTCCCGGAGCGGAAGTGAGCGCGAATAGCGAGAGTTTTCTCGAAGTGCAGTTCCGCAACGGCGGAACGGTGTTGCAGCAATACATCACGCCGTTCATCACGCCAGCGGCGGAGCGTGACGTGTGGTTTAATCTGCAAGCCACGAACGCGGGCGGTTTCGGCACGATGCCGCCCACGTCCAATGCAAAATATCTCGTCGCTCCGCCCGGAACGACAACGGTTCGTTTCCAGGTCACAATGCACGATCTCGGCGGCAGCGTCGGATTGGGTTCGCTCTACTATGACAGTGCCCGGTTGATGTTGAAGATTCCGGTGGAACTCACGTTTGAGGTTGTCGGTGGCAATGTGAGTCTGTCGTGGAAGACGCAGGGCGCGACGAGCTATCAGGTGCAATACACCGAAGACCTGGGCTCGGGCACATGGGAAGATGTCGAAGTGGTCGCTGGCACCGGGCAGGTCGTGACCAAAACCTATCCGACGGCAGGAACACAACGACTTTATCGCGTGTTGACGTTGTGATGGGCTGAAAGATTGAACCTCCCTCGGAATGGGTGTCAGGGCAGTTCCGAGGGAGGCGAATAAACACACGAAAGCGAGAATGAAAATGGGGAGGATGATGTTGAACCGGAAATATAACGGTCGAGTTTCTCGAATGGATCGTTCGTCTCGTCGCGGTTTCACGTTGATTGAACTGCTCGTGGTAATTGCCATCATCGCCATTCTGGCCGCGATGCTGTTGCCGGCGTTAAGCAAAGCGAAGACGAAAGCGCACGGGATCAGTTGCATCAACAACTTGAGACAATTGCAGTTGGGTTGGACATTATTCTCTCAGGACAATGAAGATCGCATTGTTCCGACGGGCGGAATGGCGATGTTGATTGTGAATCCGTTGGATCCGCGCGCGGAGCCGGGTGGCAGCCACGCCAATTGGGTGTTGGGCGAAGTGCAATACACCGACCCGGAATTAATCAAACGCGGTTTGCTTTATCAGTACATCAACAATCTCGCGGTCTATAAATGTCCGGCGGATCGGAAGATTGCACCGGACGAAAAACCAACCACACGGAGTATGTCCATGAACGCGTGGATGAATCCGCTTTCGGATGAAGGCCTTCTTGATGTCAATGCGTATGTGGTGTTTCGAAAGCAGAGTCAGATTCTTCGTCCGGTCGATACCTGGGTCACGATTGATGAGAATCCCGAGAGCATTAACGACGGTTGGTTTGTGGTTCGTCCAGTCGGTTCGGTCTGGTACGACTACGCTGCCACATATCACAATCGCGCCGGTGGGTTATCTTTTGCTGATGGCCATTCGGAAATTCGGAAATGGACCGACAAAAATATCCTGACGCCGCCTACGCCAATTGATCGAGTCCGGATTGATCCCAATTCA
Source organism: uncultured Verrucomicrobiota bacterium (assembly GCA_937894935.1). GTDB lineage: Bacteria > Verrucomicrobiota > Verrucomicrobiia > Limisphaerales > JADLHS01 > JADLHS01. The sequence goes on from CALAYC010000141.1 coordinate 9,774, forward strand.
AAAGATTACACCTGGCTCGCTGAGCGTACGACTATCAAGAAAAATTGAAGCGCGATTAATTCGCAATTTCGCGTTGGAGGTATTTTGAAATATAAAACCACATCCGCCGTCGCTGGTCCGGTGCGACGAAATTCGATTGCGGTGGCAAGAGGATTCACGCTCATCGAACTTCTTGTGGTCATTGCCATCATTGCGATTCTGGCAGCGATGTTGTTGCCGGCGTTGAGTCGCGCGAAGGTGAAAGCCAAAACCACGTTGTGCCTGAGCAACAACAAACAGATCGGTCTCGGGTTCATGATGTATGCGAATGACCACCGCGATTCTCTTCCGCCGTTAAACACCGGCACGTGGCCGGGCGTCACTTCGATGTGGTGGTTCAAAATTCTTGATGAGGGTAAATATCTGACCAGCAGCAGCACTTCCAACAACGTCTGGCGTTGTTCGGAAGTGAAAGACGCGGACATCGACCCGGGTATGGTGGCGTATTTTCAATCGCCATGCGAAGGCTACGGTCCATCGGAAGGGAACTCGATTACCGAAGGGGTCATTCGTTACGCGAAAAATGCTGATGGTTCGGAACTGGGCAGCCGCAAGCTCACGCAGATTAATCGTGCGAGTCAGATCTGGCTCGTTGGTGACGTTGGCGCGCCCAAAGTCATCACGCGATTCGACGATATTCCGACGAGTGGTTATTGGACGGAGATTACGACGAAACAACCTGATCCGGTTCGCGGTTGGAATGTTGCGCCGTATAAACAACCCGCCGCCCGCCATTCCCGACGCGTCGTGGTTTCATTTTGCGACGGTCACGTCGAGGTGTGGAAATGGGCCGATTTACGCGCCAATCGCGGTGATATCTTCGCAATCGATTCTCTTTAATTCTGCTGTCTGATTTATGAAAAGTGTTCCGCTTCACTCGTCTCGCTCACTCGCCGAAATGCATTCTCATTCGCTCCGACGAAAATTCATTCAACTCGTCAGCATCGTTTCAGGCGTGGTTTGGGGCATGCAACTCACGGCGGGTCCCAACGACGAAAAAGTTGAAGCGCTGCTCAAGCAGATGACGCTGGCGGAAAAAATCGGTCAGATGACGCAGGTGGACACTGCGGCATTGAAAGACAAATCGCACATTCAGAAATTCGCATTAGGCTCAGTGTTAAGTGGCGGTGGTTCAGATCCGAAAGAAAACACACCGCAAGGGTGGTTGGAGTTGGCGCAGGAATGTCAATCGTGGGCGGCTAAAACGCGGCTTAAGATTCCGCTGCTTTACGGCGTGGACGCGGTGCACGGTCACAACAACGTACTCGGCGCGGTAATTTTTCCGCACAACATCGGTCTCGGTGCGACGCGTAACGCGAGATTGGTGGAACAGGCGGCGCGAATCACCGCGAAGGAGATGGCCGGCACGGGAATCAATTGGGCCTTTGCACCATGCGTGGCGGTAGCTCGGGACGCGCGTTGGGGGCGCACGTATGAGAGTTTTTCGGATTCACCGCGTGTCGCAGGAATTCTCGGCGGTGCGGCGGTGCGGGGTCTTCAAGGACACAATTATTCGCAACAACCGGCCGTGCTCGCGTGTGTGAAACATTTCGTCGGCGACGGCGGTACGCGCGATGGTGTGGATCAGGGCGATGCGATTATGGATGAAGTGGAATTGCGACGGGTGCATCTGACGCCGTACTTTCCAGGCCTCAAAGAAGGCGCGGGTTCGGTCATGGCTTCATTCAACAGTTGGAACGGCCAGAAGCTGCATGGACACAAATATCTGCTGACTGACGTGCTCAAAGGCGAAATGGGTTTCAAAGGTTTCGTGGTTTCCGATTGGGCGGGCATTGACCAATTGCCGCATGACTACAAAGGCAACATCGCCGCAAGTATCAATGCCGGTCTCGACATGGCGATGGTGCCGAACGGGCCGGGGCAGGCGAACAATTACCTCGAGTTTATCACTAAGCTGACGGATCTGGTGAACGAAGGCGTTGTGCCCATGACGCGCATTGACGATGCCGTGCGCCGGATTCTGCGCGTGAAATTTGAAATGGGCTTGTTTGACGCGAAGCCGGTTGATCCGGCGTTGACCGCCGCGATTGGCTCAGCGGAACACCGCGCCGTCGCGCGCGAATGCGTACGGGAATCGTTGGTCTTGCTGAAGAATGAACGTGCTGCGTTGCCCATCGCCAAAAACCTGAAGCGCATTCATGTGGTCGGCAAAGCTGCGAACGATCTCGGAATTCAATGCGGTGGATGGACCATCAGTTGGCAGGGTGAAACCGGGAAAGTTACTTCGGGCGGAACGACGATTCTTGAAGCGATTAAGCAATCGGTGGATTCGGAAACGAAAGTTTCGTATGCCGAGAAAGGCGCGGGTGGCGAAGGCGCGGATGTGGTGATTGCGGTGATTGGCGAACTGCCGTATGCGGAGATGAAAGGAGATCGCAAAGACCTCAAGTTGGCGGCGGAGGACGCCATACTGATAAAGAAAGCGAAATCAATCGGCGCGCCGGTGATTACCGTGGTGTTGTCGGGACGACCGCTGATTTTGGGCGAAGCATTTGACGCGAGTGATGCCGTTGTCGCCGCGTGGTTGCCGGGCACGGAAGGGTTGGGCGTGACGGATGTTTTATTCGGCGATTTCAAACCGACGGGTAAATTGCCACGCGCCTGGCCGAAAGATGAAGCGATCTCGACTGGTCCTGCAGGAGCAACTCCATCCACGTTTCCATTCGGCTTCGGGCTCAGTTACGAAAGCAGCGCTAAAGAGGCGGCTGTGAAAACGGCTTCGGCTCGGCGCTGATTGATAGCGCTTAAAACGGGGTGATTGGATTCAAGCGCACCGCACAAAGATGCGGCTCGATATGGGCGGGATTCCACTTGCGCGATTGGCGCAACTTCAAGGCATGATGGCGTGATTCCATCATGCGAACCAAACCACGTCTTTCCTTCTGGCAAATCTGGAACCTGAGTTTCGGATTCTTCGGCATTCAATTCGGCTGGGGACTACAGATGGCGAACATGAGCGCCATCTATCAATACCTTGGCGCGGAGGAACAGGACATTGCGTTTCTCTGGCTCGCTGCACCGTTGACCGGCCTGATCGTGCAACCGCTGATCGGCTATTTCAGCGATCGCACGTGGGGACGACTCGGACGACGGCGACCGTATTTTCTGGTTGGCGCAATTCTCAGTTCCATCGCGTTGATTGCGATGCCGAATTCGGGCGCGGTGTGGATGGCGGCGGGATTGTTGTGGATTCTGGATGCAAGCGTGAACGTCACGATGGAGCCGTTTCGCGCGTTCGTCGGCGATATGTTGCCGAAGGAACAACACAAAAGCGGGTTTGCGATGCAAAGTCTGTTAATCGGACTTGGCGCAGTGTTGTCGTCCGCGCTGCCATACATTCTGACAAACTGGTTTGGTGTCACGGATGAGGCTGGCACAGGACGGATTCCGCACGCGGTACAACTGGCGTTTTACATCGGCGCGTTCATCTTCTTTATCGCCGTGCTCTACACGGTTCTCACGACGAAGGAATATCCGCCCGATGATCCGGTGGCGTTTGCGAAGATGAAAGCGGAATCGGCGGGCGTCGGTCGGGCGTTCACCGAAATCTTTCGTGGCATTGGCGCGATGCCCAGGACGATGAAGCAACTTGCAATCGTGCAATTCTTCACCTGGTTCGCGTTGTTTTGCATGTGGATTTATTTCGTGCCGGCCGTGGCGACAAAAATCTTCGGAGGCGAACCAGGGTCATCAGAATTTCAGCGCGGCACAGAATGGGGCGGCGTCTGTTTCTCCGTTTACAACGGCACGGCTTTTGTCTTCGCATTTGCGCTGCTCGCATTGGTGAATCGCTTTTCTGCGCGGGCCATTCATAGCGTCTGCCTGATGGCGGGCGGGGTGGGACTCGTGTTAGCGACGTTTGTGTTGGAGCCGAAAGTGTTGCTTGTATCGATGGTGCTGGTGGGCGTCGCGTGGGCGAGCATTCTTTCGATGCCTTATGCCATGCTGGCCAATTCGATTCCCGCGGAACGAATGGGCTTCTACATGGGCGTGTTCAATTTCTTCATCGTCATTCCGCAAATTCTCGCGTCGCTCGGCTTAGGATTGGTGATGAAACATCTGCTCGGTGCGAATCCAATGAACGCGGTCCTGCTCGGCGGTGGAACGATGCTGCTGGCGGGATTCTGTGTGAGCTTGGTGTCAAAAGAAGTGGACGAGTTCGGTACCGCAAGGGCAGGGGAGAATCAGTGAGGTTTTCGGGCTTCTGTTGGTAGGGCGCGCGCGGAGTGGCGCACTCTATCTGTTGCGAAAACCTTTCATCGCAGGCTGTAGCCGCCGAGGTAACGTGGCGGACTTGCTGGAAGATTCGACGATATCCGCCTTCTCACGTCGGCGGCTACGAATCTGAAAATGCCTCGAGAAACGAAGAAACGTTCCGCTGGAAGAGTCCGGGTTTACTTCGATGTCTCGGTAAGGATCGGCTGAAGGGTTTTCCAGACGGTTTCTGCGATGATTTTATGGCCTTGCTGATTCGGATGAATCCGATCCGGCAAATTCAAATCCGCTTTGCCGCCGACGCCTTCCAGCAGAAATGGAATCAACTCCGTCCGTTTTTCTTTCGCGACGCGTCGGAAAACTTCGCGGAATTCCGCGGTGTATTCCTCGCCCATATTTTGCGGCATCTGCATTCCGGCGATGATGATTTTTACCTGCGGATTCTTTTCGCGCGCGAGGTCGATCATCTTTTCGAGGTTGGCGCGGGTTTCTTTCGGCGTGATACCGCGCAAGCCGTCGTTGCCGCCGAGTTCCAAAACCAATACGTCAATGTGCCGGCGTAACAACCACGGCATTCGTCGCACGCCGCCTGCGGTCGTGTCACCGCTGACGCCCGCGTTGACCACGTCATAAGGAAGTTTTTGTTCGTTGATGCGCTCTTGCAGTAAAGCAGGAAACGCTTCCTGAGGATCGAGGCTATGACCGGCAGCCAGACTGTCGCCGAGAATCAAAATCGTTTTGCGCGGTGAATCAGCCATCGCGCCAATGGCACCACTGAGGACGAGCAGGAGAATGAGAATGAAAATGTTTCCGCGGCTTGAATCAGCGGCAACGTGCTCGCATCGGAGACGAAGCGAAACTTTATTTCGGAGCGATTGAACACAATTTTCCATGATCTGTCCGTATTCGGTCGTGACGGTTGTGGTGTGGTATAGCACCATTTGCTCGCAAATAAAGCACGGACCGCGGAGGTTCGCCAATGCGACGGCTCGGAAACGCAATGAGCAATTACATTCTGGAAGTTAAAAACCTGACGCGCAGTTACGCCAGTGGCGGGCGCACTTTGACGGTGTTGGACGATGTGAGTTTTCATCTCTCGTCTCGTGAAACCTGCGCCATTGTTGGTCCGTCGGGCAGCGGCAAAACGACATTGCTCGGTCTGTGCGCCGGATTGGATCTGCCCTCGCGCGGTTCGGTGATCATCAACGGCATCAACTTGAGCGAATTGAACGAAGACCAGCGCGCGCAACTGCGCAATGAACACGTCGGCTTCGTGTTTCAGAATTTTCAACTGCTGCCGAATCTCACCGCATTGGAAAACGTGATGATTCCGATGGAATTGCGCGGCGAACATCAGGTGACGGATCGCGCGAAGCAATTGCTCGCGCGCGTGGGGCTGGCAGATCGGATGACGCATTATCCGGCGCAATTGAGCGGTGGCGAACAACAACGTGTGGCCTTGGCACGGGCGTTCATCAATCGTCCGCATATTCTGTTTGCAGACGAGCCGACCGGAAATCTCGATGATGAAACGGCGGCGACTGTCGTTGAATTAATCTTCGAGCTGAATCAGGAGTTGGACACCGCGTTGGTCTTGGTGACACATAACCTCGAATTGGCCGCGCGCACGCAACGTGTGTTGCGACTGAAAGGCGGTCGCGTAGTGAACGAGCCGATGTCATGACCGCGTCGCCGCAATTCTCTCGCGGACCGGGCGTCGCCTGGTTCTTCCGCATGGCCTGGCGTGACAGCCGACGCAGTCGCGCGAAGCTGCTGTTGTTTTCGCTGTCCATCGTGCTGGGCATTGCCGCGATGGTGGCGATTGGTTCATATGGCGAAAATCTCCAGCAAGCAGCGGCGGAACAGACGAAAGCGTTGTTGGGCGCGGACGTGATGGTGCAGTCGCGCGATAATTTAACTGCGGAGCAGAAAGAATTTCTCGACACGCTCGGCGGCGAATCTTCGGAGCAGATTCTGTTTTCTTCGATGATTTATTTCCCGAAGAACGAAGGCACACGGCTCGTGCAAGTGGGCGCGTTATCGGGAGAATTTCCTTACTACGGCGCGGCGGAGACGCGTCCGGCCGACGGCTGGCAACGATTTCTGCGCGGGGAAGGGGCGTTGGTGGAGGAGAGTCTGATGGCGCAATTCGACGTCGTGGTCGGCGATGAAATCAAAGTCGGCAAAATCACGCTGCCGATTGTCGGGGCGTTGATGAAAGTGCCGGGCGACAATGAACTCTTCGCCACGTTCGCGCCGCGTGTGTATTTGCGAATGGAAAAACTCGAAGCCACCGGTCTGATTGGCGAGTCGAGCCTCGCGCGTTATCGCCGTTACTACAAATTCGACACGGACACTGAAACCGCAGCGGCGTTGAGTTTGTTGGAGGCCAAACGGCGCGATTTGCGTCTGCGCGTGGACACGGTGGACGAACGTCGCGAAGACCTCGGCGATGCGATGGAGAAACTGTATCGCTTTCTCAATCTCGGCGGCTTCGTGGCGTTGTTGCTGGGGGCGATTGGCATTGCCAGCGCGATTCAGGTTCACGTGCGCCAACGACTCGATGCGGTGGCGATGCTGCGTTGTCTCGGCGCTACGGCGCGACAGGCGTTCACGATTTATCTGATTCAGGGTGCGGCGCTCGGATTGGCGGGAGTCATCGCCGGAACAGTGCTTGGTATTGCGTTGCAACAGGTATTGCCGTTGTTGTTCGGCGATTTAATTCCGGTGGAAGTTAAATTCTCGCTCGATCTCATCTCCGTTTTGCGAGCGGCGGCAGTCGGCTTTTGCATCTGTCTGTTGTTTGCGTTGCTGCCGTTGTTGCGCGTGCGAACCATCTCGCCGCTCGCGGTGTTTCGGCGGGAACTGGATCATCCGCGCGTGCGCGATCCGTGGCTCTATCTCGCGTATCTGGGCGTCGCGGCGGGGGTGGTGGGTTTCGCCGTTTCGCAAACCGAACGCCTCCGGCATGGTATCGGATTCGCCGCAGGACTGGCGGGAGCGTTGTTGGTTTTATATTTGGTCGCGCGCGTGGTCGTCTGGCTCGTGCGAAAACTCAGTTGGATGCAGTTTCCGTTTGTCTGGCGACAAGGCGTTGCGAGTTTGCATCGGCCTAACAACCGCACCTTGCTGCTCATGGTGTCGCTGGGGCTCGGCACATTTCTGATGCTGACGCTGTATCTCGTGCAGTTTGCGCTCGTGCGCGAATTGTCGCCCGCGAATCAGGAAGGTAAACCCAACGCGCTGTTGTTCGATATTCAAGTGGATCAACGCGACGGCGTGCTGAAACTGTTGCGTGCGCAAAATCTGCCGGTGATTGATGTCTCGCCCGTGGTGACGATGCGGATTCAATCCGTGAAAGGCCGGTCCACACAGGAATTGTTGCGTGATTGGCGCGGGCCCAACTGGGTGTTGCGTCGGGAATATCGCTCCACCTATCGCTCGCAGTTGACGTCCGCCGAACAACTCATCGCCGGTGAATGGATCGGGCAGGTGAGTTCCAGCGATGAGCCTGTGCCGGTTTCGATTGAAGAAAGCATCGTGCGCGAACTCGATCTTGCGCTGGGCGATGAAGTGGTTTTCGACGTGCAGGGCATTCCGATTCGCACGCGCCTGGCCAGCGTACGCAAAGTGGAATGGCGTCGCGTGCAGGCGAATTTCTTCGTCGTGTTTCCGGCGGGCGTGTTGGAAGAAGCACCGGGATTCTTCATCGTCACTACGCATGTGCGGGATGCGGAACAATCCGCCGCCATGCAACGCGCCGTGGTGAAGGACTATCCCAACGTTTCCAGCATCGACTTCACGCTCATCCTGCGCGTGATCAATGACATCGTTTCCAAAATTTCCATCGGCATCCGGTTCATCGCGCTGCTGACGGTCGGCACGGGTGTGATTCTGCTGGTGACGGCAGTGTTGAACAGCCGTTTTCAACGATTGCGCGAATCGATTTTGTTACGAACGCTTGGAGCGTCAGCGGGACAGGTGTTGAAGATTCAGGTCGTGGAGTTTTTCCTGCTCGGCCTGTTGGCCAGCGCGACCGGTATCGCACTGGCGATTGGCGCGCAATGGTTGCTGACGAAATTCATTTTCAAAATCGCGTTCGCCGTACCGTGGCCGCATCTGTTGATTGCGATTGCGGTGAACGTCGTGCTGGCAATCGGCGTGGGCTTCTTCGCCAGCCGCAACGTGCTGAATCGTCCGCCACTGGAAGTCCTGCGACAGGAAGTCTGACATTGTGGCAGCCGATGTAAGCGGCTCGAACTTGGCCACCAATAAGTGCAAGGGGGCGCAGAAAGTTTCGTAGGGCGATTTGCAGAGCGGTATTAGCAGTCTCCAATCGCAGCCGCTCCGTTTTTAAAATCCCGTAAATCCTGTTCATCCTGTCCGACTCCGGTTTTTGACAGGATTAACAAGATGGACAGGATACCAGCAGCGCCCTTCTCCGCGCCGGGGAGAAGGTGGCCGTAGGCCGGATGAGGTGCAGTCTCTTCGACAGTTCGCCTCGGTTTTGAAATCCTGTTTATCCTGTTCATCCTGTCTGCTCTTCCGGTTTTTGACAGGATTAACAAGATGGACAGGATACCAGCAGAGACCTTCTCCGCGCCGG
>CALAYC010000142.1 GCA_937894935.1 uncultured Verrucomicrobiota bacterium
TGCTCGTGCCGGGGTCGGCGGAGTATGTGAAGTGGGCGCGGACGTTGTTCTTCGTTCCGGCGATTGCGGGGGGCATCTTCGGGTTGCTCGGCGGTTATCTCACGGATCGATTGGGCCGACGGCGCGTGCTGACGTTCAGCATTCTGTTGTATGCATTCTCGGCATGCGCGGCGGGTTATGCGACTTCGTTGCCGCAATTACTCGTGTTCCGCTGCCTGGTGTTCATCGGCGTGTGTGTCGAGTTCGTCGCGGCGGTGGCGTGGTTGGCGGAATTGTTTCCGGATCGCAATCAACGCGAAAAAGTGCTCGGTTTCACCCAGGCGTTTTCGTCGTTCGGCGGTTTGCTCGTCGGCGGAATGAACGTCCTCGCCGCGAAGATTGCGATGGATTTACCGGCGATTCACGGCGGCCATGAAGCGTGGCGTTACACGCTCATCTCCGGGGTCATTCCGGCGATTCCGCTGATTCTCATCCGGCCGTTCCTGCCCGAATCGCCCGAGTGGCAGCGCAAACGCGAAGCGGGGGTTCTCAAACGTCCGAGCATCGCGGCGTTGTTCAGTCCGGAACTGCGGAAAACGACAATTCTCACGACGCTGGTTTTTGCGTCGAGTTACGGCATCGCGTTTGGCGCGATTCAACAGCTCCCGCAAATTCTCGGCGCGCAACGGGTCGGCACTCCAACGGAAGCCGGACACGCGGCGATGATTGCCACGGCCAAAGCAGCGGTGGGCAAAGCTGCCGCCGCCGCAAAGGAAGCGGGGGCACCGGAATTGACTCCGGTGCAGCGTCGCCAGGCCGGAATGAACGCGTCTGATGAAGCGGTCGCCAAGGTGACATTGTCGCAGGAAATCGGCGGATTGTTCGGGCGATTTGCGTTCGCGATGGTGGCGGTGTGGATTGTGAGTCGGCGCGCGTTGTTACGCGTGTTTCAAATTCCCGCGTTGATCTTTGTTCCCCTGCTCTTCTGGTGGATTTCGACGCAGCTCGGAAACGCGGACTCGTTGCTGTGGATTAAAGTCGGTGTGTTCATCGCCGGTTTCCTGACCATCGCGCAATTCAGTTTCTGGGGTAATTACATTCCGCTGGTATTCCCGTTGCACCTGCGCGGCACGGGCGAAAGTTTCGCAGCGAATATCGGCGGTCGCGTCATTGGCACGGCAGCAGCGTGGTTTACAATCACGTTGTCCGCGTCCACTCCGCCGAGTCCGGCGAAGATTGCCATCGTCGGCGCGGGTGTGGCCGGTGCTTATGTGTTGATTGGCGCCATCCTGACGCAGTGGTTGCCCGAACCGAAAGAGGGCGCGACGAGAGAATGAACTCGCATCAGTCCAACGCAAGCGACGTCGCGGCTTACGAACGAAATTACATTTCACGATGAGTAAGAAAATTTTCCTTACCGCGCTGGTGCTCGCCGGGTTCTTTCTGCATCAGGATTTTTGGAATTGGGACAACGGCGATTTGCTGTTCGGCTTTCTGCCGGTGGGGCTGGCGTATCACGCGGCTTATTCGATTGCCGCCGCGGGTTTGATGGCGGTGTTGGTCAAATTCGCCTGGCCCGCTGAGCTGGATCGAATTGAATCCGATTCGAAAGGCCCGTCTTCCGAGTCATGATTCCGGCGTACATTGTTTTCGGCTATCTCGCAGTGGTGCTGTATCTCGGCATCTTTGCGTTTCGCCGCAGCAAAAATTCCGGAGAAGATTATTTCCTCGCGAGCCGTTCACTCGGCCAATACGTCTTTGTGTTCGCGCTTTTCGGCACGAACATGACGGCGTTCTCCATCCTCGGCGCGTCCGGGTTGGCGTATCATCGCGGCATCGGCGTTTTCGGTATGTTGGCCTCCGCGTCGGCGTTCGTAATTCCGCTGACGATTTTTTTTATTGGCACGCGACTCTGGGCGTACGGCAAACAATTCGGTCACGTCACGCAGGTGCAATTTCTCCGCGACCGTTGGGAATGTTCGCACATCGGCACGCTCATCTTCGCGCTGACGGCGGTGATGCTCGTACCGTACATCATCATCGGGGTGATGGGCGGCGGTCAGACGTTGCAAGCCATCAGCGATGGACGGATTCCGTATTGGGCGGGCGGCGGGCTGGTGGCGTTGGTGGTGATGAGTTACGTGTTCTTCGGCGGCATGCGCGGCACGGCGTGGGCGAACACGTTTCAAACGTTGATGTTCCTTTGTTTCGGCGCCATCGCCATCACGTTGATTGGAAAAAGTCTGGGCGGCTTTGATCAGGTGATGGAACGGTTGAGCGCGAACGAAACCACTGCGCCGTTGCTCACGCGACAACGCATTCCGACGCGAGAATTCTTCAGCTACGCGTTTATTCCGTTGTCATCAATCATGTTCCCTCACGTGGCCATCATGTGCATGACCGCGAAGAAGGCGAGCGCCTTCAAAAAGACGGTCATCTTTTATCCCATCTGCATTTTGTTGCTCTGGCTGCCGAGTGTGTTTCTCGGCGTGGTTGCGGCGGATTCAATTCCGGGGCTCAAGCCCGGCGAATCCGACGGCGTTATTTTGCGATTGTTGACGGCGAACACGGAGGTGTGGTTGGCGGGCACACTTGGTGCGGCCATCATGGCGTGCGTGATGGCGTCGGACAGTCAGATTCTCGCATTGGGCACGATGTTTACCGAAGACGTTTTCGCATATTACGGCGGAAAAAAGCGATTCGGCGAAAAAGCTCAGGTCTGGACCGGCCGCGCGTTTGTCGTGGGAGTAACGGTGGTGGCGTTTTTCATCGCGCTCGAGTTGAAAGACAAAGCGGGAATTTTTGAATTGGCCATTCGCTTCGCATTCACCGGTTATGCGGCGCTCGCGCCGGTAATGGTCGCAGCGTTGTATTGGAAGCGCAGCACGAAATGGGGCGCGCTCGCCGCGGTCATCTGGGTTATCGTGACCATGGCCGGCAGTTGGTATCTGCACAATTACTCGGCCGACCTCGCACCAAAGCCAGGCCAACCGCCCGTCCAGATTTTCCCGGCGCTAGGCGATCTTTTTCTGCGCACCGGTGGCAGCGTGACGATTTACGGTTATCTGCCGGTGTTGTTCATGTGCCTCGGTTCAACGGTGTTGATGATTCTCGTCTCGCTGCTGACTCCGCCGCCCAGCACGGCAACGATTAAAAAATATTTTCCCGACAAACCGATCGCGGTGTAAAACCTTACTGCTATGCCTGTCACTGAATCCGACATTCAATCCGCTCAACAACAACTTGACGCCCATGTGCGCGAAATCATCGCGTGGCATTTCTCGCCCGAAACCGGCTGCCCTTATTGGCTCGATTGGGCGAAGAAAAATTTCGATCCGCGCCAGGAAGTAAAATCCTTCGCCGATCTCATTGCGAAGTTTCCGCACTTCCAGGACGAATCGTTACGCGATTTACAACCGGAAGTCTGGGTGCCGGCGAAGTTCAAAGGTCGTCCGTTCAACATTTTCGAAACCGGCGGCACGACCGGCATGCCAAAACAACGCATCGGCTGGGACGATTACAAAGTGGATTACTCCGAGTTCAGCGACAAAATTTCAGACGAACATTTCCCGCGGAATCATTACTGGCTGATGATGGGCCCGACCGGTCCGCGCCGATTGCGTCTCGCCATCGAACATCTCGCCAACGTGCGCGGCAGTTCATGCTATTTCATCGATCTCGATCCGCGTTGGGTAAAGAAGTTGATTGCGAGCAAACAATTCGATCAAGCCCGCGCTTACATGGACCATGTGGTGGATCAGGCGGTGACAATTCTCAAGCATCGCAAAGTTTCCGGATTGTTCACCACGCCAAAGTTGCTCGAAGCGCTCGCCGAGAAAATCGATCTCTACGAAGCAGGCATTCGCGGTGTGTTTTGTGGCGGCACAACGATGGCGCCGCAATACGTGCGCTTCATCGTGGAAGAAGTGCTCGAAGGCCGCATCGGTTTTTATCCGACCTACGGCAACACCTTGATGGGCCTGGCCGCGAGCGTGCCGCTGCTGCCGGAAGATAAATTCTCCATCACTTACTATGCGCCTCAACCCCGCGCCGTGCTGCGCGTTGTTGATTCCAAGAACACTTCCAACCTCGTTGACTACGATCAATGGGGTCGGGTCGAACTGACCACGCTCACGAAGGAATTTTTCATGCCGCGCTTTCTCGAACGCGACGAAGCGCTCCGGCGCAAACCGCGTGCGCCCTACGCATGGGATGGCGTGGCGGAAGTGCGTCCGTTCGGCGCGATGGAGAAGAACATCGTTGAAGGCGTTTACTGACGCTGCATCGTTGCGTCGGCCGTTTCGCTCTCGACTCTGCCGACGTTATTGTTGCGCGTAATAGGCATCCACTTTGGCGGCGACATCTTTGTAACCGATGTCCGTTTCGTAGATCAGCTTGAACTGCTCGATTGCATCTTCCTTCTTACCCATCGCCTCGAAGATGCAGCCGAGTTGATAAATCAAATCCTTCTTTTCGTCGTCGAAAGTGAGCTTCTCCTTAATCGCGTTCTGAAGCGTTTTCGCGGCAAGATCGTTCATTTTGCGTTTGGCAAAACACTGCGCCAAACCAGCCATCGCAGCGATGCGTTTGTTCGGATTACCCTGCGCTTTTTGAAATTCCGCGATGGCTTCGCCGATCTTTCCGACGCGGAGATACAACGTTGCCAATTCATAACGAAACGCCAGATCGGTCGGATACTTCTCCACGCGCTGCTGACATTCAGTTAATTGAAACGCCAGTTTCTCCTGCTGCAATCGCTCGGTCTGCTCCGCAAAATCTTCTGCTGTCGGGTCAAGTTGCTCCAACTGCGCGTCCAGTTTCTTCAGTTTCACCTGCGCAATCGCCTGGTCCACCGTGGCGTCGTTCCCGCCATCCGTCGCTTTCAATTTCGCATACCACTCCAATGCTGTATCGAATTGCTTTCGCTGCGTGTACAACTCTGCCAACGACCGCATCAACCGGGGATTATTGCCTTCAGTCTGGAGACGCTGTTCATACTCGTGAATCAGACGTTCATTCACGTCGTCCGTTTTGTGAATGCGTTGCTCCTGTTCGAGTGCTTTGGCCTGTTCTTCATTTCGCAAAATCTGGCGATAGGAACTGCCTTCCTTCTCCGCTTCGCGATAGCGCCCTTCATCCATTGTCCGCGCGGCGGAACTGTTCTTGAGCGCCTGCGACACATCGGGATCAGTCGGATAAACCGAGCGCAACTCAATCATGATCCGCTCTGCCAGTGCGACCTCACCAATCTTGCCGAGGTTTTCTGCAAACTTGATGGTGTACTCCTTGTCCTTCGGATTCTGCTTCCACAACACTTCCAGCGACATCACCGCCGTGCGTGGCATGTCCAACGCCTCCGCCGCCGCGACAATGATTTTGTGCGCCGGACCGTTGGTGGCGTCGGCGTTCAACACCTGCTCCGCGAGGTTCATCGCTTCGAGCGGATTATTGTTTAATGCCAGTTGTGCCTTGGCCAGTTGCGGCGCGGTGCCGGCGCTGCTGAAAACTTTTTTGAAGAAACCGCCGCCCTTCGCCGCCGCTTTACCCTGCTGCGCTTTGCGCAATGCCTTGCGCACCTCCACCACTTCCGGCGCGCGCGTCACCACCTGCATCAGCAGCTCAATCGCGTAATCGAAATTCTCCCGGTTCAACGCGTCATTCGCCTTGGTAAACAATGGTCGAACCTCCCGCGGAATGTCATTCACACTTTTCTCTGGCATGTGAAAAATCTAAGCAGACCGGCTGCCGAAAGGCGAATTGAAATCTCAACGCGCGCGAGGTTTGACACCGTCGCCTTCGCCTCTACGCTGACCGCCGTGCCGTTGGAGATTCAATTTACCCGCGCCGGAATCCATCTGCCGCAACTCGGCCTCTGGCTCGACGCCCGCAAACGCATTCGTGGCAACGAACGCGTATTCATCAGTCATGCGCACTCGGATCACATTGGCCCGCACGACAACGTTTTGCTCACGGCCGCCACGTCGCTTTTCATGCGCACGCGCTTACCGGGTCAGCGAAATGAACAGCTGCTCCCGTTTCGCGAACGAACGGAAATTCAATTCGGCACGGAAATATTTCACCTCACCGCCCTGCCCGCCGGTCACATTCTCGGCAGCGCAATGGCGTTAATTGAATGGCGCGACGAAACATTGCTTTACACCGGCGACTTTAAACTGCGACCGAGTCTGGCCGCGGAAGCTCCGGAAATCTGTCGCGCTCAGGTGCTCATCACGGAAACGACCTTTGGCCGACCGCATTATCAATTTCCGGAAGAATCCCACGTGCGCACGCAGATTCTCGACTTCTGTCGGGAAGCGCTGGCAGATGGCGCAACGCCGGTATTATTCGGTTATTCGCTCGGCAAGAGTCAGGAAATTTTGCGCGGTCTCGCAGATTCCAATTTGCCGGTAATGCTGCAACGCGACTCGCGCAAGATGACGCGCCTCTACGAAAAGCTCGGCATGACGTCCCCGGTTCATGAACCGTTCGATCCCGCCGCTGCGCCTGGCAAAGTACTGATTGCACCGCCGAATTCTTTGCGAACGCTACAACTGCACACGCTCGGAAAAATTCGCACGGCCGCAATCACCGGTTGGGCGATGGATTCCAGTTGCCGCTTTCGCTCCGGAACAGACGCAGCCTTTCCACTGAGCGATCACGCGGATTTCGATGGATTATTGCAGCTCATTCAGGAAGTTCAGCCAGCGAAGGTTTTTACCGTACACGGTTTCGCCCGTGAGTTTGCCGCCACTTTGCGCGAACGCGGCGTTGATGCCGTCGCACCCGGCTGGCACGAGCAGTTGGCGCTGTTCTGACCTCGCGCTCCAAACATGTCCCTCACGTTTCCCAAATCTCACCGCATCGCCACACAACTGTAACAAACGCGTGCGTTATTATTCGCGTGACAACGGAGCAGGATTATTGCGCGCGAATACCTCGCGAAGACGCGGATGAATTTCCCGAACTGCAAAGTTCCCGCAAAGCCGCACCTCACGCCAGATTTGAAACAGTCCACTGGTCGCCGATTTCCACGCGCAACGAGCACAGAAATTTTCTCCGCACCATCCGCGCCGTCGTTTCCCGTTGGCTCAGCAGAAGTCGCAGCAGCGTGACGCAGATTCC
>CALAYC010000143.1 GCA_937894935.1 uncultured Verrucomicrobiota bacterium
TTTTCTTCTGACTCGCGCGCGCAGTTTCGTTTTCAGCACCGCTCCAGTTCCTGCCGCCGCCGCTGCCGCGCAAGCCGCGCTCACGTTGGTTCAATCTGATGTTGGCGCGACTCGCCATAACCAACTCTGGGAACACGTCAAAAAAGTCGCGACAGACGTCCGCAGGTTTGTCCACCCCAACGACGAATCCAATCCAGCCGCAACACCGGACGCCATCGATCACCTGAGCCCGATTATTCCAATCATCATCGGCGATGAATCCGCCGCTGTCGCTGCGTCCAATGAATTACTCGCTCAAAGCCTGTTCGTTCCCGCAATCCGTTATCCGACCGTTGCGCGCGGAAGCGCTCGTTTGCGTCTCACACTCACTGCGGCTCATACCGCCCCGGACATTGCCGAACTGACTCACGCACTCGCAACTCTCGAACCTGATTTTTCGACTCAAAATTCCCGTCCCGGCAAATGAATTATCTCGCTCGTCTCGATCACGCTCACGTCTGGCATCCGTTCACGCAAATGCGCGATTGGCTCAAGCGCGAGCCGATGGTCATTACGTCGGGAAAAGGCGCTGTGCTGCGCGACGTTCATGGCCACGAATATCTCGATGCGAATTCCTCCATCTGGACAAACCTCCACGGCCATCAACATCCGAAAATCAATACCGCCATTGCGCAACAGTTAAAAAAAATCGCGCACAGCTCGGCACTCGGATTCGCCAATGAACCCGCCAGTCTGTTGGCCGCTAAATTGGTGAATTTGGCAAATCCTCGTAACCGCCGTCGTAAAGAGGCGGACGCTTCCGAAAATAACGAATCCACCTCCTCGCGTCGTTGGCTACAGAAGGTCTTTTACAGCGACGACGGCTCAACCGCACTCGAAGTCGCGTTGAAGCTAGCCTACGAATTCACCCGCCGCACGCGCGACACCAAGGTGGGGCGGGCGTCCGCGCGATCCGGTTCGAAAAATAAATCAATTCAACCACGTTTTCTCTCACTCGCGGGCGCCTATCACGGCGACACCATCGGCGCCGTTTCGCTCGGCCACATCGATCTGTTTCACAAAGCTTACGGCGGCATGTTATTTCCGACGGACCAGGTCATGTCACCGTACTGTTATCGCTGTCCGTTCAATCGCGCGAAGCCCGAACGCGCCGATGCCCGCGATTATCGCAAGTGCAATTGGGAATGCCTTGGCCTCGTGGAGAAAACTTTCAAAGCACAACGCCAACGTGGCAATCCGTACGCGGCCTTTGTTTTTGAACCGTTGATGCAAGGCGCGGCTGGAATGATTCCGCAACCGAGCGGCTGGTTGCACCAGGCCACCGAAATCGCACGCGGTCATGGCGCATTATTGATTGCCGACGAAGTGATGACCGGATTCGGACGCACCGGCTGTGGGACTGGCCAGCGCGACCAAACAGACGACAGCGTGAAAGGAAGAAAAAGTTTCCAACGCTCTCCGGCAACGCCTTCGCTCTTCGCGTGTCATCACGAACAGGCGCAACCCGATTTTCTCTGTCTCGCCAAAGGATTGACCGGCGGCTATCTCCCGATGGCTGCGACTTTGACGACGCAAAAGGTGTTCGACGCTTTTCTCGGCGAGTACGAAGATTTCAAAACCTTCTTCCACGGTCATAGCTTTACCGGCAATCAACTCGGCGCCGCCGCCGCGTTAGCGAGTCTGGAAATTCTGGATGAGAAAAAATCTCAGCTTGCCCGCGCGACACTCGAACAGACCTTCGCCCGCGAACTCGAATCGCTTTGGACTCATCCGCAAGTCGGCGACATTCGCCGCGTCGGACTGGTGGCTGGCGTTGAACTCGTCCGCAACTGGCACACGCGCGAGCCGTTTGAACTACGCGAGCGCGCCGGCATTCGCGTTTGCGAAGCGATGGCCAAACGCGGCGTGCTCACCCGCCCCATCGGCAGCGTTATTGTGTTGATGCCGCCGTACTGCACCACGCCTCAACAGATGCAAAAAATCGTTCGCACGTTGCGCGACGCGATTGATGAAGTTTTTCCCGCCAGGCCATTGTGAAAAATCTCCCGGACACAGCTCTCGCGCTCATCGCTGCCGCCCGTGAATTGTCAACACAGGTGGACCAATTGAAATTCAAGCCGCCGGTCGCGCATGTTTACAATCCGCTCGACTACGCGTGGGCCGCACATGAATTGTATCTTCGCCAATTCGGTCGTGGCCGCAAACGAGTCCTCTTTCTCGGCATGAATCCCGGCCCGTTCGGTATGGCGCAAATTGGAATCCCCTTCGGCGAAATTGCCGCTGCGCGTGATTGGTTGGGTATTCACACCGCCATCAATCGCCCGTCGCATGAACATCCCAAACGCCCGATTCTCGGCTTCGATTGTCCGCGCTCTGAAGTCAGCGGGCGCCGACTCTGGGGGCTGTTCGCCGAACGATTTGGTGTGGCGGAAAAATTCTTTGCCGAACATTTCGTCGTGAATTATTGCCCACTCGCCTTTCTCTCAGAATCCGGCAGCAACCTCACGCCGGACAAATTGCCAGCGACAGAACAGGCGCGGCTGTTCGCCGTTTGTGACACGCATCTTCAGCAGGTCGTTCAGACGCTGCAACCGGAGTGGATTATCGGTGTCGGTGGATTCGCGCAAAAACGCGCTGAAGCCGCGAGCGCAGGAACGAACATTCGCGTTGGTCAGATTCTTCATCCCAGCCCGGCCAGTCCCGCCGCCAATCGCGGTTGGGCCGAAGCAGCGACCAAACAATTGGCTGCCCTCGGCGTGTGGCAGTAATTCCTACGTCGTCCTGGTGGCGGATATCGACTGGTCGGTTACCGCCTCTTTACGTCGGCTGCTACAATGTTTGCTCAACGTCGCACCACCGCTGCGCGCAGTTCCGGGATGAGCGCCTGCAGTTTCTTTCCCGGACACAACGTACTGGCAAAATCTTTGTGCGTGCCGAGACGCTCGGGTGACACTTTGTATTCTGCCGCCAACCACGAAATCATTTTGCGCAACGCGACGAGTTGTGCCGCCGTCGGCTCTT
>CALAYC010000144.1 GCA_937894935.1 uncultured Verrucomicrobiota bacterium
CAGTAAAGAGGGGTTCAACGAACCGGTCAAGCCTAGACCCGGACACCGATTCAAATCCTCACCAGCGATATTCAATCTCACCGCGACGCAACGCTTTAGCAGCGACGTTTGATTCGTTTTGAATCGTTGTCTCGGGCTCGATTCTTCAGTTCTGATTGCGCGCGGATGTTGGATTGAGTTCGACCGTAGAGTGATAGGTTGACGGACGACTGCCAAATCTGTCGCTCAACGCGTCTCATCCTGTTATTTTTCGCGTGGTAACAGGGAAACATTCGCTTCATGAACTGGCTCGATGAACTGGCGAAAATCTGGCACTGGCTCGTCGCCGCGCTCACGCTGACGCTTTCGGTGTTGGCGTCGGCACATGCGCTATTGCACAAACGCGATTCTCGCGCCGCGACGCTTTGGGTCGGTTTTACGTGGTTCGTGCCGCTGGTTGGTGCGGTGGCATATTTCATTTTCGGCGTGAACCGCATCAAACGTCGCGCCCTCTCTTTGCGCGCGGAACAGAAACGTTTTCTTAGCGATTCGCAGGCAGGGGAGTTTGCGCCCGACGATCTGGCTGCCGTGTTGCCGGATGACGAACCGCATATCGCAGCACTCGCTCGCGTGACGGCTAATATTTCCCCGCGACCGCTTCTGTCCGGAAATCGAGTTGAGGTTCTCGTCAACGGCGATGCCGCGTATCCCGCGATGCTTGAAGCCATCGCTAACGCGCGCGAATCCATCACGCTTTCCACTTACATTTTTGATCGCGACGCAGCGGGATTGGCGTTTGCGCAGGCGTTAGGGGCGGCGGTGCGGCGCGGCGTGGCAGTGCGGGTGTTGATTGATGCGACGGGAACGCGTTATTCCTGGCCGCCGATTCTGGGCGTGTTGCGTCAGGAGAAAATTCCGCATGCGCGCTTTCTGCGTACGTTTCCGTTGCGTCGATTGCTCGAAATGAATTTGCGCAGTCACCGGAAGATTCTCGTCGTGGATGGACGAATCGGATTCACCGGCGGAATGAACCTGCGCGTTGGCCATTGGCTGGAAAAAAATCCCAAACATCCCGTGCGCGATTTGCATTTTCGCGTCACCGGTCCGGTGGTCGCGCATTTGCAGGAAGCGTTTGCCGAGGATTGGTGCTTCACTACGGACGAATCGTTAGAAGGTGAACTCTGGTTTCCACCGTTGGAACGTTGCGGTTCGGTAATCGCGCGTGGAGTCACCGACGGGCCGGATGAAGATTTTGAGAAACTGCGCTGGACGATTCTTGCAGCTCTTGCGGCGGCCCGTAAATCGGTGCGCATTGCGACGCCATATTTTCTGCCTGATCCTACCATCGTCTCCGCGCTCAATCTCGCGGCGATGCGCGGTGTGAGCGTGGACATTCTGTTGCCCGAGAAAAATAATCTTCCGTTCGTGCAATGGGCGTCGGCGGCGATGTGGTGGCAATTGCTTGAGCGCGGCTGCCGCATGTGGTTGTCACCGCCTCCGTTTGATCACTCCAAAATGTTTGTGGTGGACGACGTCTGGTCGCTTCTCGGCTCGACCAATTGGGATCCGCGTAGTCTGCGTTTGAATTTCGAGTTCAACGTCGAGTGCTACGACGCGGCACTCGCGCGTTCGCTGAATGAGTGGTTTGATGCGCAATTGAAAGTCAGTCGGCAAACGTCCCTGGCTGAAGTGGATGGACGCAGTTTACCAATTCGCTTGCGTGATAATGCTGCGCGGTTATTCAGTCCGTTCTTGTAAGGCGAAAACGAAAAAGGAGCGAATCCGAAGAATCGCTCCTGTCCGAAGTGGAATATTTCTATTTCATTCAGACGTCAAAACCATAGCGCCGCGCGGCAAAATTCCAATTGGGGTCTTAACCTGCCTGGGAATCGCAATTCCGATCTGCGGATAATTATCTCAGTGATGCGATGGCGGGAGCGGATGCTTTGCGTGTGGCGAATTTAGCGGAATCGAAAGTGAGATTTCCTCGGGTGATAAGCCGGACGGAATGCGCGGTGGACATAATGTGACGTTGTTCAGATGCGCGCGACAGACGTTGCCGTGAACCACCTGCTTGCAGGTTTTGGGCTTGCGATTCTGGTAAATGAAAACCAATCCGCATTTCGGGCAATTGCCGGCCCACTCGGGGGTGATACCTGACTTTTCTTTTTTAGTAGCCATTGTGGAATCCTTTCCGGGGCACGTCGGGTGCCTACGTTCCGTGCGAACCTGTGACACTTACGAAATACGAAACTGCGAGCTGTAATTCTGAGTGTCTTAAGTCGGGAGTAATTGTCGAGTCCAGTCGGACGCGAATCATTAACGGCAGGATTCAGAGTAATTACGGATAAGCATCGCGGCGGTTTTTCAGAGGCGATCCAGAGCAGGGGAATGCGCAACTCCATGACAAAAAGGAGTTGGCAAAACGTCGTCAACGCACTTCGCGTAGCTTCAATTTCGCAGCAATTGGCGGCGTTTAAGTTCGTCACGCAACAACTTTGCCGCCGCCGAAGCATCGAAGTGATCGCCGCACGCAGGACACAGAGTCAGCACCTGAAGACTTTACATCACGGTGATCTGGTCCACGCTGGATGGGCCGGCGACATCGCGTTGTTCGGTGTTGCGACAAAAAGTAATTGCGAATTGCCCGTAGTGAATCGGTTCGTTGCAAGCGTCGCAACGACTGTAAGTGGTTTCGCGGGTTTGCATGGCTGAATCTTCGCCGCAGTGTGGGACAAAATCCGTCTGACCGGGATTACACGTAGCGAGATCGTTTGTAGAGCCGGGCCGGGAATTATTTTCGGCCACCGGAGCCATGAACTTGTCCGGCGCTGCCTGCGAGTTCACTGGATTGGTGGAGCGTGCCTTCCGGATGGCGCGGCGGTTCCTTATAATGCTGGCGTTGTGCCTGTCGCGCGGCCATTTTGTCACCGAGTTTCGGGGCAAGTTTAGCAGTGGCAGTATTAAGCTTGGAAAGCGCGCCGACTTTTTTACTGCGGGTCGGTTTGACCGCGGCATCGAGAATCGCATCGGCCACATCCTCCGGTTGATCCAATGGAGCGGGAAGTTTGGGTTCGTTTTTCGTGTAGTTGCGAGCGTGTTGCGGGAACGGCGTGTCGGTGGCCGTGGGTTGGATCAACGTGATGGAAACGGGAGCGTGATCCACTTCTTCCACTTCCACGCGCAGGGCGTCGGTGAAACCTTTGACTGCATGTTTCGAGGCGGAATACATACCCTGCAACGGCACGACTGCGTCAGAAACTTCACTGCCTACATTGATCAACGCACCCCCGTGAACTTTCAGGTGTGGTAACGCCGCGAGTGACCCGTGATAAACACCCCAGAAATTCGTGTCGAATAATCGCCGGCTGTCGGCTTCCGGTACTTCTTCGATTTTTCCGTAAATGGAAACACCCGCGTCGTTCACCCAGGTATCAATGTGCCCAAACCGTTCCGCCGCGGTTTGGGCGACGCGATCCACCTGGGCGCGATCAGTAACGTCACAAGGCACAGAAATCGCCTCGCCACCGGCTTGATTGATTTCGTTTGCGATGTGGCTGGTGGTCTCGGCACTGCGGGCGGCTAACACCACTTTTGCGCCGCGCTCCGCCGCCTTTCGCGCTGTGGCCAACCCAATCCCGCTTGAAGCGCCGGTGATAACGATGACCTGCTCGTGAATCGGTTTCAGTTTGATCTTACTCATGATAAACTCCCGTTTCGCGTCATCCCATGATTGTAGAATGATGCGTTTATTGGGAACGTACCCTGCCGGGAGCGAGCAGCCATAGGGTGGCGAGCCCATTCTGAGTTAATAATTGCCGAGGACGATGGACTCTATCGCACTTCGGATCAGGAAATTTTTCCGATGCGAAGCTGACCGACAATTACAGCTCCGGGTTCGACGCGACACGCCACCGCCGTCACGTCGCCGAACATTCGAGCCGTGGATTTCAACGTCACGGTGCCGCTGGCTTCAATCGCACCGACAAGTTCGCCGGCAATTTCCGCGTGTTGCACCGTGAGCGGCGTCAGCCACGCGAAATGATTATCCGCCGGAATAATCAATCGCGCCGTGGTGAAGCGGCCTTTAATTTCAGCGGTGGAATACAGCGTCAGCGATTCGGCAGAAAGTTTGCCGAGGAACCGACCCTTGATTACCGCATCACCGACAATTGCCTCGGTGTTGAACACATAACCTTTGGATTCAATGACGAATGAGCCTTTGGTTTTGAAATTCTTCGAGACAGCAGCGGTGATGCGGTAATCTTTCAAATCCACATAGCGACTGCATTTCTTGCACATCGTGGATTCGGCGCTCGCAGCGACTTCGAGTTCCGCGTGACACTCGAAACAGGTGATGCGTCGCTTGGCCGGACCGCGTGATTCGATCTTTTTCGCGGGGTGCAACACTTCCTGCACCTGGAAATGTTGGTTGCACTTTTTGCAAACCGTGGAAATTGCCGACGGCGGTTCGGGCTGTTGATGGCCGCAATGGGGACACGCCACCAAAACCTTTGGCGGCTGCTTCGATCCAGGCGAGCGAGCCATCTTACGCGGCGGTTTGCTTCAGAACGAATTCCCACGCACGGAGGCGCACCTCTTTCCATTCGGAGGAAAGAGGCCAAATCGAGCGAACGAAAATCGTCGTTCTGCTTAACGGCTCTGCGGCTTGGGGGACTCGGACGAACCGGGATTCGTGGCGCCGGGACGCGGTGCGGCGGTGGGGGACACTTTGTTCGGATTCACATCAGTTTTTCCGACGAACGTCACGCCTTCTTCAATCACGAGTTTCGCGGCGCGGATGTCGCCGAACAATTCCGTTTTCGCTTTAAGATCAATCTTGTCCTTGGCGTTGATGTTGCCGTTGATCTTGCCGCGCACAACGATGGATTGAACATTGATGTTGCCGTTGACCACGGCGGTTTCGCCGAGCGTCAATGTGCCATCAGTCTGAATTTCGCCTTCCAGTTTGCCTTCGAACGTGAGTTCGCCGGTGAATTTCAGGCTGCCTTTAATTTCCACATCGGGGCCGAGTACATTTTTGGTGTTAGCGGTAGCAGTGCTCATGCGAATTATCCTTGGTTAATTCTGGTTTTGAGACAGGGACTAACTAGGGAACTGTCGCGCCTCGGTCAAAACTTTTGTGCCACGAGTTATTCACCGGTCGCGTGCGGGCGCGTGCGGCAAAATTGATTTGCGCGAAGCGACGGCTCCCGGCTTTCTGTGCCGGTGTCGAAATTCAAGTGGTTTGCAAAATACTGGCTGCCGATGGTTTTATGGGCCGTCGTAATCGTCGTTGCGTCCGGCGATACCAAATCCGCGCACCGCTCATCACGCCTGCTCGAACCATTCCTGCGCTGGTTGTTTCCCGAAATGTCGAATGAAGCTCTGTGGAGTATCATCATGATCGCGCGTAAATGGGCGCATCTGACGGAATATGGAATTCTGGCGTTATTCGTCTGGCACGGGTTGCGCGGCACATTCTGGGCGGGAATGGAAACATGGTCGCGCCGCTGCGCCTTCAGCGCGTGGACCGTGTGTTTTGTGTATGCCATCACCGATGAAGTGCATCAAACCTTCGTCCCGGGCCGCCAAGGCTCGGTGTGGGATGTGTTGATTGACAGCATCGGCGCCGCACTTGCCTTGTTCGGACTGTGGTTAGTGCGATGGAAATGGTTTCCGCGGCGGGAACAACATCCGATTTCAACGGGGAAAAATAAACCGACAGAGAAAGCGTCGTAGCACGTTCAATCTATTGTGCGAAGAATGTCTCTAACAAGGCATCGGCCTCTTCCTGTTTGGGTGATCGCTCGGATGACCATGACTCCGACATCATCGCGACAATGTTCGATTTTGTAAGCGTCCGGTCCTCGATTTTTTGCAAGATGAAAGCACGAAACTCAGGATCGGACTCATAGATCCGACAAAGAATATTGACGTGCCGACCACCTCCAATCGCGCAACCGCTCCAGGTTGTGCCAAAGAATCGGTACGGCGAACCTTGGGCGAACTTCCAACTATGAGCGTGGTCTGCGGGTAGAAAATCCTGGCGAAAATGTGTTTCGGAAATTCGCTCCCGAGTCGGAGTCAGCGGAACAGAAAAGCCACTCCACGACCCCAGTCGCCATTGAAATAGGTCTTTCTGCGCCCAGCAGGTTTGACATCGGTATGAGTTGCGCTCTCGGTAATGGAACAACACTGCGGCAACAACGACGACTCCGAGAGCAAAATACCAACGCTTTCGAGACTTCGTAGTCATAGAAATCGAACGCCTCGTAGATTCAACTCTTGTCATGTGTGTAATGCGACGAATGCGCGTTGGCTGAAGCGCGCTTGTTGCTCCGCATAATCAATCTGGAGAATAGTCTTTCTTGCTCACTCGTCCCTGCTCCAATGTCAGGAAAATCCCTTCGCAGTTCGGTTCGCGTGAACCTTCCGGATTCATGAAAAAGCCCAATCGCTCAGGCTCGTCTGCTATCGTTTTCGGGCGTTGCCGTATTCCCGATGCTGGATAATGTCGATCCAGAACGGAAAGCACTTCGTCTCTGGTCATACCAATCTGAATATCACGATAAAACGCCTTGTAGGTTCGAAACCTTCCATCAATCAACTCAGGGTGAGAAGCCACAAAGACGAAACCTGCGGGGAGCAAGAACGCCAGCCCCAACACAATCATCAAGGCTCGAACCCCATTACTGCGAACGACGCAGGCAACGACAATCGCGCCAAGTGCCAGCAAAGTGCTGACGGTGGCAATCAGAATAACCGGATGAACTCCAGAAGTCATTACGTGTGCTTGGGGCTCGCACCTGAACTTGCCGACACAGCACGCGCGATACAATGATTGTAACCGCGCCACGCCGGCCGGGTTTCGCCGCTAAGCATTGGTCAGGTGTTACGGTCGTCTGTCCCGGTGCAACGGGGGCGGTTGCGCAACTGCCAGGCGGTCATGATTCCGGCCCCGGCAGCGAACACAAGGATGAGCCCCGGAGGTAACTGTCCGTCAAGGATGCAAACAACACCTCCAGCAAGAGCGATGAGGGCGAGTGCCAAAGACGCTCGTGCCCACCGGATGGAAGCGTCGGGTGGTATTGGATTCGTATTTGTTTTCATTGAATTTTGTGGCTGTTGGTTGTCTGTGGCTGCGGTTTGCCGCCTAACGACCGAGCTCAGCCATGCCGGAGCTGAAGCGTGAACTGCAACTGACAGCGCCATCCGGCATTGGCTGCAGCGATTTGTTAGGCCACGTCATTTCGTCACCTCAATCTTTCGCTGAGCTCGGGCTCGTCGGCCAGTGATGAACTTACATTTACAACTCTGACATCGCATCGCAAACGGCATCGAGTCGTGAAAGCCACCTGCCAGGAAAATCCCGCCAATCAACTCCCCGACAAACCAAACAGGCAACACCACAACATTACGTAGTGCCGTCCAATCAAGCTTCACTCTTGCAGAGCCGCAACGTGGACACGGCCCGCCAATCGGTTTGGTAAGCTCACGCCTCAAACTCATAGCGCGCAGCGGCCTAACGACCAAGCTCAGCGACCGCCGCCGGAAACGCCTGGTCGGCTGCAAGAGTCGCGAACAAATTATCCGAACCGACTGCCTGCCCAGCGGGGCGGTGATTCGCTACAGCGCCCTTGTTAGGCAGGAAAACTCGTAACGCATATCAAACTCCAGACTGAAACCTGCGAATCAACACTCGAACAACGGCAGCGACAATGCGCGCAATGGAATAGAGTGTTGGCACTACGCCGCCGCAGAAAAGCGCCATGCAAATAATCTCTGGCCGTCGAGACCGTCAGAAAGAGACTCCAATGTCCGGCCAACCACGCTGCCGAAAATCATCATGCCGAGGGAAACATAGAGGGCAACCGCTTGGTAACTCGTAAGTGCTGATTTGATCTCGAATTTCATGAGACGCCCCACTGCTGCCTAACAGTAAGATTAAGCGACAGAATTGTCGTTTATCACTTTCACTGGATTCGACCCTAAATTGCCCTTTTGTGCTTGTCCAGCAGAGAGGTTATGAATTCTCGGCGCGAATATCACTCCGGGAAAAGCCACAATGAGGGCCTCTGCTAAAGATTGAGCTAAGCACCTCCTCACCCCAGCCCTCTCCTCCGTTGGGAACGGAGGAGAGGAGGAGCAACTGCGACGTCTTACCGAT
>CALAYC010000145.1 GCA_937894935.1 uncultured Verrucomicrobiota bacterium
CACGACGCCGCCGGCACTGGGAGCAGACCGCGCGGCAGCACGTGCAAAAGCGTTAGCCGAACTTCGCGCCGCAGAAACCGATGCGTTGCAAAATGTCGGCTGGATTGACCAGAGCAAGGGACTGGTGCGCATTCCGATTGCGGAAGCAATGAAGCTGACGGAAAAGCAATGGCAGAATCCGGCTCAGGCGCGCGCCGAGTTGAAAGCGCGGGTGCAAAAGGCGTTTTATGTGCCGCCACCACCACCGAGCGAGTTCGAATAATTTTCTCTCGATTGTTTCGCAATGACCGCGACTTCGCCTATTTCGCCCGCTCGCATTGACGCTTCGTGCCGGTTGCCGCTGTTTACATTATTCGGCGGTGCGGCGCTCTGGCTCGTGTTGAGTTCCGTGTTCGGCATCGCTGCTTCGCTCACATTTCACAAGCCGACGCTGTTTGCTGACTGCGCCATCTTCACGTATGGCCGGGCTTACCCGGCCTGGGCGAACCTGCTGATTTACGGCTTTGCAATTCCGAGTGGCCTCGGCGTGGGGCTTTGGTTGCTCGCGCGCTTGGGACGAGCGGAAGTTGCGAAACCGTTTCTCATCGCGCTCGGAGCGAAGTTCTGGCACATCGGCGTGCTGGTTGGAGTCATTGGAATTCTCAGTGGCGATACGTCCGGCTACGAATGGTTCGAGCTTCCGCGTTATGCTGCGGTGATTTTGTTCCTGTCGTTCCTGTTGATGGCGATTTGGATTTTCGTGACGTATTCGCGTCGCTCAGTGACTGAACTTTATCCGTCGCAATGGTTCGCGTTGGCCGCGTTATTCTGGCTGCCGTGGATTCTTTCGACTGCGATTTTGCTGTTGCAGGTTTATCCGGTGCGCGGCGTGGCGCAGGTGGCAATTGCGTGGTGGTTTGCCGGCAACCTGCTTAACGTCTGGCTGACGCTCGCAGGCTTGGCCGTCACACTGTATCTGCTGCCCAAACTGACGGAGCGTCCGCTGCAAAGTTATTATCTCGCTTTGTTCGTGTTCTGGACGCTGTTGGTATTCGGTGCGTGGACCGGTATTCCGTTCAGTTCACCGCTGCCAGCGTGGATGAGCATGTTGAGCAGTGTGGCGACCGGGCTGGTGATTGTGCCGGTGCTGGCGCTGATTTCCATTGTGCAGGCTACAACACGAGGTGCGAGAGTCGCGTGCGGAGGCGGGCCGTTGTGTTACACAAAATTCGGCGCGTGGATGTTGCTGGTGGTGACCATTCTCGCGGCATTGGCGGTGTGTCCGAAAGTGGCGCGTGTGACGGACTTCACCTGGTTTGCGCAGGGTCAAAATGCGCTGCGGATTTATGGCTTCTTCGCGATGACGATGTTCGGAGCGATTTATCACATCCTGCCGCGGGTTTCAGGAGTGACGCTGAGCCCGAGCCGCGTGAAGTTGCATTTCTGGTTGGCGATGCCGGGGGCGTTGTTGTTGGCGTTGCCGTTGTTGGGCGGCGGAATTTTGCAAGGATTGAAACTCGCAAACGCGGATGTGACGTTTCTTGAAACCGTGAAAGCTGCGATGATGCCTTTTCGTCTCAGTACGCTCGGTGAAACGTTGATCGCTCTCGGCGCGTTGGTTTTTCTGCTGAACATTTTGGGAACGATTGTGAGTTATTATCGTGCGATCGCAAAAACGGCATATGCTGAGGCGACGGCGCTGCAACCGGCGGAGGTGAAATCGTGAAATCCAGCAGCCTCGTATTTCTGGCGGCCTTCGTAGCATTGTCGGCGTCATGGGCGGGATTCGTTCTCGCGCCGCAATTGCAATTGGGCCGCGCGGTTCAGACCAAGACGATTCCGGCTGGCGATACGTATCCGCTGGCGCGTCCCGGTTTGGCGCAGCAGGGCGCCGAAGTATATCGCTCGTTGGGTTGCGTTTATTGCCATAGCCAACAGGTCGGTCAACAAGGCACGCGCGTGGATGTGGTGTTGTTGAACGCGGGAACGAACGCGGACAACACGTTGAGTGCGATTGCCAAAGTGCGTCCGGATCTTGGTAAGCCGGAGACGTTCATCGGATTGCCGAAAACAATCACGACGGTGGAAAATGTCACGGCGGCGAGCAGTCTGGTGAAAGCGATCAATGACAACGGCGGCAAGGTGGAAGTGAACATTGTGGCTACGGGCCCAGACATTGAGCGCGGTTGGGGACGTCGCCGGACCGTTGCGCAGGATTACGTTTTCGATCATGTAGTTCAGCCGGGAACCCGTCGTGCCGGTCCGGATTTGTCGAATGTCGGTGCGCGATTTCCGGAAATTCAATGGCAGTATGAGCATCTTTATGCACCGCAGGTGAAAGTCACCGGCTCGACAATGCCGCCATACCGGTTTCTGTTTGAACAGCGGCGAATCGGCAAAGTGCCATCGCCGGAGGCGCTGCAGTTGACGGGCGAACTCGCGCCACCGCCGGGTTATGAAATTGTTCCGACGGACAAAGCGCGCGCGCTGGTGGCGTATCTCCTGAGTTTGCGTGCGGATGCTCCGTTGTTTGAAGCGCCGATGACCCCGCCGCCGAGCGCTGCGCCGGCTGCGCCTGCCACGAACTCCGTTGCTGCGAAATGAATCCTGATTTGAAAAAAACTTCCAGCTCTTCGTCGGCGGAAACCGAGCCGACGGCGCTCATGACGCCGATGCCTGTGTGGCCGTTCGGGCTGATGCTTGCGCTGTTGTTTTTGGGCGCGTGGTATTTCGATCTGTATGGCGGTTGGTTCAAGCCGCAGGTGTATTCGCCGTACACGTCGCTGGCTCACCTCGAACAGTTTCAACCTCCGAAAGGCGGAATTGATCCATTGCGTGGGCGCAAATTGTATTTGGACAACTGCGCCGTTTGTCACCAGGAAGCCGGTACGGGCAATCCTGCTAACGGCTGTCCGCCATTGGTGGATTCCGAGTGGGTCAAGAGCCCGTCGGTGACGCGCCTGGTGATGATTATCTCGAAGGGCATGAGCGGTCCGGTAACGGTGAATGGCAAAGTCTGGAACACCGGCGTCATGCTCGCGGTTGGTGATTCGTTGCCGGGCGATGAAGCGGAAAAGTCGGATAAGATCGCCGCGATAGCCGATTATGTGCGGTATCAATTCGGCAAGGTAGAAGGCGAAACGACGGCCGCTCAGGTGCAGGCCATTCGCGCTACGATTCAGGATCGCACGGCTAACTTCACTGAAGCGGAATTGCTCAAGGTTGAGCCGTAAGCCTGCGATTTTCTCGCATTTCAATTTGCGCGATCGCCCAACGCGCGTGTTCCGCAATCAGAGGTTCGTGATCCTGGGTTGCTTTTCCCAACGCAGGTAAGGCGCTGTGATCACCAACATTTCCCAGCGCTACACAAACATTTCGCAATAATCCTCGTCGTTTCGTGCGCAGGATGGGGGTCGCGGCAAATTTCTGTTTGAAGCCCGCATCATCAAGTTTCAGTAACTCAATTAAATCCGGGGCGGCCAAATCCTGACGCGCGTGTGGCTGCATTAATCTTCCAGCGCGCGCAAATTTGTTCCATGGACAGGCAGCGAGACAGTCATCGCAACCGTAAATGCGATTACCGATGAGCGGTCGTAGTTCGATGGGAATCGCGCTTTTAAGCTCGATAGTGAGATAAGAAATGCAGCGGCGCGCATCGAGTTGAAACGGTGCGGTGATCGCTTGCGTGGGACACGCAGTGATGCAACGCGTGCAAGTGCCGCAACGATTCCTCTCCGCGGCGTCGGGTTCGAGTGCGAGGGTGGTAATGATTTCCGAAAGGAAAATCCAGTTGCCGAGTTTGCGGCTGATGAGATTGGTGTGCTTGCCGACAAAGCCGATACCGCTGCGTTGCGCGAGATCGCGTTCCAGCAACGGGCCGGTGTCCACATACCAAAGCGAACGGATAGGCGACGATTGTTGAGCGCCGATTTCATTCACGAACGCCGTAAGAGCTTTCAATTTTTCCGCGAGAAGATCGTGATAATCCGGATAACGCGCGTAGCGAGCGATGACGCCGTGACGAGAAGTTGATGACCTATTCTCGTTGTTCGCCATCCGAGACTCGTCATTGGTTGCGTAAGAGGTGGCCAGCGAGATGATAGTTTTCGCGCCAGGAAGAACGCGGTCGGGATCAATGCGTTTTTCAGCGTTGCGCGCGAGCCAGGCCATTTCGCCGTGTTGACCGGCGTTCAGCCAGCGTTGCAATTGCGGTCCGCTTTCAGGCGGTGCCGCGGTGGTGAATCGGCAGTCGTCGAAACCCAGTTCCAATGCGCGCTGGCGAATCGCTTCTTTCATGCGAAGCAACATTAGCCGAAAAGGCGGAGGCATGTTCGGTCGGGAAACAAATTGTTCCCACGCCGTTCATGCCGCGGCCGTTCGTGGTGAACCTTCATTTGCGCGACTGGGTGACGAGGCGGAACTGGTTGAAGACCTGTTGCGCAACCTCGCGGGCGGAGCGGAGTTCGCTGTTCACTAAAACGTCTGCTTGGCGATAGAACTGCTCGCGCGCGGCGAGTAGCGTGCGGATTTTTTCCAGCGGGCTGGGATCGTGCAGCAGCGGACGATGCGTTTGATCGCGGACGCGTTCGTAAATTCCTTCAGGCGAAGCCCACAAACAAATAACGAGCGAATGCGCTTTCAGGCTTTCGAGATTGGCCGGGTTCGTGGGTAAACCGCCGCCGGTGGAGATGACGATGTGGGTGCGGGTCGCCAGTTCAAGAACGAGTTGTGACTCCAATTGACGGAAGGCCGGCTCGCCATTTTCAGCGAAGATATCGCAAATTTTTTTTCCGGTGCGTTGCTCGATCAACGCATCGGTGTCCACCAGCTCAAATCGGAGTTGTTCTGCGACGAGTCGGCCGACGGTGGATTTCCCGGTGCCCATGAAACCAATGAGCGCGATGTTGTGAATGGTGCGGGTTACGGACACGAGGGCAGGGTAGAAAAAATTCAGTGAAGCTCCAAGGCTCAACATCCAGGTGACCGAGAAGGGCCAGATTTAAATCCGAAACTGAAGGCCGTGGTTTGTTTTACGGCAAACTGGATTTCTCCGGCGTTTCAGATGATGAAATCGTAAGGATTGAGCGGTTGTTGTTCCAGCGCCTGGGCGCGGGCCGCGAGATCGGCGAGACTGGTTTTGTCCATCACTTGCACGATGCTGTCGCGAACTTCTTTCATCACGCTGCGGATGGCGCAACGTGATTCATCGGGGCAGGAGCATTTTTCGTAAAACTTTTCGCTGACGCAGCTCACCGGCGCGAGCGGGCCTTCGATGTGGCGAATGATCTCCGAGAGCGAAATCTGTTCAGGTTTGCGTTTGAGTCGGTAGCCACCGGCAACGCCGCGTTTGCTCACGACGAGGCCAGCGGATTTGAGGTCGTTAAGGATTTGTTCCAGGAAACGTTTGGGGATGTTTTGTTTTTCCGAGATTTCCTGGATGCGGACGACGGAATCGTCCTCTTGGTAATCCCGGGCCAAAACCTGCATGGCGCGCAGGGCATATTCGCCGCGAACAGATAGCCTCATGTGAGATAGGTAATAATCTCCAGTAATAAAATCAAGATTTGCTCGTAAACAAAACCGAAATTGCTGTTTTCTTAAAAACTACGAAATATCTATTGACATAGTAGGGTTTTGAAATAAAGTGACCGGCGTCGGTGAGAAGTGGTGGATAATTCAAGGAGAATCCGCAGAGCTGGGACTTGCCGACAGAAATGCCAATGAACTGTCCGACCGGAAATCCGGAGGACGTAACAAAGGAAACAACGTGAAAGTAAAACTCTAGTTAGTGGTGAGTCTGGTTATGGCAGCCCAACCCGTCGAACGGATAGTGGCCCAACCCGCAGAAGTTGATGTGCAATCGCTATTGCGACGAATTGAAGAGCTGGAGCAGGCAGTGAAGATTCAGGATCGAAAACGAGAACTGAGCGAAGAAGCCGCGGTAGAGAAGGCGAAAGCGACGCCTACTGCTTCGATTGGCGCAGGTGGTTTTCAGATCCGTACGGCGGATACGAATTTTGTTTTGAAGTTGCGTGGTTATGTTCACGCGGATGCGCGGTTTTATCCGGATGATGTTTCCACGGGGACGCGCAACGATACGTTTTTGATGCGGCGCGTGCGGCCGATTATCGAAGGCACGGTAGCGCAGCGTTTTGATTATCGCATTATGCTCGATTTTCCGTCCGGCTCGCCGACGAACGTCAGCGGGGTCGTCATCACCTCCTCGCCGC
>CALAYC010000146.1 GCA_937894935.1 uncultured Verrucomicrobiota bacterium
GCTTCACCAACCACCTGCGTCGTCGCCGCCGTACCGAGAAACTGACAGCCTCCACCCGGCGAACCGCACGCACGACAGCCCAAATCCGCCGCTTCCGATAGCGTGACCATACCGTGGGCGAAACGTGTTCCGAGCGTTTGCACCGCACCCGCATCTTCGCCGTGTTCCGGTGGCAACGTCACCCCGCCGGGCACAACTACAGCCGGCAAATCCCGCAGCCCCGCCACCGCCATCAACATTGCGGGCAAACCTTTGTCGCACGTCGCAATTCCCAGCACGCCGGCGCGCCGCGGCAGGGACCGCGCGAGCCGCCGAAACAAAATCGCCGCGTCATTTCGATACGGCAGGCTGTCGAACATGCCCGTCGTTCCTTGCGTTCGTCCGTCACACGGATCAGAACAAAACGCCGCGAACGGAATCGTTTTCAATCGCCGAAATTCTTCCGCTGCCGCCTGCACCAACAAACCGATTTCCCAGTGCCCTGTGTGATAACCCAGCGCAATCGGCTGACCGTCCGGCGCGCGTAAACCACCTTGCGTGCTCAAAATTAAAAACGGTTCGCGCCCGAGTTCCGTGGGATTCCATCCCATGCCCGCATCCTGCGTGAGCCCGAACAAGTCACCGCTCGGACTCTGCAACAATATTTCTTCTGTTAATGGCAGACTTCCGCTCGGCCCTGGGCCGCGCGTTTGCAAACGATAAATATCCGGCGAAGCAGAATCGAACAGGTCGCGCGTGGGGTTCATCGGCGGTATGTAAGCACGGCGAAGCCTGCCGAGCACGGATTTCTTGAGCGTACTGAATTCGGCCAAGGCATTAATCTGTCCGACGGCACGTCGGTTAATTTCCCGGGAGCGCCAATCTCCTGATCGGCGGGCCGGAACTTTTTCCAGCTCACAACAGATCGAACGCCCACCATCTCCAGCGACGGCTGAAAGTTGTTTTCGTTCGTCGCCTCTGCCAGCATCGCGCGCATGAAGCTCTGCCGATTTCAAAACTCCGCGCAACAAATCCGCATCGGCGTCGCCACCGATGAACAAACGCTTCTCGATTTAACTGCGGTCGGTCTCGCGCAAATGACACCGTTGCTGGAGGCAGAAACGCCGGCGGCTGAATTGGAAAAATGGCTCAGCAAAAATCCACCGCACGTCAAATTGTCCGACGTTCAATTGCTCGCTCCGGTGGAACAACAGGAAGTCTGGGCCGCGGGCGTGACGTATCTCCGCAGCAAAACCGCGCGCATGGAGGAATCCGATTTCAGCGCGAATGCCTATGACCGCGTTTACTCCGCGATACGCCCCGAAATATTTTTCAAATCGCTCGCCGAAAAAGTGGTGGCACCCGGAAAACCCGTCGGCATCCGTCGCGATGCGACCTGGAGCGTGCCCGAACCTGAACTTGCGTTGGTGCTGAATTCGCGCGGCAAAGTTGTCGGTTACACCATCGGCAACGACATGAGTTCGCGCGATATCGAAGGCGAAAATCTTTTGTATCTGCCGCAGGCAAAAACTTATCACCGCTCCTGCGCACTTGGTCCGTGGCTGATGTTGGGAACGCCGGAATCAGAAGCGCGCGGATGGCAGATTCAGCTCGAAATTGCGCGCGACGGAAAACCGATTTTCACCGGTCAAACGTCAGTCAAACAAATCAAACGCCAATTCGACGAACTCGCTGAATTTCTCTTTCGCTGTCAGGTTTTCCCGCATGGCGCTGTGTTGCTGACCGGCACTGGCATCGTTCCGCCGGATCAATTCACGTTGCACGAAAACGATGTCGTTCGCATCACCATCAGCAGCATCGGCACATTGGAGAATCCGGTGAGTGTCGTCTGAATTTCTCCGCGAATTATTTTACCAATCGGTAAAACGTCGCCGGCAAATTCGCCGTTACCGGAAGCGTCACCTGCCATCGTCCGCTGACAATCTGCGGCATAACTGAAATCACGGTTTCCCAATCACCCAACAACAGATTCGTGCGCGATTGAACCGTGTATCCGGCGGACGCTAATGGCCACATCAATGTCAGCGTCGTCGGCTTCACAACGAGACTGAGTGATGGACTGGCGTCGCTCAACAATTCCGTCGGACCGAGCACATGCATCGCCACAATTTCATTTGCCGACAGAGCGACACTATAGATTCGGAATTCATCCAGCAGCCCATCGAGATAAGGATCGGCCCATTGCGACCGACCGAGATAATTGTTAGTCGTCAAGCCGAGCTGCGCGGGACGTAACGTGATGTTGTTATTCGTCCCAACCGGCGCGCCGTTGACATAGAGCACGCCCGTGTTGCCGCTGAGCGTCACCGCCACGTGATGCCACGAACCGACTGTCAAAGCCCATGGCCCGGTAATCTGTTGTTCACCTCCTGCGCTGTTCGTCGTAATCGCAAACCGCAAACGGCTCGTGCTGCCGTTTTGCGGCGTGAGAAACATGTAACTCGTCGTGTTGTTGCCAAAATCAAAAATCCGCGCCCAGTTGGCGGTCGAATTAAGCCGCACCCACACCGCAATCGTAAAGTTACTCAACGTGCTGACAACTCCCGCAGGCAAAGTCACGTGCTGTTGCGAAGCCGATGCCAGATTCAACCATCCGCCGCTGAGTGTGCCTCCGTTGACGACAACGCCGTTCCATGCCGGACCACCTTCCGAATCAGCCGCCACAGTTCCGCCCGCTTCGCTGAAGCTGTACCGATGCACCAACGCAGGCAACGGCGCCGTGCTGAAGTTCCAAACATTGCCACGGTTGGTGTTACCACCGGCGATTTCATCTACGCGCCAGTAATAAGTGGTACTGCCGAACAACACTGGCACAAACCTCGCATTCGTCAGCATACCGCGAAACTCCGGCGATGCCACGGTCGCTTGCGCCACCGCATTGGAACTCGTTCCCAGATACAACGCATGCATCAGCGCGTGATTGCCCGGAGTCCAACTTAAACTCGTGTTCACCGTAACATCGGAAGCGTTGACCGCTGGCAAAGGTTCTTTCGCACTTCCGACTTCCACAAACTTATCGAGCACCACGGTCGTAATCGACTCGGGCGGCAGCAATAACTCTGCTCCGACTGCGCCCAGCGATTGAAATTTGTTTGCGCCCGCCGTCTGGTAAACGCCGGAGCTGACGAATGGGAACGCCGCGAAGTTTAATTCCATCGTAGCAGCAGCGGCATTGCGATTGATGAAAACGGCAACCAGTCGAAGGTTATCAGCAGTGATGTAAGCCGACACTTTCACGTTCGGATCAGTGGAAGTCGCCGTGATGCGGCGGCTGCCAGGAGTGACGTAGTACGAAAAGTGTTTCATCGCCCAGTAACTCGGTGAAAGCCAATAACCTTTCGCCTGTGTAGGCGTGCCGGGCGGCGCATTAGTCCAACGCGATTGATCCCACGGAAATTCAATCTGAATCAAACCGCCATCCCGCTCCGGCCAGATCAGACTCCAATGGTTGTAGCCGCTGACGTTTCCTTCGGTAAGACAATTGTGAATGAGCATCGCGGATTCAATCATGTTCGAAACCCCGAACTCCGTCATGAACCGCGGCTTGTCCGGAAAGAGATTGGTCACCGCCCGCAGATTGTTGATGTATCCATTCGCCGAACCATCCGTGCTGCCGTGGTAGAGGTGATAATTGAATCCATAGAAGTGATTCGGATTCAGCGTCGCGGCGTAACTCTGCGGCACGTTGTAACCGATGCCGACCGGCTCCGGTCCGAGAAACTTCGGTGGATTCGGCAGCGTCGCCACTTTCAGAAACGTCGCTGCCAGCGCGTTGGAATAACCCGCCCAATTCGTGCCGTTATACATTCCTTCCGTCGGCCGAAAAATGCACGAATCATAACTCGCTTCCCAATCCGGTTCGTTTTGAATGCTGATCCAGTGCGGCGACACACCGACGTTGCGATACGCCACCAACGCGTCATACCAGTACTGCGCGAACTCGTTGTAAGCGAAGCCACCGTTCGTGAAAATCAGCGTACCGCCGTCATCCACTCGACCGTTACTTTTCAGAAAAGCCGGTGGTGCCCATGAACTCATCATGATCTGTACCGGACGCCCCAGCAGTTGATTGGCACGCGCCACAAACTCCGGCGCGTCCGGATCAAAATTTGGCGTGCCCTGATAGCGAAACCAGTTTCCGAGGCGCAACATCGAGAGATTCAATCCCGCAAAAGCATTCGTATAAATTTCCTCTTTAAACGGATGCGCGCGAACCCAGCCGTTATAGAAACAAATCGCGCCGCCAAAACCTTCGATAGTCTGATATGTCTGCGCGGGATTAATCGTCGCGATTCGGGTGGGAATTGTTCCCGGACCGCCGCTGTCGAGTTCTGCGACAGTGAACTGATAGCCCGCCGAACCAAACACCAATTTATCAATCTCCAAACCATCCTCGCGCGCACCGATTTGAAAAGTCTGCGACAGTTGTCCCGCCGGCACCGTGAACGTGATGGGATTTTCGCTACCGCCACCGTTGGTCATCTGCGAAAGATTCACCCATTTCCAAACCTGACTTCCGGCCGCGCCGACGCCAGCCACAAGATTTCCTGACCCCGTAAATCCCGCAGCGGCTAATCCATTGACAGTAATCCATTCGCTATCCGTCGGCGGTGATTTCGTCCCAAAACCGTTTCCGTAAAACAGACTGTCATCATTGAACGTCGCCGGCCCGACACGAATACGCACATAAAGTTCATAAGTTCCTGCCGCTGGGAAAACGACATTGTAAGTCGCAACGCGCGCATTGCTGCCGGGATTTCCGCCCACTCCATCAGTACTGCTCGTGATGAAGGTCGGACTACCACTATTGTTCATGATCCAATCCGCGCCCAATGCACCCGCTTCAGCTTCTAATGTGACTGATGCCGCTTCAGCTCTGAATCCGCTCGCCAGCACGGCGGGAATCAGATGGATGACGAGCAATCGCACAACGCGAGAGATTTCGGAACAGATGGCAAATTCTAATCTCATTTAAACATAGCGAGCAGCTTGGCCCATTGGGAATACCATAGCTTTCCAGATGAACGAGACGCGGCAAATACGACGATTGTCGTATGAGTGAACTGCCAGTTTATGTGTGCCACGATGCGCCGCTCAATGATTCCCCTTTCGCGAACAACCACTTATTCTTCCGCACATGGCAAACGCTTCAGCTTCAAAAGCGCCACTCAAAATTGTTTCTTCCGCCCGTTGCGAAGAACTCGTAAAAAGCGTCACCGAACGCACCTTTGCGCAATTCCAGGCGCAACAACTCACGGCAGAACAACTCGGCATCACGTTTTTAGATCTGCGCAATCCAGAA
Organism: uncultured Verrucomicrobiota bacterium; assembly: GCA_937894935.1. Taxonomy (GTDB): domain Bacteria; phylum Verrucomicrobiota; class Verrucomicrobiia; order Limisphaerales; family JADLHS01; genus JADLHS01. The sequence continues at coordinate 5,303 of CALAYC010000146.1, forward strand.
CGACCCGAGCGCGGCAGTTACCGCGGCGGCGAACGCATTTATCCCGCCAGCGTGGTGAAAAGTTTTTATCTGGTGGCCACTCATCAATGGCTTGAGACCGGAAAACTTAAAGACAGCGACGAATTGCGCCGTGCATTGCGCGATATGATTGTGGACTCTTACAATGAAGCCACCGCTTACATAGTTGATTTGCTGACGGACACCACGAGTGGACCGGAACTCGTCCCTGACGAGTTTTCCGTCTGGCACGAAAAACGTAATGCCGTAAATCGCTACTTCGCTTCGTTGGGTTACCAGAACATCAATCTCAATCGCAAAACCTGGCACGAAGGTCCGTATGGTCGCGACAAGCAACTCGCCAATCAACCGCCACCCGATAACCGCAATTGGCTGACCACCGATGCCACCGCGCGTTTGTTCGCCGAAATGGTTACCGGCCGACTCGTGTCGCCATCACGCTGTCGCGAAATGTTGGCGCTGCACGAGCGTGACCCGCTTTATCCCAACGCAAACACTCAATCGCGCGAATACATCGGCGGCGGGCTGCCCGCTGGCTCGAAGTTATGGTCAAAAGCCGGTTGGACCAGTGAAGTCCGCCATGATGCGGCGTATGTTGAATTGCCCACCGGAGAAAAGTTCGTCCTCGTCGCCTTTACCGTCGGGCACTCTCAAAACAAAGAGATTATCCCATTCGTCGCTAAAACCGTGGTGGAAGAACTGCGTCGGGCGACTTAAACCCGGCCGTTATTTCAACCACTCCATCACCAGAATGCCGAGCCCGAATAGAAACGTCACAAGCGCGAGCGCGAAGATGAAGTTCAGCACCAAACGATCGCGTGATTTCACAGAGGAACTAGAATAACCAAAGTCGCGACACGTCTTGCCCCGCCTCAGCGCGCAAACGCATCGCGCAACATTGCGATGCTCTTCGGTACGGCGATATCAGGATCTTCTTTGCCTTCAAACTCCAGCGAGACGTAGCCCGTGTAATTGGCGGCAGCCAGAATTTGCGCAATTCGTTCGTAATCCAGATCGAGCGTGTACCATTCGCCACCGCCGTAATACGTTTTCGCCTGCACGTAAACAGTCCTGGGCGCGATCTGCTTCAGCTTATCATACGGGTCTTCGAGAAAATTTCCTGTATCCATCAATCCGCCGAGCCATGGCGATGAAATCGAATTCAGCACGCGCAACAATCCTTCCGGCGTGCGTGTCAGTCCCCAGTGATTTTCCAACGCTAAAACGACACCGCACTCCGCAGCTTTCGGCAGGCATTGCTCGATACAATCCACGCACCATTTGAAACCTTCGTCTTCGGTGTGCCCCGGAAGAATCGGTTCATCGCCGCGCGCTTTCATCAAATCGTCGAAACTTTGGATCGTATTCCAACGACCGGAATTGAGACGGATACACGGCACGCCGAGTTGATACGCGATCTCAATGCACTTCTTCGTGTGCTCCACCTGCCGCTTCAAATACTCCGGATCAGGATCAACGAAATCCTGGTGAATCGAGAGACACACCAGATCAATCCCGTTGCGAAAAGCGTGGCGCTTGAGCTTCTGCAGATAACTGCGATGCGCCAGCGTCAGCGGATCGCGTTCGCTGATGTCCATCTGGCGATGCAGAATGTCCACGCCTTCAACGCCAATCTGCGCCGCTTTGGTAATCACTGTTTCAATCGGCACTTTCTCCGTGCGAAAATGCCAATAGGAATAACTGGCAATCCCGAGCTTGATGCGTGGGCGAGCAGTGGGTGATTTCGTCTCCGCAGCGGAAACAACATTCGTTCCCAATGCCAACGCACCACCGACACTTGCCGCACTCGCTGCCAGAAATTTTCTCCGATTCATAAAAGCCCTTTGTTTAAGATTTCAGTTTTGTCACCACTCGTGAAAGCCGCCCGTCCCCCACTCAGCCTTGCGAGCCGAAGTGAGGGAACGACCGAAATAATTTTCGCGCGAAAGCACGAAACACTTCAACGTGTCTCTTACAATCGGATGCGATAAAACTTCTTCGTTTCCGTCAGGTCCACCGTGAGTGGCGATGTTGCAGGCACGTCCACATACGGACCGGTGACTTCATCCGCTTCCTGCAACGTCCCGCGCGGCCAGGACAATTGCATCTGATTTCCGTTCACCTCCACACCAATCGTCGGCGGCAGATGCACCGTCACGTTGAATGTTTGCGTCGCCGACAAACTCGGCGTACCGCTGTCCGCCACGATGATGCTGATGGACACGTTGTCCGGCGCAACCGTCGGTTTCCAACTGAACTGTCCCGTGCCCGGAGTAATGCTCGCTCCGACAGGCGCACCCGCGCCAAGACTGAACGTCAACGTCTGCGGCGGCGTATCAGTGTCGCTCGCGTTGGCAGTGAAGGTGAGCGTTTGCCCCAACGTGACTTCCTTATCTGCAATCGGCTGAAGCGTCGGTGGCGTGTTGGGCAGAACATTTGCCGCGCGAGGCGTCGGCATAGCGAACGTATAAATCGTCGCAGCGCCATCCGGAAAACGTCCCTGCGTCACATCGGTTGTTTGCGCTCCGAACGTAATCGCATCAATCTGCGTCACACCGTCTGAGGCAAAAATAGCGATCGATTCACCGCCCTTGCTCAACGCAAAACCCGCATGCAAATCCGGAACGCTGGTCGAATTCTGCACTGCTTCATCATCCGCCCACACCAACAGATATCCGCCCGGCGGAATCACATACTGTCCGTTGTTCGGAATCTGAAATTTAGTCGGATTGTTGAGATTATCCGTCAGATAACAGCCGCCTAAGTCCACTGCTTCCGGACCGGGATTATAAATTTCAAACCAGTCTTCAAAGTTACCATCCACCGGGTCGGCAAGCGCTGAAACGTTATCCGCCAACCATTCATTGATAAACACCGTGATGGGTGGCGGCGTGCCATTGTTCGTCGCGTTCGGCGTGACGAAGAACATGTTCGCCCGATAAAACGGTTGGCCATCCGGCACGTCACCGTAAGACCAGTTCGCCGGCAAATCACCGTAAGTCAGATAATCAACCAGCTGATTCGTGCCACCGATCTGACGCGACAACGCGACTCGACCGCTGCCCGACGGCAAGCGGAAATTCGCGTGCGGCGCACCGACCGCCGATTGCCCCGTCTCCCCATCACACCAGACCGTCAGGAAACCGCCGGCCGGAATCAGCGTACCGGCCGGGAACGCCCATTGCGCGAGATTATTGTAATTAGTCGAGAGATAATACGTCGTCAGGTTGATGGCGCTCGGCCCCGGATTGTAAAGTTCGACCCACGGTTCGCGTTGGCCAAAGTTGTCGAAAGGCCCGGTCTGATTGTCCGCCTGAACCTCGTTCAACCACAACGTCGGAAATGTTGACAACGTCGCAGCAACGGAATTCGTTGCCCCCGGCGTTGCCAACGCCACCGAGCTACCGCCGAAGTCAGCTTCCAATTTCAATCCGAACGTGATGTCCGAACTGCCGGTAATATTCTGGTGAATCGATACTGCGATCACATTCGGACCGACTGTGAATAGATTTGCCGGCAACGTGAAACTTTCCGGGTTCACCGCATCACCGGTAGGCGGTTGTTGTCCGCCTTGCGTTAACGTCGTATTCACAATCGTTCCTGCCGGCATGCGAATGCGCGTTGCTTCCACTCCGTTCACATAGATCACCGCGCCATCATCAATGTAAGCGCTGGCATTGATCGTATAACCGGTCAGATCGTTCGTGATGTTGATGGTGGTGCGGAAGTAGTACGCGTGTCCTGAACCCATACCGTTGATCGCCGTGCGTGGATCATTGAGCGTCGTTTTGATTAACGGCGTAATCGCCGCGTTGTTTTCAAACGCGAGCAGACCGGCACCGGACGGCCAAGGCGCATCGTTGAACGTCGGCGCCGTCCAGTTGAACGCGTCGAGATTCGATACCTGCATGAACTTCCACACGTGGGCGTAATCCATGAGCGGAATCGTCAGCGGACCGCTTGCGCCTCCAATCGCCGACCAGTTGGCCACGCGACTGTTGTCCTGCATCGCATCGCGCAATTGCAAGGAAGCCGCGTTGGTAATCACCGGCCACGGTGCGACCACTTCATATCGCACGCGATCCACCACGAGCGGTTGTCCCGGTTGCGCAGTCGGCTTCAACAGACTGAGCGTTTCGCCATTCGCTGAGAGCGTCCCGTTGAAAGTATCGAACACTGACACCGAATTGAAGGCGGTGTTGAACGGCGTCCGATCTTTCGCCAGAACCAGATAGCTGCGCGGCGCAATGAACGATCCACCGGGGAACGTGTAACTCAAGCCGCTGAATTCCCAACCGGACAAATCAAACGTGGTATCGCTCGAAGTATTGAACAGTTCTACGTACTCCGCTCCAGCCAACGACGGTGCATACATGATTTCATTAATCACCACCTGTCCCTCGGGCGATGGCGGCGTTCCGCCGTAATTCACGGCGACACTACCAGATGCGCCGCTAATGGGTTGCCCCTTGCTGTCCAGCCCCACAACGTTGAAAACATTATTTCCATTTTGCAGCGGGACAGTGGCGGTCCACGTGTTCACTCCCGTCCACTGCACCTGCCACGGAACACCGTTAATGGTGATTGTCGCCACACCCACCGGTGCGGTACCAGAAATCGTTGCCACACCATTAGCCACGCTGGCGGTGTTGTTCACGCTGAACGACGCGGCTACGGTCGCGAGTTGGTTTTGCAAAAATGTGCGGCGTTGATTGAACCACGTTTTCACCGCCGACGGATTCGTCAGCGGCTGGCCGTCGCACCATTTGATTCCGTTTGCCACGAGCGATTGATATTTGGCATCCATCACCGGACCGAACTTTGCCGGATCGAACGGTCCGTTGATGGCCTCTTCAACCGCGCGCCAGTACGCCCGCACAAACGGCGGATGCGAATACATGCGTCCGACGGTCGGGTCTTCCGAATTGAACAACCCGGCGGTTTGCGGCGGACGTCCATTCTGCGCCGAAACCAACATCAACCAGTCCAGATCGAACATGTAGAGCTGCCATTTTCCAAACTGCGGTTTGTAGATGTACATGTTCTTGCCGATTTCGTGTCCCCACGAATCGAAATTCACGATGATGTGTTCGACCGCAAATATCCGCATCCACTGCTCCACATCAATCAACCCGAAAGTCGCCGACGTGTAAGGCTCAGGAGACGTTGCATTCAACGCATCGACAATCGCAAAAATGCCGGTGTAATCGTTCACGCGCGGCGTCGCCCGGAACATAAAGTTCCACCGATATTTTTCCGTTTTCTTCGCACCACCAACGGTGACGTAGTTCTGTAAACGCGGTTGCGGATCGGCCGCCAGCGACCCACCGTCATTGAATTCAAACGCGCGATCAATCTTGAAAAATTGTCCGTCGGTATCCTCAGGTACCCATGTATTGATGAACGATCCTCCTGGTTGATACACCGCTTCGAATACCGCGTGACGCGCCTCATCCGTCACCCCATTCACATGCAGACGGATGGTATAGCGATGGCTATATGGAAGATTGAGTTGATCCGCAATCCAGTACGCCATCTGTTCCTGAATCGCCGTGGTCTCGCCGCCATGACCGCCCGGCCAATCCAGAACGAGCCCATCGTCACCGAGAAACTTATCGTCCTTCGGGAAATCAATGCTGTAACCGCAACGTCCCGCTGCCGGACTGTTGAACCCGGGTGCAATGTACGGACTGCCCGCATACAGCGCCTTCGTGTTGTAGATAACGCGTTTGTCATCGAGCACAAACGTCACGTCAAACGGCGAATTATCCAACCGATGCCGCGATGACCAGGTGGTCAATGTATTTTGCGTCATCCAGATTCGATATGCCGGAAAGTTTCCAGACGGTTGCACTTCGCCTACGCGCACGAGACATTCACGCGCCGGAGCGTCGTTCGGGAAAGTCGTCGTCGCCGCTGGCACGTAGCCATCCGTCGCGCTGACATAGAACGCCACCATCGTTCCGGACGCTTGCGCCGGAATGGTTGCTGTGAAAATACCATCGTTCGCCACAGCATCCCCATTGATGCCGGAATCGTTCATGTTCACCGTCGTATAAGTCGGACTGGGATCGAAGCGATAACGCAACTCCAACGCCGTAATTCCATCGGGATCGTGCACGCGCGCGGTTACCACGAACGGCTCATTCGCCGCCGGTAACACCGGTGAATGTTGCACTTCAGTAATCGCCGGACCGACGTTCGGCGCGTAACGACTGTTGACCGCGCCAGGTGTTCCGGGGCTGACGGGTAGCGCCATTTCACCAGCGCACTCCAGCCAATTACCGCGCAAGCGGAAGAGAATTTCCGGATGTCCGCGCAACCACCGCACGTTCGCGCGAATCGTCACGTCTTGAGTTCCCGAAGCCAGCGAGGACGTAAGCGGCGTGCGAATGCGATTGATCTGGTTGTCTCCGCGTTCGACCGCGCGCACGCGATACGACCGCGAGCTTTCGAAACCTTCGATCGTGTGCCAGCCGGAAAGCGACTCCGTGCCTTCCGCCACCCAGCCATTTGCGTTGCTTTCGAAAGTCGAATTGGCAATGAGATTCACGCCGCCACTCAGCACCTGCACGTTATCAATCAGACATTCGCCCGCGCCTTGCAGCAAGACCTGCAATTGATCGGCAGCGACATTGCCATGATCAATTCTGCCGGTCACCGCGAACAACTTCCACGGCGCTTTCTGCGTTTCATCGCTATCCGCCCAGTTCGATGGCAACCGCGAATTCGCCCGCGGATCAATCCGCTCCAGACTGCTACCACCGCCATCAGACCATTGTCCCCATTGTCCGCCATCGGCATACGTCACTTCATCCAACACAATCTGGAAGAAATTGGTTACGGTTACCGAGCCAACCACCGAAGTCGTCGAATCCGGTTTGCTCAAAGTGATTCGCTCGCCACGCCCCGAAAGGTTGCCGCTGAAATCGCCATAAACGATAGCAGGATTGACCGCCGGATAATTCGTGAGAAATCGCGCCCGCGAATTGGCTACCACCACAAATCCATTCGGCGCAATCGTCGCACCTGATGGGAACGTATAGCTGATGCCGTCACCCAACATCCAACCGCTCAAATCAACCGCACTGCCACTGCGATTGAACAGTTCCACGTACTGATCATCATCGTTCTCCGTGATCGGGTGATACATCAATTCATTGATCACGACGTCGCTGACGCGAATCGCGGCATTTTTCGCGCCCGGCGTTTTAGCGGCTAACCGATAGAATTGATCCGAACCATCGGGCCAGCGTCCCATGCTCACACCGTTTTCCTGACCTTCAAAACGCACCGCATCAATCACGCGGGTCCTGTCCGCATTCTTGAAATAAATCGTTTCGCCATCGGCCGCCAAAGCAAAGCCCAGCGTCGTCTGGTCAAAAGCGATGTAACCATTCGCCGGAATTGTGGTGCCGGCGGGAATCACGAATTTATCCACCAGCGGATCATCCGAGAGAACACAGCCCGCGATGCTGACCGGTTGCGTGCTGTGATTATACAACTCGATGAAGTCCTGTTCCGGATCGTCCGTGTGCGCGAGGAATTCATTGATGACCACATTGCGCAGCGGATCAGGAGTGAAAGAATTCAATCGGCCTGGCGAACCACCGACCAAATCGCTCGCCGACCACGCAGCAGGATTGTTTTCTCCGAGTGAAGCACGCGTTAATACCAGCGACGGCCCGGCGCCGTCCGCAGCGACCGGCCACGGCGGATCATCCGAGTATTCCACTTGTAAAAACACGCCGCCACTTTGACTGACCAACTGCACTGTGCCGCTGGAGTTCGGCAACGTGTTCGCATACGGACCGAAAACACCCGTAATCCCGTACGCGTTTTGCAGACTGGTTGGCGAATTGGCCACCACCACAAAACCGCCACCGGGAATGACCGTTCCCGGCGGAAATTCATATTCGATGTCACCGCGCAATTTGTAACCGCTGATGTCCTGCGGTTCGCCGCGGGTGTTGAAAATCTCCACGAATTCCAACGCCGCATTCGTCGGGTGATACATAATCTCCGAAATCACCAGACTCGTGCTGCGACTGCTCTGCCCCAACGCTTCAAACGGCAACGCCGGATTCACACCTGCCGTCGTCACGTTTCCGAAGTCGCGGAATGCCGCGGTGGCCAGTTGCTCGGCGTTATGGCTCGCCACCGCAAAACCGAAATAAACCGTCGCCGGCAACGCAAGATTTGCCGAACCCAATTGCGTCCAGTTCTGTCCGTCAAATCCGGCATACCCCGTAAATTCGTTTCCGACGCGACACAATCGCAACCATGTGTTCGGATAATTGACCGGAAACGAACCCGTCATCGTCGCCACTCCATTACTCGCGCCGCGCGCCTGAAAATAGCAGCCACTGATGGTTGGCGTCGCCATTACACTCGCCGCACGCGCGCCAGGCGTCAACGCTTCCCGCGCCATCATACCCGCTTCCGACCACGCATCGGCCAATGACAAAGAATCCAATCGCACCTTCACGTCGAAGTCACCGGTGCGTTGCACGTAGCTGAATTGAAATTCATCACCCGTACCGCCGACATCCGTACCACCGCCCGAAATGTTCAACCCGTTGCCAACCGGCACTTGCGAACCTTCCAGCGCTGGCGAACCGACGGGAACATTCGCGTAAATGCTCGCGTAAAATTGCGCCTGCGAATTATTCGTCACCGTGTTCGCCGCCACCGATTGGTCCGCGACGTTGTTCACCGTGAGAGTGTAAAGAGTCGTGTCGATCATCGGACTGACCGTCAGGACTACATTGCTCTGCGACGCATCCAACGTACGATTGAGAATCGTGATACCGCCACTTAATGAATAATTCGCCGCACTCGTCGCAGTCACCGGACTGACGCGTTCAGAAAACCGCACAACGACCTGATTCAGACCCTGCGATTGCGCGCCCAACAACACCGGACGCGTCGTGTCAGCCGTCACAGTCAAAGTTGCCGGAGTGCTGGTCACAACATGACTCACCGCGTTGACAAAGTTCGAAGCGACGAGGCGATAAACCGCATTATGATCCGTCAACGCCGCAACAAACGAAAGCGTGGCATTCGTCGCACCCGGAATCGTTACTCCGTTGCGCAACCAGCGAATCGTCGGCGCCGGCGAACCGCCAACCACACCGCTGAACGAGACCCAGTTGCCTTCCACTGTGTTCGTGTTGGTGGGATTTGTCAGCACAACCGCTGGAGCTGGAGGCATAACTTCGCCGCTCACCGCATAAATTCCCGTCGAACTGGCCGACGCCACCTTGCTGAAAGTCAAACTGCTGATCGGCTTGTTGTTTGCGCCCAACAACGCAGCGAGTTCGATAGTCGTTTGATAGAAGCGAGGATTGATATTTGCGCCCGTAGTTGCACCATTGCTGAGGTTGATGCGTTCCGTGCCTTGCAAGGCGAAATCCGGATTATTGAACCAGTCCCATGCGATGTAACTGGTCGTGAACGACGAGCCATCGGTAAAATTAATGGTCAGGTCCGCAATTCCACCACCGCTCGCCGAATTCGCCAACACCGCAATTCGCGCGTAAGTGTCCGGCGTAGTAAAAACCAGCGTGCCTTCGGATTGACCGGTCGCACTGCTGAGCACAAGAGCGTTATTGGCGGTGTAAGGCTGAAATTGAAATGTAGTGCTACCATCGAGTGCACTGACAAAACTTCCGCTCACCGGCAAGCCATACGATTTACCCGGCAGTCCGCTCTGATAAAACGCAAGATTTTCGCCCGGATTCAATTCCACCGCTACCCCGACGTAAGGCGGCCCGGACGCCACGTTTTCAATCACCACATCGCGATTGAACCCTGTCACCGCCACTGGCGTCATATCGGCTCCAATGGCGTCACTGGCGACGAGACACGCGGCCAACGCCGAGATCACGCCGCGAGTGACGCGGGACGCATACGACAGAAGTTTGGAGTTAAATCTACATTGGGGATCGAACGGTTGGTACGTCTTGGTCATTGTGTTGTTGAGGCCCGCGCTTCGGCGCCTGAATTCCGAAGCGGACGGATTTTGATGTTACGAAATGAAATTTGTCCGTGGTCTCCTTGCAAAGCAATATGCCCCGTATCCGCTTTGGCGAACAGCGGCATTTTAGAAAACTTGCTCTTCGCGACCCGCGCTTTGAAATCGTCGCTGCCCAGCACGTATTCGAAATACTTTACGCCGTTGATCCAGTGCTCACATTTTTCCGGACTGACCACGAGGCGCACGTGATTCCATTCGCCCGCGGGCTTGGTGGCATCGAGCGGTTTGCCGGTTTTCGGATCAATCTCCGGTTGATACAACGCATACAACCAACCGCAACGTTGCGGGTCTTTGGCTTTCGCATTGTCTTCCAGTTGAAACTCCGGTCCGCTGGCCCACGCCGCGCCACCTTCTTCCGTGACGTGAAACATGATGCCGCTGTTACCCGCTTCCGAAATGTTGTATTCCAACTGCAATTCAAACGCGCCGAACTTATCGGTCGTAATAATGTCACCCGCGTCATTCGGATCGGCGCAAACCAACGCGCCATCCTTCACCTGCCAACCCGGCCGAACGCCTTCGCGTTTAAAATTGCGCCAGCCGGCCAGATCTTCGCCATTGAACAGCAACCGCCAACCGGCAGCTTTTTCGGCTTCAGTCAACGCGTTGAGACCGGATTTCGCTTTCATCTCAAGTTGTGCTTTAGTGGCCGTTTTCCATTCGTCGTTCAAATCCGTGAGCGATTTGCCTGTGAGTTCCTGCCACAGATCATCGGTATATTTGCCCTGGCGACACGCGCCATTGATTTTGGCAATGAGCGTTTTGTTCGGGTCATATTTTTCCACCACATAATTCAAAAAGTTCGCGCTGATACGATACATGCCATCGTAGTTGAGCGTTTGATTGCGTCGCCCCTGCAGCCAGATCAAATCCGCACCGTGACTCTCCGGTTCATAAAGAAAGAAACGAATGTAGTCCGGGATGCCTTCCTGCAACCAACCGGGCGGGCGCTTGTAATCGGGATTACCTCGCGCGCCGCGATTCCAGGATTGCACCACGTGAACGGCTTCATGCACCAGCGCGCCCAACGCTTCGCCTTTCAGTTCGCGCCGCACCCAGTCCGCATTGGCCGTGATGCGCGAACCGCTCGCGTACGCCACGCCGCGTTCCGGTCGGATATTCACCATCACCGTCTTCGGCGCGGTGAAACCTTCGCTCGGCAACATGGCGACAATTTTCGGATACCACGCGGCCAATACCGGCGCGAGATTCTCCTCGGCCCACTCGGTTAAATCAGTCGCTTCAGAAGTGTCGATCGTGAACTCCGCGTAACCATCGACTGTTTTGAACACGTACGGCTTCGCCTCTTCCGTCGCCGCAGTCGCATCGTTCCCACCGTTCTCAATCACATCAATCTCGCTGTAGAACGTGTTCGCAAAATAGTCGTTCACGTCGGTGCGAGAAACGTCGAACAACAGATAGCGAAACTTACCCAGCACGCGAGACGACTCAGAAATGCTGACATTGTACTGCCCGCCCACATCGCCCGATTTGGGACGCGTATCAACGTTCGCAATTTGACTCCAACCGCTCGATGCGAGATCGGTCGTCAGCTGCGGACGCTCCACAAAACCGGCCGCCGTTCCATCGCTTCCGAACACTTTGTAAACCTGCGGCCCACGCGATCCCGGATGCCGGGAATAGGTGTTGATCTGCTTCACTTCGACAACACGACCTAAATCAAACAACAGTCGCCCACCGTCAGTGCCGGCATCGAAGAAGAAATTTTCATCCGGCTGATCGGCATCCGTTGCCACTCGGCCATCGCGCAGTTTCCCAATGCCACCGCTGTTGGGATCCACAACGCCCGACAGAATTCGAATGCGCGCATTAGCCGCGGCATCGTTCCGAGTCGGACCAGGAACTTCTGCGGTGGTGGACAACGGCGCATCAGCAGACCGTTGCACAACAGAAACTTTCACTTCAGCAATCGCCATACTGCCGGAGTAAACCAGCGCCGCGAACGCTGCCGTGAGCGATGATTGATATACAGATTGATTTCGGAACGTCAGAGATTTCATTGGCCAATTACCCGATAAAATGCGGCAGTGTTTGTCGGTGTAATCAGCAATGACGTGCCGCTCGTCGGATTGCCGAAATTCTCCCATTGCAGCGGAACAAGATTGGTTGCGATCTGCACCTGATATGGCGCGATACCACCACTCCACGAAAGCAACGCATTCCCGTCCTGCATCTCCAAAGTCGTGTTGAGAGCCGGAGCAGCGAGAACGTTCAGATTCAATGTCGCGATGCTGAACGCTCCGCTGGAATCCATCGCCCGCACGCTGAAATTATTTATGCCTGCATCCGGCGAAAGTGGTGTCCCGGTCAACGAACCGTTACCCGCCACATTCAACCACGCCGGTCCGCTGAGCTTCGTGTAAGTGATAGTGTCGTTCTCCGGATCAGTCGCTGCACCCGCAATTGAACCCACATAAAATTGACCGGCACTGGCATCCGGCGCGCTGAATGGATTGGTTGCAAATACCGGCGGTGAATTGGTCAGAATCGCCGCGACTTCCGCCGGCGCAAGGGCGCGATTATAAATCCGCACGTCATCAATGCGTCCATTGAAACGATCACCCGACGGCGCAGAGTTGTTTTTCGTCGCAATGTACAACGGATCATTGCTGACATTGATCAGCCCGACAGAACCGAGACTCGCTGCTTCGACGCCGTTCGTATAAAGCCGCATCACGTTGCCATCCCAAACGCCTGCGATGTGTGTCCACGTTCCCGTCGGCGGCAGTCCGGCAGTAACCTCGTCCACGCCGCTGAGATGAAATTTCAAAACGCTGTTTTCCGCCAACAAACGATATTGGTTATCCAAATTGCCTTTCTGCAAAATGCGCCGATTACCACTCCAATCATTGGGATAAATCCACGCACTAATGGTAATGGCATTGCGCGGTGAGTTGAGCGAAGCCGAGTTGGCAACGGTGACCCACTGACTGCTACCCGCGCTGAAGTTCAACGCGGCCGCTCCGATTTTTCCGGGAATAATCCGCGACGGATTGTTGTTCAACGTACCGGGGTTGTTATTGCCGGAGGAATCCGCTGCCCCGCTGCCCGACGTTTCGTCGAACTTCAGATGCATGACCACATCCTTTATCGGGAGTGCAGAAACCTGCGCAGAATTTCCGCTCGAGCCAACCGCGTTAGTCGCTGCAATCACGTAGTAATAGGTCGTGCCATTCACGACGTTCGTATCAGTGAACGCGGAAAACGCCGGCGTTCCGGTCGTCGAGTATGGGCCGCCACTCGTCGTCGCGCGCTTCACCTGATAACCCGTTGCACCCGGCGTCGCCGTCCATGAAAGCCGCACGGTAGAATTACTCGCCACGGCACTGACTTCTGTAGGCGCGATCGGCGCAATGACCGGACCCGCGCTGATTTGACACGACGAAACCTGATTATCTGCGCCCGATGGAATCAGCGTGCTGAGATTCGCAACATCGCCGGTGACCGTCCAGCCTGTGCCCCCAAAATTGTCGTGTTGATAAAGTGTCACCGTCCAACCCGACGGCACTTTGACGGAAGATGCCCAATCGTTAAAAACTCCTTTGGCGGTCAATTGCGACAATGTATAGCTCCCGGCAGTCAATACCTGACTCTGCGCTCCTTCAAAATTCGCGTTTTGATAAAACGTAACGCCGGTCGGAATCACGCCACCGTCAAATCCGGAAATCGTCACCGATGCGGCAGTTGCATTGTGACTGTTTTGTTTGATGACAATTCCAGTGCCTGGAATGAGAAATTGTTGATTATCTTCGATGACGGCAATTTCCAACGTCTCCGCGCCTCGCGCACCACTGTGCCGATGAATGGTCACGCCTTTCGAATACGGATAATCCGCGATGGATGGCGTAGAATCAATACTCGTTCCCGAGCGACCATCTTTGCCGACCTGCGACGCTGACCAACCCTGATCGAATCCGAGCGGCTGACGATACGATAGAAAATAAGGAATGCCGGTCGGCGGAATAATTTTCAACGCCTGCGAGTGTGGTGGATTGCTGGCGGGATTGATTTGCAGCGGACTGATTTGATACGTGCCGTTGGCGTTCACCTCGCGCCAACCGCCGTTGCTTTCTTTTTGCGGCAACCAACCGCCCCAGATTTTATGCGGCGCATTAAACGTGTACGATTCGCCGCCCATGCAATCATCGTAACCGCCGTAAGCCTCATCAATCACACCATCGTTGTTCCGATCCGTACTCGCGTGCCCCAAACCAATGGTATGCCCGACCTCGTGTCCGTAAGCGAAAAGATCGCTGCAATGAAAATTCCAGACCCGGTTTCCCGACGCGAACGCATACCCACACGAGCCCGCCGCCGAAGGCAACGCATAAACGCGCGCCGTATAGGAATTGGGATTGTAACCCTGCAACATCGCCTGGGCATCAGCCGCATTTGCCCACGCATCTGCGTTACACGGACTCGTGCCGTAGTTGATGCTGACGTTAATGACGCTCCCCGTCCACCGCACGTTCCCCCACGTAGCCTCGTTGTAAAACGAATCCACATTGAGCGGCAGATTGGTGAACATCATGCCCTGAACTTCACCCACTGAACAATCGATTGGCGCATTCGTCAGGCTGACCAACATCACCAAAGCCGATTTCGTCCCTGTGACAGCAGCAGAGACAATCGCTGTTTTAAAACAAAAAACAAAAACTAAAAACAATCTAAACCTGAACATCGTCGGCAGTCCTCCAAATCTATAGGAACCTCTAAATATTTGAACCGATATTTCGCAATTTTGACCCGACAAGACCTGAAATAATCGCATCGTCTCCTCACTTGCAGAACATTTAATGGAAAAGCCGGGGAGGCGTCCCCGGCTCCACATCCACAGACTATGTTGCTGAGAGAGGTTCATTTTAAGAACCTCTCGCCGCGGAGTCAGCTAATTAGTTGGGGCAGAAGTGCGATCTCGGAGCCAGATATAATCTTTTTCTTCGGCAGTGTTTGCCGTAATTGCTCCGACTCGCTTGCCAGTTTGGCCCGACTGCCATTTTTTGATTTCAGAATGACCATCCGC
>CALAYC010000147.1 GCA_937894935.1 uncultured Verrucomicrobiota bacterium
GCGGATCAGGCATCGGCATCGGACTGCGATCCGGAAAAACGGGAGTAGCGGTATAACGCAGCGATGAACAACCGGACAAAAGCGTCAGCATCGCTAGTCCGCAGAGAAGCAGTTTTGCGTTCATTTCGAAACGGATTCTGGCAAAACTCAGGCCCTGATGCACGGCAGGAAAAATCAGAAATCGGTTTCATCCCCCGGCGAAAGCCCGGAACTTCCCGCGTTTCTTAAGCCGCACGCCGACGGCGTTACGCTGGCCATTCGCCTGCAACCACGCGCATCGCGCAATGAAATCGGCGATCCGACAGGCCCGGAACTTCGCATCAAAGTCACCGCGCCACCGGTCGATGCCGCCGCCAACGAGGCTCTCATCCGTTTGTTGGCGGAGACTCTCGATTGCTCGCGCCGTGATGTCGTTCTGGTTCACGGCCACACAGCGCGCAGCAAGGTCATTAAAATTTTCAGCCTCTCGGCAACAGACGCATTAACCCGACTTCGCGCCGCCCATCGCTAACTTCTGCTTCTGACACTCAGAAGAGATCGCGATAGTTCGCGCAACGTGATGCTCGCCCTATCAATTTTCTGAACGCGATTCGTCTGATGTTCGCACAGAAATGGCGACGCAACCGTTTCTGAAAACTCTGCGACGAAAAATTTTTCGTCCATCATCGCGACAAAAATCTTTTTCCGACTCACGTTAACTCTCGCAATCGCACGAAGTAGAAACGAATCGTGAGCCGTTCCGATTCGCACCAGTATTTTCCTGGTCTCGTCTCGCCGTCATTCATTCTTCTTTGGCAGCACCTGTGCTAAAGCAGCGGCGTCCTCTTTCGCTGCGCGATTGAGAACACAAGGTCGTAATCGGTCCGTCGTATCGTCGTATGTTGAACACAAGGATGGTTTCTTTTTTTTGGCTCGTAGTTGGATTGCTCATCGCCGCTCCATTTCTGCAGGCCCAAACCTCACAATCGGTTTCCCTCGCGTGGAACGCCAGCACCACCCCGGGAACGATGAACTATCGTGTCCGTTACGGCACCACGAGCGGCAACTACTCGACTTCACTGAATGCCGGAAATAAAACCACCGCCACCGTCACTGGATTAAAAGCCGGTACGCGATATTATTTTGCCGTCACCGCGACCGACAGCAGCGGAAACGAAAGTCTTCCTTCCAACGAAGTAAGCTTTCAGACGTCGTCCGCCACGCCACCGACAATCACGCTGACGTCGCCCGCGAATAATTCCACCTTTACCGCGCCCACCTCAATTTCACTCGCGGCCAGTGTTACCGCCAACGGTAATACCATCACCAAAGTTCAATTCTACAACGGCTCAACGTTGCTGGGCGAAGATTCGTCATCGCCGTATTCGTTCACCTGGAATTCCGTGGCTGCAGGCACTTACAACGTCCGGGCGCGCGTCGTTTATGGCAGCGGCCAAACGGTGGATTCAACAAGCGCTACTGTCACTGTCAACGCCTCCACCGCTCTGCCAGCGCCATGGAAAACGGTGGACATCGGCAGCGTGAGCGCCAAAGGCTCGGCGACTGCGGCCAGCGGCGTTTATA
>CALAYC010000148.1 GCA_937894935.1 uncultured Verrucomicrobiota bacterium
CAGCCATCCAGTTATGTGAATGGAACCTTGTATAGTTATCGCATCGTTGAATTATGCGAACCCCCACCGCCTGCATGGGCTCCAATGGTGGCCGATGCAGTGGAGTTTAATGTTGATCCGCTGGCGATGTCATTTACTTCAATTGCTTCTGGATTTGGTAGCGCGCCGTTTTTGTTAGGCGGTACCTTTCTCACGTCTGTGGGAGGATTGGGTGAAGGAATGTATTTTACGGGATTAACGCGGGACGATGTGGGTGGGTTGCGCTACTTGCTCAGAGCAGGCAACATCAATTGGGAGGCCACAAGCTCCAATGCAGTTACGTTTGTTACAAATACCTCTCCTGCGGCGATCGAGTTGCTTTTTACATCTAATTTGGCGGAGTTGTTGAGTGCGTCACTTACTAATGACGCCGGGACGTTGCAGGCGCTTTTTCCGGGGCTGGAAGTTCTCAGAACAACCCCATTTTTTACGAACGTTGTGACGACCAATGTTTTCCCGTATCTCTACAACCATCCAGCTGATCCAAGTGGTACGGTTCGTGTGGGATTTGCATCGGTGATTACCACGAATATCGAAACCTGGTATCAACACGAATTTGGAAACGTTTATCTGACGCCTACGGTACAATTGCCGGGGAATTTTAATGTCCCGACTGCGGGCGGAAATATCTCCAGTAACGGATTGATTCAAATCCTTACTACAAATATCAGTTTGAGCGGATGTTCTCCGTCACAACCCTATACTGGAATTCCGTGCACCAATGTCACAATCACATCCTACTCAACGAATGGTATTTTCGGCGATTATTTCATCTTGCCTACCAATCTTTGCAGCGTCTCGCTCGTTTCAACCCAGTTAATACGTACGGTTTACTTTACCAATACTATTGTTGCCACCAACCTGGTTGGAACAACGAATGGATTCGGCGAAGAATTCTCGCAAAGCACCATTTCGAGTTTCGTGCAGCATGTATATCGCGTGCGGCCGGTGGAATGTCCTGAAGGCACGGTGGCATTGCGCCAAGGTGTTGAACGGATTCGTTTTGAACGGCGGGACTATGATTCATTGATTGGACGATTTTATTATCCCACCAATCATGATTACGTGCTCAATTCGATTACAAACAATACGATTGTGCCCCAAAATATCAGACGGTTCATTGAGGTCCCGGACATTTTAATTACAGCACAAGATTTAGCTCCAGGGCCGGGTGGCCAGGGAATCGGTGGCGCGGTTGGACGTAATATTAACTTTGACGATTCCACGACGTTGGCCGGCTTGGCGGGACCTGGTACGATTGATACGCCTACTGCCTTTACGTATAACAAGGTCGGCCCAATCTACGTTCATGGTTATCCGTTACTCGCCGAAGAAAATGGGGCTGTGGGCTTGATCTGGGGGTCCTTCGATGGAAGCACAAATCGCCCCGTCGTGTATCCCAACGGAACCAGCATTACGAATCTTGAAAATCAAGTTTTGATGCAAATCAGCCCAATTGGAGCAGACCTGCCGGTAGGAGTGATCGGAGTCAATTACACAAATGTTTTCAGCGGCTTCACAGCTTTAGGAGGAACCGCTCCGTATCAATGGGGATTGCCGGAGGCGGGATTACCGCCCGGGCTCACGCTTGATTCGGAAACGGGAGTGATCAGAGGAGTACCTTTGGTTCCGGGAGAATATGATTTTGTCATCCGAATGACCGATGCCACAAGCAGATTCGTGGATCGGTTCTATTCGATCCGGATTATTCCTTGATTGAATTGCGTGAATGATTTCAAATCAGTATAGAATTATGAACCGTTTTTTGCACTTGGCCTTTGCTGTATTGTTAGGCGTCTCCGGTGCCGCTTTTGCAGCTCAAAATACATGGGTTAATAATGGGTCTGTCACCTTGGCTCCTGCGATTGACGCAACGAATGTGATCAATAACGGAACGATGTTATTGGTTACGACTTTGCCTTTCGATACATCCAACACTCGAAATTTCACAAATTCCGGGACAATGCTCGGCTCGATTGGCTTCCGATTTGACACCGCTCCACGCAACAGCACTGGACAATTGATCGGGTTGCGGAAACCTGCTGAAAATTTTCACAATCGGAACTCAGGCGTCATTCAGGCATTGGATGGTTCTGCGTTGGCCGGGTTTAATGGGAGTTTGCTTTTGGTTGATGCGACCAACATTATCAACCAAGGACTGATGACGGTGGGGGCCGGTGGACTGTTAAAGTTGACCGGAACAAATGTGAACATTTCGCGGGGTGGAACGGGAGTTGTGTCGGTTGATGGTGATGCTGCATTGCTGGGCTCCTTCAATGACGCTCCCGTGGTAGGCCAATTTTATCCTGATCTAGGGGTAACAGACCGTTATTGGGCGCAAACCAATGACACGTTTCGTGTCGACACATTAATTTCTCCAGACGGGACTATAAGAACGCCTGTGCATCGGGTCGAAGGAGTCGACCCAGCTGGTAACTTGGTTCAAGAGGACGTTGTTTTCCAGCTCGGAAACTATTGGTATGATGCAATTTCCAATGTCACGCGGTATGCCAGTGTGACTCTTACAAATATCGACGGGTCCGTAACCAACTTTATGGTTGCCAGTAATGTTGTCATGCAGGCGGCATTTGTTGGAGTCACCGATCCTACTGTGCCGGCTTCGATTCGGTTTGTGCCATCGAGTATGGTCACAAACGATTATTGGTCAGTATTTGTGACGTTAGCGTTTCCATCGAGTAATGTTCTGACCGGAGAACTGGATGGCAGCAGTATTGTTTACTTTCACGATGAACTCGCAGGTGAAGCCGAGCGTCGCCTGCTCATAAATTACCTCACTACGGTTTCGGGCGCCGCCACTACGCGTACTAGGAGGCCAAGCGCGTATATTCTGTCACGGTTGGATCAGACTCCATTTTTTGCTCAACCGGGAAATTCGGATGTAGGTTTTGATTTCTTCTATTCAGATCAATCGGGGACGAATGTTGTCACGGGTGAGTTCGCGGCGTATATGGGAGAGTTTGACAATATCTTGGTACGCCCTCCAGCAATTCCTGCCGGAACAGCCACAAATAACACCGGTCGGGCGGAGGTACGTTCTCACACGTTGAATATGACTGAAGCTCGGATGCGAGGTGAAGGTCTGATCTCATTGCAAACGGATCATTTGATTGACAGTGCTGGAGCGGTATTGGATTGCGAAAATCTGAGTTTTGATCTCGGCTCGACGAATGGATTGCTGCGAATTCAAGACCTTACCAAGATGACGGTGCAGCGTTTACGGGGAGGTGTTCGAGCCTGGAGCGCGCAGTGGAGTAATACTGTCAGCCTGATCATGACTAACTATGATGTCAGTGATACGAATGAACCACCAGTCGAGCAAACTGTTACCAACACGGTGAACATCCTGTATCACATGCTGGTTTATGACACTTCGTTTCTCCAAACAACGGTGCCGGTGGCGATTCAGCAATTTCGGGCACGAGCGACGAATATCGTCATGGAGGATGACGCAAATATCGCGTTGGATTTCCTGCTTCAAGGTGAGTCGTTTACGCTGAACGGAAATGTTTCGATGGCTGGCAGAACGCCCAATTGGGTAAGCTCAAATGCGCCATCGCTCCAATATTTTACCAATAATGGGTCTTTGTCGGTTCTCAATGAAGCGCACTTTGGAGACGATACTGAAACAGGCTATCTGTCTTTTATAAATCGCGGCATAATCACAGCCGAAGGGCAAAACATCAATAGTAAGTATGTGGAACTTTCAGGAATAAATCGTGCCACAGCGGCATTCGCTGTTATTGCGGACGACGCAAGGATCGAATCCGGTCGGATTGAGAGTGGCGGCGATATTATTATTTCTGCCGAGACGCTGAAGCTAAACCGTGCCTTTATTCAAACTTCCACCCGTCTGGTCTTGGATATTGACTCCAGCCTTGCGGATAACGGCTTTACTTCCAGTAACACAATTTCTTTCCGCGACGGAATATCTCTGCCGACGAAGCCAGCGTTGGGTGACCTGCTTGGTAGCACATTGCAGACAATTGCTCCAATGTTTGGTTTGGTTGATCATATCTGGGCGGGTGAAGATCGAGGACCGACTGCGGCCGGTTTCTTGAATAACGTGGCTGTGGGGCGACTGACGTTTACTTCGTTGGGAAGCAATACGAAGTTCGGTTTTGCGGGCGCAGGTGATGCGAATGGTTTGTATGTTGATTTACTCGATCTCTCGCAGTTAGCAAATTTTGCCAATCAGTTGGTTATCAGTCCGAACCTCACGATCTATTATGCGGCTGCGCGTTTGAGTTTTGTTCCGCCGGGGGGGGTGACTCCTGAGGAGTATCTTGATCAGCAGTTCGGTGGCCGGTTGCGTTGGGTGCCGCAGTATGCTGGCCCAAATAGCTCCGTGGATGTTGTGATCAATGGCAATCAAACCATCCAAGTGAACCGCGCCTTGCGTAATAGCCAGATTATCGACTCAGATTCGGACGGAATCCCCAATTATTTCGATCTGACACCATTCGACGGAGTATTAATCGGTTCGATTTCTATCAACGCTTCGCCAGTCGGATATGTAATTACCTGGAATGCAGCGCCTGATACCAGTTACCGCGTCGAATATAAAGAAGACCCCACTTCTCCTACATGGAAGTTCCTTTCGGAAGTGGTCAGTGAAGCAGCCGTTATAGCCCCGCTTTCCGTTTTGGATACGAACGTGTCGTCGGGGCAACAACGTTATTATCGCGTCAGCTATACGCCGCGTCCCTGATCATGGGGGAGGAATTGGGGGCTGTGGCGAGAAACGAATATAAAATCGGAATTTAGAATCGCGGGCGGAATAACTCTGACCGCGAAAAATCAGGATCCATGAAACTCCGTCTCATCACAATTTGCGTATTGGCTTCCGCGGGGGGGATTTCCTCCATTCAAGCACACCGTGCCCCGGATGTGCTGCCCCTTCCGAATTATGACGTTCGGCAAACTATTGTAGCTGCGGGTGACGAAAGCAGCGTGCCGACGAGCTCAGCCATTGCAACGTTGCGAGGACGAGTGAATGGATTGCGGCTGAGTCAGGACGCGTTATCAGGAGGTCCTCGATTCTTGGCAGCGCAACGCGGCTTTTTGACAGGAGCCAGTGGTGTCGGATTCGGATTGTCTGCCAACGCACTCGCTGCAATTCCGACCAGCGACGGGCATCGGGTTGTGAAGGCATTCGTTAATGAGCACCAGAGCCTTTTCGGATTCAATGCCCAGTCCTTCCAGACAGCCGCGGTTAAAGTCGATGCTGTTACTCCTCGAAGCGGGATGCGGACGGTGATCTGGCAACAGGAGTTGGATCAAATCCCTGTGTACGGCGGATTGTTCGTGAGTCATCTGACAAAGAACGAGGAATTGGCAGCTATCTCCTCCCGATTTGTTCCTGATCTCCAGTTGGCAGCGGCGCGAATTGAAGGACGGGCGCAGTTAATTGATACGCCACCGATCAGTGCGTCAGAAGCATTGCGATTGGCAGCGTATAACTTAGGAGAAACGGATAGTTCTTTCTCAGTGCAGAATGTGGGGACAAGTGAGGGCGTGCTGAAAAAGCAAACCTTTCGATCTGCGCAATTATTAGGAGACGCGTATGCGCAGTTGGTCTGGTTGCCGGTAGGGCGAAACGAGTTGGAATTAACCTGGCAGGTGATTCTGACCAGTCGCGTGCGGCCGGAAATGTATCTTCTGCTGGTGAACGTGGAAACAGGGGCAATTCGATTGCGACGCTGTCTGACAGAATATATCACTCCGGCTACTTACAACGTATATACGAGTGATAGTCCGTCCCCGTTTTCCCCAGGGAGTCCAAGCCCAGCAGGATTTCAACCTTCGGTTGTCTCTCGTACGTTGGTAACGCTGACGGCATTGAACACGAACGCTTCACCCAATGGATGGATTAACGACGGAGACAACACAACGGTTGGAAATAATGTTCATGCGCATTTAGATCGAAATAATGATAATGCTCCGGATCTACCTTTGCCGACAGGTAATCCGAATCGTGTTTTCGATTTTCCGTTAGACTTGGGATCGTCACCTGTTGCCTATGGGGATGCTGCAGTCGTGAATCTCTTTTATTGGAACAATGTTTGCCATGATCGGCTCTACGAATTGGGCTTTACCGAAGCTTTCGGTAATTTTCAGAACGACAATTTTGGGCGAGGTGGCGTTGGCAATGATGCTGTTCGGGCCGATGCCCAAGATGGCGGAGGAGTAAACAACGCAAACTTTTCAGCTCCGCCCGATGGCATTCCGGGGCGGATGCAGATGTATCTTTTCACAGGACCGAATCCGGACCGGGATGGCAGTCTGGATGCGGAGGTGA
>CALAYC010000149.1 GCA_937894935.1 uncultured Verrucomicrobiota bacterium
GCGAAATACCAGAGGTTATCAATCTGACTCGTCACGATGTCGTCGTTGTTGAGACCTTCGGACGTGATGGACAACCAGGTCGGACGATGCGCATTGGGATCGCTGCCGTCACCAAGCACCATCTTGTAATTTAAATCAGCAATGACTTTGGTGTTCTCATACGTGATACCCCAGGCTTTGAGCAGTTTGTCGAGCGATGAACCGCCGCCACCCATTTGCGCCATCATCGGGTTCTGTTGATTGCGATTATCAATCAGCGAATTGGCGTCCAGGAACGCAATCAACTTCCCGCCACGCATGAGAAATTGATCAATCGCATACTGCAACGCCTCGGTGATGTCTTTCGGATGAATGACGATGAGGACTTTGATTTCGTCGTCAATTTTGTCCGCGATCATCGAAACGTTTTTTACCGTGAAATCCTTGCGCAACTCGGAAACCAACGCCCACGCCTGTTGCGGACGCTGCCCCATCTGCATCATCATCGGATTCATTCCACCGCCAAAAACGGGCAGGGGACTCAGGATGCCGACCACTGGTTTTTCCGGCGAAATCACCCGACTGATGGCGCGCGTAATGTCGTACTCCAACAGACGTTCGCGCGTGGGTTGAGCGAAAGGAATGACTTCCTTGGCGTCGAGCTGGCTGACGGCGATACCGAGATAAAACGGTTCGCCACCAGGCAACTGCGCGCTCGCTACGCCGTCCAAACGGGCGGAATCTTCGGCATCGGAATCCGGCTGTGGATCGTATTTCTCCAGAATGATTTTGCCGTTTGCGACCTGTTTGTATTCGGCCAGCAGATCTTCAACGCGGCGCGCGTAGGTTTTGAGAAACACCGTTTGCGGCGTGGTGTTGGCGCTACGCGAATAATAGAAGCGGATTTTGACCGGCGTATCGAGTTTGCTGAGAATGGCGCGCGTGCCTTCCGAAAGCGTGTAGGCTTTTTCTTCCGTCAAATCCACTCGAGCGCGAAGACTCGAAATGATGACGTTGACGGCGACGAGAATCAGCGCCATCGCGATGACGCCGCCGATGGAATAGAGAAACGTTTCAAGAGATTTCTTTTGCATCGAAAAATCCTTGGTTGTTCAGTTGCGATGCTCGCGAAGAATCACGCTGGTGGTGAAAAGCGAGAAACCGATTACCGACAGGAAAAACAGGACATCCCGAAAATCCAGCACCCCTTTTTGAAATCCATCAAAGTGTGTAATCACGCTGAACGAGGTAACGAAATCCACAATCATCGGGCTGGCCCAGCCTTCGAGGAATCGCACAACCGGCGAAAATCCACATAGAATCAAAAAGAAACAAACGACCACCGAGATGATAAAACTCACGACTTGCGTGCGGGTCATCGCGGAAGTGATGCAACTGATGGCGAGATACGCGCCGGACATTAGCCAACTGCCAACGTAGCCTGCCAGAATGACGCCGTTGTCCGGATTACCGAGATAATTCACCGTAATGACAATCGGGAAGGTGAGAAACAACGCCAGTCCGAGGAATAACCACGATGCGATGAATTTTCCAAGAATCGCCTGCCACGCACTGACCGGCATCGTAAGTAACAATTCCAATGTTCCTACGCGACGTTCTTCCGCCCAGAGCCGCATGCCGACGGCTGGCACGAGGAACAGATAAAACCACGGATGCCAGTCGAAGAACGAGCGACTCAATGCGGCCTCACCACGCTCAAAAAATCCACCGATCATGAACGTGAAGAATCCGCATAGGAGTAGAAAGATGACGATAAACACGTACGCCAACGGCGACGTGAAATAGGCGCCTAATTCGCGCTTGGCGATCGTTTTGATATTAGCCCAGGAATTCATGGTTCGGATTTCGAAAATTCAATTACTTCTTCGTGTCCGGCATCGTGATGCTGCGGAAGACCTCATCGAGACGACCTTCTTCCGTATGCAGTTCTTCAACCTGCCAACCGCGTGTTGCTTCAATGACTTCGCGAGTGAAATCGCCATCGCCTGCCGTACGCGGGAACGCGGTGGCTTTGATGCTTGAACCGTTCACCGAAACACTCACCCGTTTGGTCGAACGCAACTGACCGAGTTTTTCTTTGATGGCTTCTTCCGATTGGCCCACGATGCGCAACGTTACCGCTCCGGCCCATTCGGATTTCTGCCGCAACTGTTCTGGCGTGCCGTTCGCAACGATGCGACCGCGATCAATAATCACGGCGCGAGAACATACCGCATCCACTTCTTCGAGAATGTGGGTGGAAAAAATGATCGCTTTCTTTTCGCCCATCTTGCGAATGAGCGTGCGGATTTCGTGTTTCTGGTTCGGATCCAGGCCATCCGTCGGTTCGTCGAGAATTAATACCTCCGGATCATGAATGATGGATTGCGCAAAACAGGTGCGATGCCGATAACCTTTCGAAAGCGTTTCGACGCTTTGATGCAGCACGTTTTCCAGGAAGCAAAGTTCGATGGCGCGATGGACCGCTTTTTTCTTCGCGTCGCCATGCAACCCGCGAATTTCCGCCGCAAAACTCAGAAAGCCATGCACTGTCATGTCCGTGTACGCAGGCGCATTTTCGGGCAGGTAACCGATAAGCCGTTTGGCTTCGATAGGCTTTTCCGCAATGTCATTTCCGCCGACGGAAACCTTGCCGGCGGTGGGCGTAATGAAGCCGGTGATCATGCGCATCGAGGTGGATTTACCTGCGCCGTTCGGCCCGAGAAAGCCGAGCACTTCACCGCGTTCCACGGAAAATGAAATGCCGTCCACGGCCCGTTTTGCGCCGAAGACCTTCACTAAATTTTCGACTTTAATCATGATTCGGTTCGGAAAAACCAACTGAGTGAGCAGGGGAGATAATCAGACGATGTCGATTGGTAAAGCGGTTTTTTCAATCGCCTGAGAGCGTCTGATTGTCCGCTGTTCGTGCTTTTGACAACGGACGAAAAAAATGTTCAAAAAAAGTTTCGCCCAATCGCGCTGCAAATCTGCCGTTTCGGAATGCCGCGAGAGACTGAAGCCTTAATCACGGTTACATTAATGCATTCTCAGCGAGCTGAGATCTCCAACATCCGATCAATGGGCAGGCGAGCGCGCTTGAGAATATCGTTCGGCAGTTCGATGCGCGGAGCGAGGTTCTTCATGCAATCGCGCACTTTTTCGAGCGTATTCATCTTCATGAATTTGCACTCGCTGCAACGGCACGGGTCGCCAGGCATGCGCATGACATCCTGCGTCGGCGCGCAGAGAAATTCTTTCTCCGGACATTCCTTCTGCATGCGGTGAATGATGCCGGATTCAGTGACGATGACGAATTGCTTCGCCGGATCGTTTTTGCAGAAGGTGATCATCTTCTCCGTTGAGCAAACGGCGTCGGCGAGCTGCCGAACTTCGCGAATGCTCTCGGGATGAACCACGATCTTCGCGTGAGGATATTTTTCCTTGGCGCGAAGCACGGCCTCACGTTGAAACTCAACGTGCGCGTAACAGTTGCCTCGCCAGAGAGTCATCGGACGACCGGTCTGTTCCATCACCCATTGCCCAAGATTTTCATCGGGAACAAAAAGCAGGTCTTTGTCTTTGGGCGCGGCGTTGACGATTTTTTCGGCGTTGCCACTGGTAACGATGACATCGCTCAGAGCTTTGACTGCGGCGCTGCAGTTGATGTAAGCGACGGTCCAGAAATTCGGATTTGTCGCTTGCAGCTTGGCAAGCTCTGGTGCAGGGCAACTTTCTTCCAACGAACAACCGGCGTTCTTATCCGGCAGCACCACGATTTTGTTCGGATTCAAAATCTTCGCGGTCTCGGCCATGAAATGCACTCCGCAGAAGACGATGACATCGGCGTTGGTTTTGGCAGCCTGCTGCGCGAGCCCGAGCGAATCGCCGACATAATCCGCGACATCCTGAATTTCCGGCACCTGATAGTTGTGCGCGAGAATGACGGCGTTGAGTTGTTTCTTCAACGCGTAGATCTCTTCAGCCAACGGCGCAAAGCGCTCCTTGCTCATGGCCGGGCGCAATTTAAGGTCACCCAGCGGCGGCAGCGTCACTTCAGTTGTTGTCGTCACATGCCAAACGTAAAGGCAGGAGCGAAGCAGGTCAATGTGAGCGTGAAGGCGCGCCAATCATGCAGCAGCTACTCGGACACTACCACGCGAAAGAAACGCTGCGACCCGCTGATAGCGTTGGTGATAATAACGATGGTATCGCGCTCAACCGGAGGAATTGTTCGAATGATTTCCCAAGGCTCTGTCGAAATGTCGCCACACGCCTGGACTTCGTACGCCTGACCGGCAGTGGCTTGGAAGGAAAACTGAAATGTAGCGTCAGAAATTTTTGGGTCGGACAGAATTATCGGTGCGGCTGGGACGGTGTACTCAATCATCAGGATTGGTGTGTTGATGTTGTCCTCCCGACTGGCGATTTGTTTTCCGGAAGCTGCCGCATCGTTGACAGCAGTTAAAAGCCAACCGAAATTTGTCGCCGAATTTTCGCGCCACAATTCGACGTCTGAAATCAATTGTTCCGAGGTGAACAACGCGATGCTTGGACCGGAAACAGTTGCCGGAGAAATCGGCGTCGTGGCGCTGCTGGTGGCAACAAAATCTTCGTCGGGCTGACCGCCAGGAATCGTCCATGAAACGCCAGCGAGTCGATTGTTCCAAGTGGTGTCGGTCTCGTTCCAATCTTTTAAAAGTCGATGCAGACTGAAATCCGCCGTCTGCATTGTATTGGGATTCGACGAGGTTGATGCGATTTGAAGCGTGACTCTGATGATTACGGCGTTCGTCGGAACGAGTTCGATTGGAAATTTGAGCAATGCGCGATTGGTCGGATTGCCCAATACCGCGACGCCGACAGGAAGCGCACCGGCAGAACCGAAAGCGGTATCAGGTAAATTACTGCGCAATGCGGTATCCACATTCGGCGCTAAATGGAGTGTCGCAGCAGAAAGCTTCTGGAACGAAATTGCATCACAAAAAAGTAATCTGACGAATATGCCCAAAACGAAACCGCGACGGAAATGAGTTTTAAAGAAACAGCTCTGAGTCCGATGCTTCACATCGGCTAAGAGGGTGAGACGGTCAGTTTGTTCCGCTGAAAATGAATTGCTGAAATCGACGAATGAAGCGAGCGGCGCTCCGAATTTCGGAACGCCGCGACGATCAGGAGTTATTCAGCCACCAACAAATCTGCCCAAGGCAGAGACGGCGCGGCCGTGTTGATGAGAATGACGCCGGGTGGCGTTTTGACTTTAACATCGAGGGACGCGATGTAACCGATGGTGGCCAGAAGCACGACATTAACCACGAGCGAGATAACAAGCAGCGTTCTAAGTTTCATAAACCAATCCGATATCTAATCCCGATCCAATTCCGCCATTTGACGGAATTAAATCTTCGCAAATTCATAGCGAACTTGATGCCATTCTACATTGGTGTCAAAGACGTGTGAATTAACAGTAGGTTACAGTGGCCCAGGATTTTCCTGGTTAATCAGAAGTCTGTCGCGCTTTGGGCAAATTGAACGAAAGCAGTCACGCGTTGCAACCTGATTTACCGCGATTTCGCACTGCAAAAAGGGTTGCGAATAGTTGGTTTTAATTGGTCTTTTCGACGATAAAAAACCGTTGCCCCGAGCCGATGGAGATGTTTGTTGTCAGTGTTCCGCTATATGAGGGGCGGACCGATTGAATGAACGTGTAGGAGTCAGCGGAATCGGTGGCATTGGTGCTGGCAAGGATTCGATACTCGGCGCCTTGTTGTGCCAACCACGAGAGTTGGAAAGTCTCGTGGTTGAGGCACGTCCCATAGAGCCAGAGCGTCTCGTTGCCAAGGCCACCGGTATTCTGCAAAACATCCCAGTTCATCACGTAATCGTGTTTGCTACCGAGGTTCGGCACTTCGGTGTAACGCCAGGTAAAGGCGGAATAAGTCAGTTCGAAGGACTCAAGGGGACGGTCATAGCTACCTTCGATCGAATACGAGGTCACGACAACATTGCTGAGCGTAATTTGGAAAAAGCGTTGATTGGTTGCCGCAGGCAAAGTGAACTCAACGACCGCGTTTGAGAGAACTTTTCCGCTCGCGCAATGTCGAGCCAACAATGGCGAACTGCGATCAATCGTTTTTCTCAGTAACAGTGGGACAAATTGCGGAAAGTCATTGTAAGCTGCAGATGTGCTTACGCTGGCGATGGAAATCCAATTGGAGTGAGCCGGATTTTGGCTTTCACCCGGAATACCAGGAAGTTTGAGAAAAGCATCTACCGGGGCTGCGCTTAGACTGGACGTCAGAACGCCCAGCCCCAACAGAAGGCGACACAATCCTTTCACGTCGAATCGTGATTACAGTTCTTTGTTGAGTTTCAGATCCCACCCGGCGGTGACCTGAGTCCCGTCAGTCATCCGGTATTTCCATTCAATGGAAGCGAAGCTCAGGGCGATGCTTTCGGTGGGGCGTTCACCACCACTGCCGTTGAGGGAAACGCTCGTGATCAATACCTCTTTCAAGGCAATTTCATAGTAGATGCGATTAGTCCCGCTGACGGTTTCAACTGCCGTAAAAGTCGCCGTCGGAAAATGCGCGCCTTTCGCGCAGTTGAGCATCAACAACGGCGAAGCGCGATCCAGCGGCTTGGTCAGAGTGATTTCGGAAAAATTCACTTTGCCGGCTCCGCCCCCACCGCCCCCGGTGGCTTCAGTGTACGCGAGGCCGAATTGAATCGAGTGAATCTCAATCTGGTTTTTGAAAGCCGGAATAGTCACTTCACCGTTGATGCCGGCGAGGTTCAAAAAATATTGCCCCGCAGAGGTGGAGAAAATGGTCAGGGCAAGGAAAACTGCGGTTATTGCGCTTCGCATGCGCCGGAGTTAATCACAGGTTTAGCATAGCGTCGAGCGACGATTCCTTAAACCGGCATTTGGACGAATGACAAAAACGTTTCGCATCACAACAATTGTTACGTCAGATTATTTACCGTGAGCCCGCCAAATCCAAAACGAGGAGACGACACAATCTCGCGCCAACTCACCGGCCGACGCGCCTTTCTCGCGTTGGTGGTAGCAGTCGTGGCCGATTTACTACAACTCATGCTCGTGCCGGTGTCTTGGACTTTCGCGCAAGCGGCTATTGATGTGGTGGCGATGTTGTTCGTGCTTCCGCTGCTGGGATTTCACTTGCTGCTGTTGCCAACGTTCGCGATTGAACTCATTCCGGGCGTCGCCGTGTTGCCGACGTGGACTGGCTGCGTATGGGCTGTAATCGCGTTGAAGATGAAAGCGCAGCGGAACGAGGCGCGTGCTTCTGTGATTGATGTTGCGGAAGTGAAGAAACCGCCAGTGATTGAGCAATCACAGAAATGAAAATAAAAAAACATTCTGCGACGAAGGGTTGAATGAAGGAGATTCAGCCAACAAAAAACCCCTCGGTTGGCCGAGGGGTTTGAAAATTTGCAGTTGTCTGATTATTTCCGACGAGAACGAGCGAAGACCGCCAAGCCCGCGAGGCCCAACAGCGTGGCAGTCGTGGGTTCGGGAATAACCTGATAGAAGGTCAGATTGTCAATTCCATGACGGCCATTGGAAAAATTATACGTTTCAGAAGTGCGGTTGAATGTCAGGAGGTAATCTTCTCCAAGCACTCCGATGAAATTGGGGGTAATCGTGAAAACCTGCCCATTTACAAAACTGACGGATTGACTCCAAACCACAGTGGAGCTTGAAACCGCCGTGAGCGTGAGATCCCAGGAAGTGTTGCCTGGGGTTTCTGCAGTGTGACCGAAATCAAAAGAATCAAGCTGAAGGGCAAATCCATCATCAACAGTGAAATTGATGGTGTGGTTGCCGAAGTCGAGTTGGGCGATCCGTGGAACGCCGCCTTCATTGTCCCAAGCGCCGCCGCCTACGGTGGTGTCTTCCAGGGGCGCAAAGAAGTTGGAGGTATGAATGTCCCAACCGGAATCCCAAGTCAGTCCGACATTGGGAGTCGTGCCGCCGGATACCACGTAGCCGTTTCCATCAGTGGTGGCAAATGAACCGAAGTTAGCCGGTACGGTTGCGTTATTTCCTCCAAGTTGCCCGAATCCGAGCGTGGTGGCTTGGCTGTGAGTCAGTCCGGCGAGTAATATTCCTGACGCGAGAATGAAACGATGCGTTTTCATGTTGGTTACTAATTCCCGAGGCAAAAGACATATCGCACCCATTGCGATATGTTGATGCCGTTGGACGCATTTTGCGCAGTTTGTCGCACATGACAAGTCTTCTCTGCGACTTTTTAATCCCAAAAATTACGGAGTCGGGTGCATCAGATGGGGTTACACCATCAACAAGCGCAGCTACCGCCATCGACTTAGCGTTTAATTTCGCCTCGGCGAATCGTTATCTTCGCAATTGAGCCTCATTTCGGTTTTAACTGCGGGAACAAAATCACATCGCGGATGCTTTCCTGACCGAGCAGCATCATGCAAAGGCGATCAATGCCGATGCCGATGCCGCCTGCCGGGGGCATGCCGTGTTCGAGGGCGACAAGGAAATCTTCGTCCAGCTTCTGTTGCTCGCCGCCGGCCTGATGTTCCAACGTGACGCGTTGCTGAATCGGATCATTTTGCTCCGTGTAACCGGGCGAAATTTCCTGACCGTTGATACAGCACTCGAAGACTTCGACGGTCGTCGGGTCGTCGGGCGAAAGCTTGGCGAGCGGCACGAGTTCCTTCGGCAAATGCGTGACGAACGTGGGTTGGATGAGCGTTGGCTCGACGAGTTTTTCAAACACCGCGCCGGTGACTTCGAAATCTTCGTAGCCTTTAGCAATGTCGCCGGCCAGCTTCAAATCTTCCATTGCACGGCGACGGCGTTCCTCCGGCGTGACATCAAACCAATCATTGCCCGCAACAGCGCGGACGAGGTCTTTGTATTTTGCGCGCTTCCAGGTCGTGAGGTCGATGGTGCGAGTGACTTTGCCTTCCGCGTCTTTGAATTCGATGACGAGTGTGCCGAGGACCTTTTGCGCGACATGTTTGATGAGCGATTCGACCGTTTCCATCATCGTCTCGTAATCGCCGAACGCCTGATAAGCTTCGAGCATTGTGAACTCGGGATTGTGCCGGCGGGAGAGGCCTTCGTTGCGGAAATTTTTTCCAATCTCAAAAAGCCGGTCGATGCCGCCCACCAGCAACCGCTTGTGATACAACTCCAGCGCGATGCGAAGATAAAATTCACAGCCGAGTGCGTTGTGAAAGGTCTTGAACGGTTGCGCTGCTGCGCCGCCGGGAATCGCCTGCATCGCGGGCGTCTCCACTTCCACGTAACCGCGACTGTGAAAAAACTGGCGGATTTCGTGAACGATGGCGCTGCGTTTTAGCATCACGTCCTTCACGTCAGGATTGGCGATGAGATCGAGATAACGCTGGCGATAGCGGATTTCCGTGTCTTCGAGTCCGTGCCACTTAGCGGGCGGTGGACGCAGGGCTTTGGCGAGAATTTTGAATGATTCGAGTTTGATGCTCGGTTCGTTGGTTTTGGTGCGGAACAGCGTGCCGGTTGCTCCAACGAAATCGCCAAGGTCGAGATGTTTGAAGATATCAAACTGCTCATCGCCGAGCGCCTGTTTTTGCGCATAAACCTGAATGCGCCCCGATTGATCGCGCACATCAATGAAAATGGATTTGCCCATGTCGCGATGCGCGGTGACCCGACCGGCGACGGACACGCGATGGCCTTCCGGGAGCTTGCCAGAATCGAAACCACTGCGTGCGTCGTTACATTTAGTGTCGGGCGTGAACTTGTTCTGGAACGGGTCAATGCCTTTGGCGCGAAGCGCGGCGAGTTTGGCGCGGCGCTGCTCAATCAGTGAATTCGTGTCATCCATAAGAATCAGCCGGACCGGAGCGGCAGGTTCAGCCGCTCATCTTGGCCCTCGCATCGTTCGACAAGCGACGGAGCAGAAAGTCCAGCGGCGGGAAATAGAACAGGAATTGAGGCGGAAAACCAAGCAAGGAATCGTTGGGGTCGCGACGCGGTTCGCAGAGAGAATCGGGGCTGACGAGCATTTCTTTGCTTTCGTTCGCGCGGGCGGCTTGTTTTACTGCAGGTGATGAACGTTGAAGACAGCATTTGGGACAAGCTCACCCGCGTGGTGATCGGTCTGTTGCTGTTGGCGTTTCTGGTGATGATCGGCGTCTGGTATTTGCCATTGATTCAACAGAACGAACGCATGCGTCGCGAAGTCATGCGCCTGGAGGCACTGGTTGAAAAAGAAACGGAAACACGTCGCCAGCTCAGCAGCGCAGTGGAATCACTGAGTAACGATCCCAGAGCTATCGAGCGACTCGCCCGCGAGAAACTGGGTTACGCCAAACCTGGAGAAACGGTGATCCGTTTCGAAGAAGCGACAAATAGCTTTGCACCGCGTTAATAAAACGCGGTGCG
This sequence comes from uncultured Verrucomicrobiota bacterium, assembly GCA_937894935.1. Lineage (GTDB taxonomy): Bacteria > Verrucomicrobiota > Verrucomicrobiia > Limisphaerales > JADLHS01 > JADLHS01. The sequence continues at coordinate 10,412 of CALAYC010000149.1, forward strand.
CAACGGCTTGCCTCAAACCGTCATCAATTCTTTTTCTTTCGCGGCGAAATGCTGGTCGATTTTTGCGATGTAATCGTCCGTCAGCTTCTGCAAATCTTTTTCCGCCTGCTTAACTTCGTCTTCGGTAACGCCACTGTCGTGCGAATGTTTCTTAAGTTGCTCCATGGCTTCGCGGCGCACGTGCCGAATCGCGACCCGACCGTCTTCGGCCATTTTTTTGATAACTTTGACGAATTCCTGTCGGCGTTCCTGGCTGAGTTCCGGAAAGAAAATTCGGACAACTTTGCCTTGCACCGAAGGGGTCAAGCCGAGATTGGCTTTGAGAATGGCTTTCTCGATATGTTGAATCGTGCTCGCGTCCCATGGCTGAATGGCGAGCGTGCGTGGTTCAGGCGTGGTGATACCAGCGAGTTCGCGCAAGCGCATTTGCGAACCGTAACTCTCCACCAGAATATTTTCGACCAGCGAAGCGGAGGCTTTACCGGTGCGGACGCCGGCAAATTCATTGACCACCACTTGCTCGGTCTTTTCCATTTTTTCTTCCGCTGCTAACAGAATGTCGTCGAGTGCCATAGGTTTGGTGACGGTAGCAAAAGCCGTAAAAATGTATAGGGGCAAAACAAATCACTTCGTGCGTTCGGCCAGCAGGCGTTGGTAAAGCTCGTAGAATGTGGCAATCATTTTTGTGACGTCGAAATGTTCCTTCACAAATGCCTGACCACGGCGGCCTAGACCAGCGCGAAGTTGAGGATCGCGACTCAGTATAAGAATTCGTTCCGCAGCGGCGTTTTCATGACCGAGACGAACCAGAAATCCGGTTTGGCTATCCAGGCAAATTTCATCTGCCCCATCGAAATCATACGCCACCACCGGTTTGCCGGCAGCGAGTGCCTGGGGGAGGGCGCGGGATAACGCTTCGCGCATGGATAGATGCGCGAGACAATCCATAATACCGATGTATCGCGGCACTTCCGTGGGTGGAACAAGACCGGTGAAGGTGACTTTGGATGTCAATCCGCGTTGACGAACTTTCTCTTCCAGTTGCGGACGCAGAATGCCGTCGCCAACGAAAAGCAGATGAGCGTTCGGACAATCTGGAAGAATTCTTTGCAGCACGTGAATCAAATCGTCGTGACCCTTGAGCGGAAAGAGGCGCGCAACTTTTCCGATTACAAAAGCATCGCGAGGAATTTTGAGCTTATCACGGAGCGCCGGATCATTTGTCGCTTGCGTAAATGGCGCGACATCAAATCCGCTGAATACACGTGTGTACATTTCCGGGCGGCCAATTCCCGCAGCCAGATAGAGCCGGGTCATCGCCTGCGCCGAGCAGACGAAGTGAGTGGTAAACTTCGCGGCATAACGTTCGGCGGCAGTGAAAATCTTATTCGCGATCGTTCCTTGAAACGGCCCAAACGATGGCCCGTGAATGTGATGAATGATCACCGGCACTTTTGCACGCGCGGCGGCAATACGACCTAGCACGCCGGCTTTACCGCTGTGCGTGTGAACGATGTCGGGACGTTGCTGCTTTAACTGACGAGTGAGTTGTTGAAACGCGAAGAAATCTTTCCACGGATGCACCGGACGCACGAGTGACGGCACGATGTTGAGCAATCCTGGAATGCTGGTGACGCGGTTTTCCAGCGAACCTTCCGGACCGGTTGTAGGACCGGAAATTAAGTGTACTTCAATATCCGGTTTTTCGCGCAAGCCAAGAACGGTTGCGATGGTATTTTCCTGCGCACCGCCAACGACGAGTCGCGTGATAATGTGGGTGACGCGCATGGCGTCAGGGAACTTGAGCAGACGACGGAGATTCAGGCGTTTTTGTCGTTTCGCCTTTTAACTCTTTCAGCCGTTCCGCAACCGCTTTGGCTTCAGCCGTGCCAGCCGGTGCATTGTTCAGATAATTCAGGTAATGCGTAATAGCAGCGTTAGTGTTTTTGCGGCGATACGCGATTTCTCCCAAACCATAGTCAATAATAGCCTCTTTCGGAAATTGCCGCTGGACAGTTTCGTAATCGGCTTGCGCTTCGTCCAACTGGTCGGCGCGTAAGTAGGCGATGCCACGATAGAGGATGGCGCGATAATTATTCGTCTCCAGATTAATGGCTTTGGTGAACGAATTGATGGCTTCAGAATAATTCGGTTCTTCAATGAGGAAACAACCGCGGTTAATCCAACACGCCGTATTGGTTGGTTGCAATTTCAGCATGCGCTCGGTGATGTCGAGGGCCGCAGCGTAACGACGATTATCAGCGTACGCTTTGCAAGCCGAAGCCAGCATGGCGAAGTTTTTCGGGTCTTGCGCGAGATTCGTTTCAATGATCTGTCGCGCAGCGGTGTCGTCTTTTTTTGCAAGATAAGCAGCAGCTTCGAGCGTGAAGAGGTCGTTGATATTGGTGCGGACGGAAGGGTTGCGTTGAGCAATCTGGCGAATCTCGTCCACCATTTGAATGGTGCGGTCGGGAAAATTGCGATTCAAATTCAGTTGGCCGAGCCAAAGACGGCTGGCGATGTCATTGGTGACCTGTTGACGCGCACGTTCGAAAGCCGTCGCGGCTTGTCGAATGAGATTGCCGCGCAGATATAGATAACCTTGCATGAACACTAGTCCCGGAGCGTCGTATGGGCCATAAACGGTGAGTAATTGTTCCCAGGAACGTGACTGACCGAAGTAGTCGTCGAACGGGCGATCCATTCCCAGGCTGAGCGACTCTCCGCTGCGAACCTTTTTGTTAAACGTGAGATTGATGTCGGCGACGATGTTGTGCGGATTGAGGTCGTGCGCGAGTTGAAAGTAATCAGTAGCTTTCTCGTATTGACCAGCACGTTGCAGTTCAACGGCCCACGTAACGAGGCTGCGGGAATAATAGCTGCCGATGGTTATCGCGAGACGATTCTTCTGCGGTTGCAAACCGATACGCCGATAAAACGTTTCGGGAAAGCGCAAATCCCAATCTTCTTCAGTCGCTGGAGGAATCGCCGGCTCCAGTTTTTGCTTTAATTCTTCGCTGGCCTTGCCCCAGAACTGTTCGTTGTGTGCAATGACTTCGGCGGAAAGCGGCGGAGCAACCAGGCTGTTGGTATTATATGGTATCAATTGCACGCTCAACCCGTTTGGCTGACCGGCAAAGACTTCAAAATAATATCCGAAACTGGGATGGAGATAGGTGACCGGCTGAGTCCGTCCGATTTTTTCAATCAAAGCAAGGAGCGTATTATCAGGAATTCGCTCTTCGCCCTCAGGAACGTTCCAATCAGGATATCGTTTTTTTAGGAACTTGTGATAATCCGGTTGTGGCAACAATCTGGAGGAAAGCAGCAGGTAATTCTTCAATTGACCAAGGCGCGCAAGGCGATCCTGCACGAGCAAAAGGTGATAAGGATCGTCGCTGATAAGAACACCGTTTGGAGGCAGATTCTCCGTGAGATGCGCTGCGAATTGTTTTTGCAGCGGTCCATTGGTGAGACGAATTTGGGGAAAATTTCGATGCAATAAGATTGCCGTTGTGCCGAGAGTCACCAGCGCAATGGCTACGACCGCAGCCTGTTGCGCGAACCGCGCGAGTCCCGTGGGCTGACGGAATTTACTGGGAGCCGGGCGCGAAACTAACAGCAGGTAGCCGCTGTAGTAACCAATGCTCAACGCGGCTAGATAATAGATTGGCAAAAACGACAAGCCATAAGCTACTTGGCGCGGGCTGAATTCCGGATCAAGCATCATCCACACACACGCAAGCAAGATCACGACGTGACAGAGATGAAACGCCGATGTTGTAATGGTGACGCCAACGCGACTCGGGTCGCCAAACTGCGAAGACCAACGGATCGAGAGCAAAACAACCGGAATAATACTGGTCAGCGAGAACAGCAGAATCGTGTTACGCGGCACGAGTGTGAGAATCCACTCTTGTGCCATGACGTTGTTGCTGAGCAATTGCCAGAACGTCAGGGAGTGGTCGCCTTTAATACTGCTGATAATCGGTAAAACGAGATAGAGCGATAGTCCAGCCAGTCCGCAAAGTGCCATTCGACTGAGAAATCTCACGTTGAAAAACGCGAGCTTGCGCATCCAAACGAGCGACGCGATGAACAACGGAAAAAACGCAATCATCGCGAGGTTGTTGGTCATCGCGGCCCCATAGACCAGAGCTACGACATAGAGGCGCGATTCCTTCTGATCGATGCGATACTCCAGCAGATTACGGACAACGAATGCGAACATCAGCAGGTCGAGCATTTCGGCCGTGCCGTTCGTGCCGTGTTCCCAAACCGTAAGACTCAGTGCGCAAATCACCGTTGCCATTACCGGCGGCAGCCAAGCCGTTGGGATACTTAACAACGCTGAACGGTTTCCTTCTCGTTCACGTTGACTGCGAGTGCGATCATGCGGCAACAGCATGACCGAGCGCGCCAGTTGCGTGAGCGCCAACGCACCGCAGAGTGCCGAAAAGAAGTTTAACGCCAGCGGCACATGTTGCGGTGGGAGCAGGCGAATCGGCAGCGTGGCCAGATAATAAACGGGCGCGAGAAACTCCGCCAGATGAGAGAATCCAGTGATTCGTGCTGCGGGTGGTGGCTGATTCAGTATGCCGGTCCAATCCAACACCGCTGGCAACGAGCGGTTAAGCGTGGCGAGATAAAAGAGAAAAACCAACGCGCCCAACAACCATGGCAGCCAGGTCAACGTGGACTGCCGCTTCCGGGCTGACGTTCTATCGATACTCATGAGATTAAATCAGTTGAATTGAAGCATTGGCGCTTGGCAAGTTCCGTTTAGCTGACTCGGCGCAGGTCGGCGACACATTCTACGTGCTGGGTTTGTGGAAACATGTCCAAGGGCGTCACGCTCTCCAGCTTAAAGACACCGTCGGAGCAGAGGATGTTCAAGTCGCGCGCCATCGTGGCGGGATGGCACGAAACGTAAATGATCTGAGCGGGCCGTTGCGCCCGCAGGAGTTGGAGGGTTTCCGGCAAACAACCTTTGCGCGGCGGATCAATCAACACGCTGGTGGCTTCGGCCGAGAAGCGATTCACCAGTTGAGGAAGCGCTTCCTCTACCGTAGCGGAAATAAACTCGCCGTTCGTCAAATTACGCTTTGCGGCATTTTTGCGTGCCGCGGTGATCGCCATCCGATCACATTCAACGCCAACGAACGATTCGACTGAATCGGCCAGTTCAATGCCGAAGAAGCCGACGCCGCAATAGAGGTCCACGAGATGTTTCGTTTTGGCGGCGGTTAGTTTTTCTCGCACTGCTTGCACGAGGCCGGGTAGCAAAAAGAAATTGTTTTGAAAAAATGAATCGCGAGGAACTTCCCAGTCTTCGGGCGGAATACGCAACACGACTTTGATGCCGCCTTTGGGCGGAGGATTCTTGCGAACATGAGCGATTTGCTCGTTCAACGCCGGTTCGGAAATTTTGCAATCAAAGATATCTTCGACCAGACCGCAGTCCCAGCGGACAAAGCCAATGTTTAACTTCTGCTCCGGCTTATTCCATTGGCTGCGAATCATGATGCGATTGCGATAACCGTACGGTTGCGGGCAAGGGACAACCGGCGCAACAATGGATGGATCGATTCCGCCGATGCGCTGAAACAAATCCGCCACTTGCTTCTGTTTGAAACGCAATTGAGCCGCGTAGTTGATGTGTTGATACTGGCAACCACCGCATGCGGCAAAATGTTGGCAGAGCGGTTCGGTCCGGTCCGGCGAGGGCGTCAATACGCGCAAAAGCTTCGCGCGACCGAACGTTTTTTTTACTTCGGTGACTTCAATTTCAACGCTTTCGCCCGTAATAACAAACGGCACGAACAAAACAAATTCGCCCACGCGCGCCACGCCTTCGCCGCCAAACGCAAGGTCTTCAATCGTGACCGTGTGTTTCTGACCGATGGCAATGCTGTTCAACTGTGACTCTGACATCATGGTCGGCTGATTATGCCGGACCCAATGTGCCGAAACGAGCAAAGATCTGCGACGAACGACAGCTTCGCGTCAGACGCGCAGATGATTGCTCTGGTAGCAGAAGAGAATGACAGCAACGATGAGTCCGACCGCCGCAACGGCTCCGGCAATAACGAAAAACAGCGCCTGTTTCCGGCGGCTGCGTGAGTAGTCGTAGGTTCGATTGAGCATGGTTTCAAGGATTCTGATTTAAGAGAGATTTTTTCCGTGTCGCCCAAAGCAAAATGCCGCGAGAGCCACGGTGATGAGTAAAAGCGCCACGGGGCTCAACTCCGGCGGAATAATCCGTGGAGCCGGCTCGCTGGCGGCAATCGCAGGTTGCCCCAAGGAGTTCGCAGCAGCCGCGGCGGATAGCGACATCACGCTCAGGGTTGCAGTAAAGCTTCTCCTCATCATGTGCCAAAGTTCCATTTCCAACGATTTCGCCAATTCAGAATTACTCCCCGGCGATAACCCGGAAAGCCCCCGGTCGAATCATCAGAAAGTTCATATCTTCATATCGCGATGCGTTGATTTTATTATTGGCGAGGCCCGATAACTGAGCTAGGGTGCGCGCGTGAAACAGGTTGAAACTTATCGTCCGCACGTGCAATTGCTGCTCAAAGCGCTCCAGGAACGCATTGTCATTATTGATGGTGCGATGGGAACGACCATTAGGACCTATGGGCTGGGCGAAAAGGAAATTCGTGGCGAGCGATTTAAAGATTCAAAGAAAGACCTGAAGAACAATGGCGATCTTTATTCGCTCACGCAGCCGGACACGATTTGTGACATCCATCGGCGCTTCCTGGAGGCCGGTGCGGACATTATCGAGACGAATACCTTTTCCGCCACCAGCATCGGTCAGAGCGAATTCTTCGTGGACGACCCTCGCGAACGTGGGAGCCGAAAAGATTCTGAATTTTATCAAGCCGTCATCGAGAACAAATTCCTCAACGACCTTGCTTGGGAGATCAATGAGCAGTCCGCCAGGCAATGCCGCGAATGGGCCGATCGTATCGCAAACAAAACCGGTCGCCCACGTTTCGTCGCTGGCGCAATCGGACCGCTGACCGTTTCGTTGTCTAATTCACCCGATGCCGACGACGCCGGATTCCGCGTCTGCACGTTTGACCAGGTTAAAGCGGCTTATGCGAATCAGGTTCGCGCGTTGATTGCAGGCGGTTCGGATCTTTTGCTGGTTGAAACGATTTTTGATTCGTTGAATGCCAAAGCGGCGCTTGTTGCGATTCAGGAAGTCTTCGAGCAGAACAAAGTCACTCTGCCGATCATGATTTCGGCCGCGGTCGGGCGGGGTGGAGAAACGATGATCTCCGCGCAGACAGTCGAAGCGTACTGGAACGCAATGAAGCACGTGCAGCCGATTGCCATTGGACTAAACTGCTCGCTTGGACCGGATCTGATGCGGCCGTTTTTGGCGGAACTGGCTGAGAAATCGGACACGGCGATTTCGTGTTATCCTAATGCCGGTTTGCCGAATCCGCTTTCGCCCACCGGCTTTGATTTGAAGCCGGAAGACATGGGTAACTTTTTGGGTGACTTCGCGCAAAGCGGATTGGTGAACATCGCTGGCGGTTGCTGTGGTAACACTCCGGAACACATCGCCGCGATTGCGAAAGCGCTGGAAGGAAAACCGCCGCGGCAGCCGAAGCGCGAAACGACATTTTCCACCGGAGCGGCGATTCCGCTGCGCTTGTCCGGCTCACAGCCATTCACGCAGCAGATTGGCACATTCATCATGATAGGTGAACGCACGAATGTCGCGGGTTCGCCGAAGTTCGCCAAGCTTATCAAGGAGAACAAATACGAGGAAGCGGTGGCCATCGCGCGGCAGCAGGTTGAGAACGGGGCGAACATTATCGACATCTGTATGGACGAAGGGATGATTGATGGCGTTGCTGCGATGACGCGCTTCCTGCATCTGCTCGCGAGTGAGCCGGAGGTTGCCAAAGTCCCGTTCATGGTGGATTCGTCGAAATGGGAAGTCATCGAAGCCGGGCTGAAATGTCTGCAAGGCAAAGGCATCGTGAATTCCATATCGCTTAAGGCGGGCGAGGAGGAATTCAAACGCCAAGCGCGCGCGGTTTTGAAATACGGCGCCGCGGTGGTCGTGATGGCGTTTGATGAACAGGGGCAAGCTGCGACGTATGCGGACAAAATTCGCATCTGCGAACGCGCCTACCGTATTCTCGTGGACGAAGTCGGTTTTCCGCCGGAAGACATTATTTTTGATCCGAACATCCTCACCGTTGGTACGGGTATCGACGAGCACAACAACTACGCGGTGGACTTCATCGAAGCCACGCGTTGGATCAAACAAAACCTGCCGCACGCGAAAGTCAGCGGCGGTTTGTCCAACGTGTCGTTCAGCTTCCGTGGCAATAATCCAGTGCGCGAAGCGATGCACAGTGCGTTTCTTTATCACGCCATTAAAGCAGGACTCGACATGGCGATTGTGAACGCCGGCATGTTGGAGGTTTACGAAGAAATCGAGCCGGAGCTGAAAGAACTCGTCGAAGACGTTTTGTTGAATCGTCGCCCAGACGCCACGGAGCGTCTGGTGACATTCGGCGAAAAGCTCAAAGCAGCCAGAACCGGCACAACTGCCACCGACAAAAAAGTCGAAGAGGAATGGCGTAAGGGTACGGTCGAAGAACGCCTTTCGCATGCTTTAGTCAAAGGCATCGACACTTACATCAACGAGGACACTGAAGAAGCGCGTGTGAAATATGGCAAGCCATTGGCGGTCATCGAAGGACCGTTGATGGCGGGCATGAGTGTGGTCGGCGATTTGTTCGGCGCAGGCAAAATGTTTTTGCCACAGGTCGTGAAATCAGCGCGCGTGATGAAGAAATCCGTCGCGTATTTGCAGCCGTTCATGGAAGCAGAGAAAGCTGAGATGGCCGCGCGCGGCGAAGCCGTAAAAGCGCAGGGCAAAGTGGTGCTCGCCACGGTGAAAGGCGATGTGCACGACATCGGCAAGAACATCGTCGGCGTGGTGTTGGCCTGTAATAACTTCGAGGTCATCGATCTTGGCGTGATGGTGCCGTGCGAAAAAATTCTGGAAACCGCCAAAAAAGAAAACGCGGACATCATCGGCTTGAGCGGACTGATCACGCCGTCGCTTGATGAAATGACCCATGTCGCGAAAGAGATGGAGCGCACCGGATTGAAAGTTCCTTTGCTCATCGGTGGAGCAACGACCAGTAAAGCGCACACGGCTATCAAGATTGCGCCGCATTACAGTGAACCGGTCGTTCACGTGTTGGACGCAAGTCGCGCCGTACCGGTGACGACGAGTCTGTTGAGCGAAGAAAGCAAAGCGGCGTTTGTGAAACAGCATCGCGAGGAATATGTGAAGGTTCGCGCTTCGCACGGTCTTCGGGTGGAAAAGCTGCTGTCGCTCGAAGCCGCGCGCGCCAATGCACCGAAGCTTAAATACGATGATTTACCGAAGCCGGAATTTGTCGGGGTGCGCACGCTGTCGTCGGCGCCGTTTAACTCCGGCAAATGCGATTGCGGATCGTTGCACGGTCACGCCGGAGCGTTTGGCGTAACATTGGAAGAAGTTGTTCCGTTCATTGACTGGACGCCGTTTTTCCACACGTGGGAACTGCGTGGGGTTTATCCGAAAATTCTCCAGCACGAGAAACACGGTGAACAGGCGCGCCAACTTTTTGCCGATGCGCAAAAATTGTTGGCAGACATCGTCGCTCGAAAACTGCTGACGCTTCGCGCTGTTTACGGATTGTTCCCCGCGAACTCGGCCGGCGACGATGTGGAAGTTTATACCAACGGTTCGCGCAAACATTTGCGCACGACGTTCCACTTCCTGCGCCAGCAAATTGAGAAAGGCGACGGCACACCGAACTGGTGTCTTGCGGATTTCGTGGCTCCCAGATCCGCAACGCCTGCCGCAGACCATATTGGCGCATTTGCGGTGACCGCGGGGATTGGACTAAAGGAAATCGTGACCGATTTCAAAGCGAAATATGACGATTACAATGCCATCCTGGCCGAAGCGCTTGCTGATCGTTTGGCTGAAGCGTTTGCCGAGTATTTGCACAAACGCGTGCGCGATGAATGGGGATTTGGTCGGGCGGAGAATTTGTCGAACGACGATCTGATTGCGGAGAAATATCGCGGCATTCGTCCGGCGGCCGGTTATCCCGCGTGTCCTGATCATACTGAAAAAGCGATTCTCTGGGACTTGCTGGATGCAGAGCAGCACACGGGGATTCGGTTGACTGAGAGTTTCGCGATGGATCCCGGTGCGAGCGTCAGTGGTTTGTACTTTGCGCATCCGGAATCGAAATATTTTGCCGTGGGCAAACTTGGAAAAGACCAGGTGGAAGATCACGCAAAGCGAAAAGGTATTTCCGTCGCAGAGAATGAACGTTGGCTGGGGCCGTGGTTGAATTATCAACCGGACGCAAAATAAGCGCGTGGCTGTCGTCGAGCAGTGAGCGGGCAGTGACTAGGGATTCTCCGTAGGGTGCGGGGCTTGTGTTTTTGCCGTTAGGTCATAAACTTTCACTAGCGACTATGAAAAACGACGTTGTGCCCGTTGAGATCCGCGGCATTCTCCCCGCCAATAGCGGGTGCGCCCTGTTCGTAGGGAACGACGAAAAGGTGTTCGTCATCAATGTCGAACAACAGATGGGGCAGATCATCGGGATGTTTTTACGCGATACACCGAAGGAACGTCCGTTGACGCACGATTTGATGAAGAGTGTCTTCCGGGGCTTCGGGATTACCATCGAACGCGTCGTTATTACCGAACTCAAAAATTCCACTTATTACGCCCGATTGATTCTGTCTCAGAGTAACGAGGTTGCGCGAAAGCTGGTGGAGATTGATGCGCGCCCGAGTGATTGTCTGGCGCTGGCTTCAGCAGAGAAATGCAAGATTTACGTCAGCCGCTCGTTGTTCGAGCAGGTTGAAGACATGTCGGAATACCTCGATAAAATCAATCAAAGCGGAGACGAGCCGGAGTAACATGGCGGCGAAAACGGCTCAGACCGACGCACCGGTCGCTTTGATTTGCGGCGAGGACGATTTCGCGGTCAAACAACGCGCCAAAGAAATCTTTCAAAAGTGGTCCACCGAACTCGGCGGCATGGACCACGAAACCATCGAGGCTACCGTTTCCAACAGCGGCGATGCGCTCAAGGCCATCGCTAAACTTCGGGAAGCGCTACAAACTCTCCCATTCTTCGGTGGCGGCAAAGCTATCTGGTTGCGCGATTGCAATTTCCTGGGCGACGAACGCACTGCGTCGTCTCGCGATGTGACGGATACATTGGCCGACCTCGCGCAAGAGTTGAAATCATTTCAATGGCAGAACGTCCGATTGCTCATCAGCGCGGGAAAAGTGGACAAGCGTAAGACGTTCTATAAAACGCTGGAGAAAGTCGGACGTGTTGAGAGTTTCGACGGTTGGTCGGTCAATGATAAGGATTGGGCGACACAAGCGGAACTCGTAGCTCGTCGAGCGATCCAAGAGCGCGGTAAGAAAATCACCTCAGATGCTGTGGCGGAACTGGTCGCGCGAGTTGGTCCAAATCCCCGGCAACTGGCCAACGAAGTAGAGAAACTTTGCCTCTATGTCGGCGAGCGCGATGAAATCATCGAGGCGGACGTCCACACAATTTCGATTAAAAACAAACACGCACGGGCTTTCGCGCTCGGTGACGCTCTGGGTAACCGGGATTTGCCCGAGCTGTTGAGATGTCTCGATGACGAATTGTGGGAGATGCAGTTCGATAAGGACAAAAGCGAAATCGGCATGCTTTACGGGCTGATTTCCAAAGTGCGCGCCTTATTGATGCTGAAGGAAATGATCCGGGAAGGCTGGATCAAGGGCGGGGGAGATTACAACAGTTTCAAAGGCCAACTGGAGCGGATTCCGGAAGCCAAATTGCCGGCCGATAAAAAATATAACCCGCTTGCGCTTAATCCGTATGTGTTGTTCAAAGCGCTGCCGCAGGTGAGAAATTATTCGGAAGCGGAATTGGTTCGAGCGATGGACCTGTTGCTTCAAGCTAATCGTCGGCTTGTGTCCAGCGCACTGGACGAGCGCATCGTTTTACAGCAAACTTTAGTGCAGATAGTTGGCGCGGCCAGCCGTCCCGGTGCGACTCGCGCGGGCCTGAGTGTCGCTGCTTGAATCAGGAGCGAAATTTGTGACTTGGAGACAATGAATTCACCGACCGCCAATCTGATGGTACTGGTGGGAAATCGTTTTGCGTGCGTAAAAGTTGCCGGACGGGCGAATTTTGCCCTGGCCGTGGATTTCAAAACCCTGCTGGCCGGCCTTGAGAGCAAAGGATATTCGTACATCGTAATCGAGTTGTCCGAATGCTCGCTGATGGACAGCACGTTCCTCGGGGTGCTCGCCGCCACCGGTATTCGCATGCAGGCGGCTAATGGAAACGGCGAAACGCAGGCCATCGAGTTACTCAACGCCAATGAGCGATTGCTCGAACTGCTGGAAAATCTCGGCGTGCTGCATCTGTTTCGCACCTGCAACGGCGAATTACCTGAGTGCGAAGAAATCAAAACTGCGCCTTGTAACGCTTCACGCGCGGAACTCACACAGGCGTCGTTGGAAGCGCATCAGACGTTGATGAATATCAATCCCGCCAACGTGGAACGCTTCAAAGACGTGACCCGTTTTTTGGCCGAAGATCTCGCCAAACTCAAAAAGGCCGGCGCGAACAACTGAAAAGGCGCGCCTTAGTTTGTCATTCCGGTCTGTTTTAACAGCAGTTTGTCAAATCGGCAGCCATTGTCGCCGAGCGAAAACAGCCGATCCGAAATTTCGTTCAGCGCTTTGCGCGTTGTATCGAATTGCTCCGATAACGTTCCGAGAATATTCGTCAGGTCGTAACGCTGCGCGAGCCGATGATCGCTCGCTGCGCGATATTGGCTGCGACCAATCGCTTCATAATATCGCAAATCAGGAAAGCCCTTCTTTTCCGCGCGGAAACGAATGCGTTCGTGAAACACGCCCGAAAGAAACAACGAATGATTTCCGATGTGCACTCGGATTTGAAAACTTGTGCGGTCATCTGCCGTTTGCAGCGCGGCGAGCATTTCAAAGAAATAATCGAGGACGTTGGGTTGACCGGGAACAACGCAGCGCATTTGCTCGGTGTGAGCAAATTCCGCCAGCACTTCGGCGACGTAATCCGCCACGCCGCGGTCTGTGATGCCAGCCCGTTTAAGAACGTTTCGGACGAGAACGTAAAAGTAAAAGTGCGACGAGACGCGGAGACAGCCGCGATGTTCGAGCAATGCGTGCAACAACGCTTCGTCATCAAGAATCAGATCGCGCGCCTCTTCATCGGCCAACAGGCGCACGAGACATTCGGAGTCGCCCAACCTTGCGCCGAGGACAGATAAAATGAATTCGACATCTTCTGCGGCAAATTGCGTACGGCAATTCGGCTTGATCACTTTCATGGTAACTTAAAAGTTAATGCGAGTACTGTTTCGCGCAACTGCGCGGCGCGAGATTTTGTTTGCAGAAAAAATGCCAACGAACTGATGGAAGAATCTTGCCTTCGACTCTCAGGTTTCCAGCCGCAAGCGCCGATAAATTATCAGCACGCCGCTGGAATTACGCGGCTCGCATCAGTCTCGTCTGCCAATCCTATCCATCCGCACCTCCGTTCGATCGAGATTTCTGGATTTCAGTTTTCTTATCGCCCGAAATCCGGACAGAGGACGATGAGAAGCTGAATCCGTTCGCAGTAATCTCGCCCAATCCTCGACACCCGCTATCGTCGCGGCTAAGCTCTGATCACAAATCCAATAATTGCGGCAGGTGAACGTATTTTTATGCGGAAAAATCTGACAGCCTGTTTGCGCCTCTCACCGAGAACGTTGTTTTCATCGACGCAAGATTTTGGCGACTCGGTTGTTTCAAGCGACATCGGACCATGACGGTTCTTCCCATCATCACGCGAGAACTGCGAACACAAGCACGACAACCGTTCACACACTGGTTGCGTTCGGCGGGACTGCTGTTACTGCTGATCTGCAGTCTGGTCGTGGTAGGGGAAAGGCTACTCGAGCCCGGGATTGGTGGACGGTTGTTCGGCGTAATGCACCTGATTTGTTATCTGTCGATCTGGATACTTGTGCCTTTGAGTGCAGCAGATTGTCTCAGTCGCGAACGACGTGAAGGAACGCTCGGGTTGTTGTTTCTCACTCCGCTTAAGCCACCGCACATCGTCGTAGCGAAAGGTCTGGCGCATGGATTACGCGCCGCGACGTTGGTTGTCGCGGTAGTCCCGGCGATGACGATTCCATTTCTGCTGGGCGGCGTTTCCTGGCAACAAGTGACGGTTTCCGTAATCGCTAATGCCTGTGCGATTTGCTGGAGTCTGGCTGCGGCGTTGTTCGCCTCTGCAATCGGACGCAAAGCGCATCAGGCAATCGCCCTCGCAATGTTTTTAACGGGCGGCAGCTTTTTGTTGCTCCCGTGGATCGTGGGAGTGTTGATCGGAATCGGATCCCAAACCACGTGGATGGTCGGATATTCGCAAGGCGCTTATGATTTCATGGCCGGTTTTTCCGTGGTAGGAATGCCCGGCGATTGGTTGTCGCAGGTTGCGCCGTGGAAACAAATTGCCTGGAGCCTAATGGTTGTAACGGTGACGTCTTTAGGCGTTTTAATTTTTGCAATTATTCTCGCCGGAGAACGAATTCGTCGATCCTGGCAGGAAGAACCGCCGTCGGCGCGAGTGCAACAGATGGAACGAGTTTTCTGCCGACCAATCATCGCGGTGGGCTATTTGCGGCGCTGGATGCGATGGCAATTGGAACGAAATCCTGTCGGTTGGCTGGAGCAGCGCAGTTGGAGCGGACGTATGGTGACGTGGGTATGGTTGGCCATCATGGTGTCAGTACTCAGCCTCGCGCTCACCGAACAGAATTTTTTCCGTAATTCAGAAGAGATTCAACTGACGTTGGCGTGCCTGTTGGTGCTGAGCATGGCAGCGACTGGGGCGGGCAGTTTCCGACGCGAACGGGAAACGGGTGTATTGGAATTGCTGCTCGTTTCGCCGCTTTCGGCCGGGCGAATCATCAAAGGAAGGTTGTTTGGATTGTGGGGGCAATTTTTGCCATCGGTCGTATTGCTGCTCGGGATTTGGATTTATCTCATCAATATCTTTCCAACCTACGGGGATGATTCGTCGAAAATGGTGGTGTTCTTTGCGACCAGTTTTGTGACGCTGCCAGCGGTGGGATTGTATTTCTCCGTGCGATGTCGGACTTATATCGGCGCGTTATTGATAACATTACTGATGACGTTTCTTGCACCGTTTCTCCTCGCGCAATTAACGGCTGTTGGTGTTTGGTTATGCGCCCCGGATACCGACAATTTCCCGTGGGACGAAATGCAATTTTTTCTCCTGCTGCTCATTCAGATTGCAATCGCTGTATGGTTGAGCCTGCGATTGCAGAATAGATTGGAACATCGCTCGTTTCATTTTCAACGGCTGATGAATTAAGACGGTTGCGAGCGAAATAAAAAGCGCGAGTGCTCTCCGGAAAGAACACTCGCGCTGCGAAACAGGTTTGAGTTGGAAACAAGGTGGAACTCGTTCTTCAAACTGTTCTGCCGCTTAAATCGTGAAGCTCGGCAGTTTCACAATCTTGCCGCCTTGCAATGCGGATTCATGCGCGCACAAACCGACACAGGTCCAGTTGGCAGACTGCTTCGCATTCGGAAACGGATCGCGATCTTCGACAAGCGCCATGGCGAATTCATGCGCCAGATGCGGATGACTGCCGCCGTGGCCGCTGCCTTGCGTGAAGCTGAGATGCGTTTTCTTTGAGGAATCGTACACGCCTTGCGTAGTGTATTTGGCAATGCTTTTCGGCAGGCGTTTCGCAAAGTCCGGACATTTGACGAGCTTAGGAATTTTCGGTTCAGGCAGCTTGGCTGTGTGGACTACCAAAGGTTCGTGTTCAATCAGCGGCCATTCGACGGCTTTCTTTGTGCCGTAAACATCAATGCTTTCGCGGTATTGGCGTGCGGTATCGAACAGGCTGCGAATAATGCGCGCGTTGACATCTGTATTCTTGAACTTGATGTGCGCGGTTTCGACGGCGAACGGCGAGCCGTAGCATTTGATGAGTTCTTTGCGAATGGTTCCCGAACCGAAGCAGGAAACGTATTCGGCCGGTTTGCCAATGAGTCCCGCGACCGGACCAACGCAATGCGTCGCGTACCACATTGGCGGCAACCCCGGCCAATAATTCGGCCAACCGTCCATGTCCTGCTGATGGCTCGATTGGACGAACTGCAATTTGCCAAGTTCGCCTTTATCGAGCAGTTCCTTCATGAACAGATATTCGCGCGCGTAAACGACCGTCTCCATCATCATGTATTTCAGGCCGGTGCGCTTGACGAGGTCCACGATCTTCTTGCAATCCGCGATGCTGGTCGCCATCGGCACGGTGCAAGCGACATGTTTACCGGCTTTGAGCGCCGCGATGCTCATCCAGGCGTGATCGGGAATTGGCGAATTGATATGCACCGCGTCCACGTTCGGATCTTTGAGCAACGCATTGAAATCCGTGTAACGCGTTTTCACGCCGAAATAGTCGCCGACCGCATCAAGCTTCTTCTGATTGCGCTGACAAATGGCGTAACAATTCGTGTGGGGATGTTTTTGCCAGAGCGGAATGAACTCCGCACCAAAACCGAGGCCGACAATGGCGATGTTGAATTTCTTGCTCATAGTAAATTCGCATTGATTAATCAGGGGACGGGGCGGGATGATGAACAAAGCCGCAGAGCAGGGCAATACCTGCCCTCAATTCGACCTGTTTTTTCCGAGGTTGGAAATGGCGCGCGAATTTCGTCTTTGCGACGGAGCGCGGTGAACAATTATCCAGCGACGATAACTTCAATTCCGCTTGAGCGAAGTTGCTCCACCAAATCGGCCGGAGCTTGGTTGTCAGTCACGATGGTGTGAATTTTGGAAAGATCACCCAGCGGAGAAACCGAGCGACGTCCAAATTTCGTGTGATCCAGGCACATGATGACCTTGGCGGCCGCGCGCATCATCGCGAGTTGAATGTCAATCAGCAGACCATGCGAATTGGTCAGGCCCTCAAGCGTGATGCCGCCCGCGCTCATCACAGCGACGTCGGCGTGAATTTTTGAAAACGATTCCACTGCGAGCGGACCGACCAGCACGCCGAGTCTCGGATAAATCACTCCGCCGCTGACGACGACTTCCACCTTTCCGGCGGAAGAGTAGAGGTTCGCCACCGGCAGGGAATTGGTCACGATTTGCGGTGATTTATCTTCGAGATGTTTTGCAACGTGAAAACAGGTTGTGCCCGCATCAATGATGATACTTTGATTCGGCTGAATCAGCGCGGCACAGGCGCGGCCGATGGCTTCCTTGGCGTCGAGCTGATGAGTGTCGCGAGCTGAGAACGTGAATTCGTCCGATTTCGGGGCAATTAATCGCGCTCCGCCATGTGTCCGTTTGATAGTACCGCCCGCTTCCAAAGCAGTGAGGTCGCGACGCACGGTAGAAACAGACGAACCGACGTGCTTCGCCAGATCTTCAAGTGACGCAAATTCAACCTGTTGCAGGTAAGCCTCCAACCGATGCTTGCGTTCATCTGCGGTCATCTGAATGACAGCCTGATAGATTTTGATAGATTTTGCAAGATATTTGTTGACTCTGGCATCTTTCTCGCGACAATCACACTCATCATGAGTCGAGTTATTCTGATTTCTTGCGTTAGTAAGAAGCTTAATCGACCCGCCAAGGCGAGGGAGTTGTATACGAGTGCTCTTTTTCAAGGGGCGCTTCGTTATGCGGAAGGACAGAATCCGGACGCGATTTACATTCTTTCGGCAAAGTATGGTCTGGTCGGACTCGATGAT
>CALAYC010000150.1 GCA_937894935.1 uncultured Verrucomicrobiota bacterium
GGTGAGATCGCCGACCGCGTCCGCCGAGAACAGATAGACGTCATCGCCCGCCGAACTCAGTGCGAAGCTATTCGGCGCGCCGCTGTTGAAATGCGTTTCATCAAAATAAATCCGCCCACCAGCGGGAATGATGGTGTTGTCCGGAATGCGAAATTTCTTCGGCGTGTCCGGCTCGTCAGTGAGAAACCAGCCGCCGATGTTCACATTGGTCGCGTACGGATTGAACAACTCGATGGCATCGCGCTCCGGCCAATCAGTGTGGGTGAGAATTTCATCAATCACGATTTCAGGAATGGTCGGAAGCGGATCATCTGCGCCGGGTGAACCACCCGGATGCGTGCTCGCTCGCCAATTTGTACCGCGATCCGGTGCTGGCGACGCACCGGGATGACGCGGCACGAGCGAGAAATCCGCCACATCCGGCGCTGCCGGCCACGGTGTACGATCATCGTAAGTTACCGAGAAAATCGTCTGCCCGAGCGCGTGCGACAATCGAAGTGTTTCACCGGCGTTATCCAATTGCCCGGTGTAAGTACCATGAACCGTCACGCCCGGATACTTCACCGCGAATGCCGCCGCATCGCGCGCCAACACAAAAAATCCACCCGGCGCGAGCACGGAATTATTCGGAAACGTGTAGGTGATACCGGCAGAGAACGTCAGTCCGGAAAGATCTAACGCGTTCGAGCCGTAATTTTTCAGTTCGATAAACTCGAGGTTATTACCACTGATCGCTCCGAGTGCGGGCGGGTTATACATGATTTCATTCAGGCACAACTGACTGAAATCCTGCGGCGGATAAAACGACGCTTCCACCAACGCGCTCCATTGCCCGCCGCTCAAAACGCGCGCTCGCACTGTCGTCGGACCATTGATTTCAATCGGCAACTCATACGATTGCGCGCTGGACGCCGTCGCGCCCGTGCCATACATACGCGGGTCGTCACCGTTCAACGTGTAAAAAATCGCGCCGCTGCTGTTCGGGTGCGAAAGCGTCAGGCTGAAACCGTTTGAAATCGCGCCGCCAAATTGACTGAACTCCGGGGCGCCAACTGTTGGATACAACCCCGCCGCCTGCAATCGCGCGATCGTGCGTTGCGGCATCACATTTGGAAACCAGTTCGTGTAGAGCTTGTCCAATTCCGCGAGCCACCATTCAGCGCGCGTCAACGTCACACCTGTTCCGCCATTCTCATTAATCGTAAATTCCCGCGCATCGCCCCATCGCGCCGATTCGCCGACGATAGCGCGATCAATTTCCGCGGCGAGTAATTGCAATCGCGCGACATTGTTTGACGGCGAAAGCACCCCATTGTTGAACATGTGTTTCTGAACGCGATCGCCATACATCCGCCGGAACTCCGGCCATTGCCGCAATTGATTGTAAATGCGGGACGGCAATGATTCATCACTCAGATCGTTGACCCGATCATCATTGCGCAAGCGGTTGAACGCGATTTCCTGATCCCATGGCAGAAAAATCCATTTGGTCGCCGGCAAACCGTTGGTCGGGTTGGCGCGGCGATGCGCTCCATACCAGTTATGCGGATTGTTATTCTGCAACCAGTCATTCGCTTCCACCAACGCGTGCAGCAGGAAGTAATCAATCAGATTGTCCATGTCCACCTGCGCGGCGACGGCTTGAAACGCGGATTCGCTGTTAATGCCGAGATTGACCAGTGCGATCAACGCATCCCAATCAGCGCGACTGCCATCTTGAAGTTCTGAGTAATCCTTCATGATGTCCCAGTCCTTTTCGTAGCCGCCGAGATGATTCGCAAAATACGCGGTGTCGAGTCGCTCAATTGCCGCATAAATGCCCCAGTAAAGTCCATTGAGATAGACATGCACGTAGCGACCGCGACTCGCCAAATGTCCCATGTCACGCATCGCCTGTTTCACCCAGAGATCGCGCAGATAGGTGGCGTTTTCCGGGCGATAACGCAGCGGAAAATCCTTCGACCACGGATAACTGCCACCGCTGAACGGATCGTAACGCGTGGTCCACGTATCCGCCCAACTGTTCCGCAAAATGATGCTGTCGAATTGCGTCACACCGCCACCGAATAAATCGTATTCGAGCCGCGACGGACCGAACTCGCTCTTGAATTCCAGCCGGAACGAATGTTTCGGCGATCGCGCATTGTCGCGTCCCGCCTGACCGTGCATCTGAATCCCGCTGTTGATCTGAAATCCCGAAGTGTTGTTGCCGAAAAACAATTCCGCTGAAACCGCGCGTTCACCACGATCATTCACCGCGTCCACATAAATCCCGGTGTTCGGATGCCAGAACGAATCGTGCTCGCTCCCCAGTGACAACGTCGGGATCGCGCGCAAGTCGTCGGCCAATGTCGCGCCATAATTCGAATGATTCACGATGTTTGGGTCCATCCCGTAATCCGCGGGAAAATTCCCCTGCCAGGTCGTCGGATAACCCGGTTGTACCGCGGCCTGTTGCAACACCTGACTGAGAAAAATATACGAGTGCGCGACGGACTCGCTCGGAATGTGGTTCGACAAAAACGCCGCCGCGCGCAACATGCGTGTTCCCGGAATTGAAATCGGCCCGGTATAAAGCGTGCCGTTCGGCGTCGGAATACTGCCGTTCGTTGTCCAATAGATCGCAGCGTTTTCAGTTTCCGATGTGAGCGTCACCGTGAACGGCGTCTCATAAAAGCCGCGTTCCACGCTGAATTTCGGATTCGCCACGAGCCCCAGATAGCCAACGCTGTTGTTCGTTCCGGGAGTCGGCGAATTGAAATAGCGTTCGGCCATCGCACCAGTGGCAAGACCTTCCAACCCGGGCTGGATGAAAAAATCGGCATCGGTCGCGCTGATGTTGAGTCCGTGAATCGCCAGCACATTTGCTCCGGCCTGTAGCAGACCGGGGGTGTTGGCAATCAGGGTTTCCTCCTCGACCGGATCAGCCAACATTGTCGTCGCTGAAGAATTCCACTGCGGCGACACCGGCGCGTGCCGCGCAGCGATCATCTGTCCGTTGAGATAAGCGACGAAGCCGTCGTCATAGCGCATCTGCAGTTTCAAAATTTGAAACGCATTCGGGTCAGCGACAGTGAACGGCACGCGAAGATAAGCGGTCGCGTTATTGCTCAACATCAGCATTCCAAGTGCGTTGGTCGGCGATTGTGCGGTCAGACGCTCGACCTTCAATGCATTGAGATACGCACCGAACGAGGAACTGGTAACGTCGCGCCGTCCGTTCAACAGAATTTGACCGGACGCATTCGCGGTCGCATCGAAAGTGAATTGATATTGCGCGTTGGAAGTCGGCGGCACCGCTGCATTAAACGTGTAGTTGCTTTTCACCAGCACGCCGTTGGCGAACCAATCGGAAACCTTCGCGCCCACACTTTGTCCATCGAAAGACCACACCGTCAGTCGATGCGCGGCGTTCGGGGTTAATCCTGCGATCGTGATGTTCAATCCGCCTGTGCCGGTGTTGTCCTGCGAAAAAAGAAAATCGCGCAACAACAGTGATTCCGTAAATGCACCGTTGTTGTTCGGCGCGTCACGCAACCGGTCGTCATAACCATACGGCGCGGTATTCCCGACGGAGACAACAATACTTCCGAAAACACGCGTCGTCGCCTGCGTTTGAATCGTCGTGCTGGAAACGTTGGAGTTGATGATGAACGAACTGAAGCCCGGCA
Source organism: uncultured Verrucomicrobiota bacterium (assembly GCA_937894935.1). Lineage (GTDB taxonomy): Bacteria > Verrucomicrobiota > Verrucomicrobiia > Limisphaerales > JADLHS01 > JADLHS01. The sequence goes on from CALAYC010000150.1 coordinate 3,672, forward strand.
TCGTCACTCCCGCGGCGGCGCTGGAACGATCGTTTACGTCCATCGCCAGCACCGTCGTCGCCGCCAACCCAGCGCTGTAACCGATGGGGGTGTGATCCGCAATCCAACCCGAATCATCAAAACCGATCGCCGTCCAACTCATGCCCAACGCGCCGTCCGTCGGCACGTGTACTCGCGCTGTTGCACCCGAAACAATCAGCGACGTGCTGATCATCGGAATCTCGAGTCCGTAAGAAATATTCTGTCGCTGATTCGGAAACGCGGGCGCAAAGGCATGTGCAACTGTTCCGTTCGGCTGCACCAGCGCGAGATATTCGCCTGTGTCACTTAACTGAAAATTCGCGTGCAACGGCGCACCAGCAACCGCACGATTTTTGCCCGACGCAAACACCACGAGATAACCACCCGCCGGAAGATTCGTCGCCGGGAAAGTCCATTTCTCGAAATCGCCGGCGTCATCGGTCAACCGCCAACCGCCCAGATTCACCGCCCCCGGACCGCTGTTATAAATTTCAATCCAATCCGGACTCTCCAGATCCTCATCCCGCAATCCGCCGCCGTTGCTCGCCAGAAACTCATTGATAACCACCGCCGCTCCGCTGTCCCGATCAACAACCGCCAGCATCAACATCAGACTCAACAAGTGGGCATAGCGAGTACAGCGGCGATAGGTCATTGGGACGGATCAGGTTTCGCTCCCGCCGTCTCTGAACTAGCGGGAGATTGAGGTTTCATCAGGCGCACGTCGTAAACGCCGCCAACACTTGAGCCCGGTTGCGCCTTGAACTTGATGGTCACGCGCCCATCAATCGAAGTCAGCGCGGTGGCAGGAAGCGCATAGCGTTTCTCGAAAAATTGATTCGGCTTCGCGTTGTTCAACGACTCGCGCGCCAGCGACTCACCATTGGCAAAAATGTCAAACGTCCGATCCGTTTCCCCGCCCCAATACGTCACTTCCAGTTCCACCGATTTTTCTCCACGCGAATTAAGGGTGTATTGAAACCATTCGCCACGCCGCCAACGACGGCCACGGTGCAAACCGGTATCCGTCCGCTCCCCGACAAAATCGTGCTCCACTTCGGGTTGTTGTTCGCCGACCGCCACCCGATCCAGCGTGTTCGCTTCGCGCACCGCTTTGGCACGTTCTTCCGCTGCGATACGTTCGCGCTTCGCCGCGAGTTTCTGCTTCATCGTGAGCTGCCAATACATCTGATACCGCGCTTCGTGCAGTCGAAAGAAAGGTTGCAATAACACGCCATCCGGTGTCGCCGGTTCGACAATGTCCGTAAGACGAAACCGCAGTGGCCCACTCGCATCCGCTTTAACATGGGCCGCAACCTGATCAGCGCCGGCCAGCAACACTGGCGCTTGATCCAACGGCCGCAACGGACCGTGAGCGACATGTCCCATGCGACTGTCGTTGGCGAATAATCCCACCAGATCATTCGTGCCGGACGGTGCAGCCAGCACGATTGGCCCGCGCAAAATCGCTACCCAATCCGAACCATCCGGCAGCCGTTCCACCGTGGTGCGCATCGGCAGTTCAATCTCCACGCGATCGCCATCGCGCCATTCGCGCTGAAGTTCCGCGTACGAAGACGGCGTGGACGAAACCGCAAGCGGTTTTCCATTCACGCGCACCGAAAATTGACCTGCCGCCACCCACACCGGATGACGCACCGACAATGCAAACCGCGTCGGCTTTTTTAACTTCAGGAGCAATTGCGTCTTCGGCTCATCGGGAAACTTCGTTTCCTGTCGCAACATGAGACCAAGATTCGTAACGGTGAGTTCCGATGGAATGAAGAGATTTACGAAAAGGCTATTGGTCGTCTGCGCGTAGATGAATTCGCCATACTTACCGGGATTCTCAATGCCGCTGCCGACGCAGCACCAGAAACCCTGATCCGGTTGCGAATAAACGCGGTAATGTTGCGGGCGAATTGGCGTGAAATAAACAAAGCCCGGATGCTCCGGATTGATGGAAGCGAGAATGTGATTGTACAACGCGCGTTCGTAAAAATCGGTGTAAGCGGCACGCGGTTGCGCAAGAAAAAGTTGTTCTGAAAGCCGCAGCATGTTGAACGTGTTGCACGTCTCCGGTCCTTCGCGATGTTCCAACATCCCACTGAAATTATTCGGATCGTTGAAGTGTTCCGAAACGCTGTTACCGCCAAACGCCACAGTGCGTTTGCCAATAACGTTCTCCCAGAAAAAGCGTGCGCCGGATAGCAACGCTTCGTCACTGGTGAGATTTCCGATTCGCGCGAGACCGACGACTTTTGGAATTTGCGTATTGGCGTGCAAGCCCGTGAGGCGATCTTCATGTCGTACCAATGGATCAAGCACCGCTCGATGATGAAACCGCCGCGCCGCTTCCAAATATTTTTCGTCCCCGGTAATCGTGTAAAGATCCGCCAGCACTTCATTCATGCCGCCGTGCTCCGCGCGCAACATCTCCTGCATCTGCCGCTCGGAAAGTTTGGAAACGAGTTCCACACACCAAGCGCCGTAGCGGATAAAAATGGCGCGGGCTTTCGTACTGCCGGCCACCCGAGTTGCGTCACTTAATCCGGCGAACGTTTTGTGCAGGTTATACCACGGCACCCACTTGCCATTCAGACCGAACGCATTGGCATCAATGCGGCCGCCCGCGAGTTCTTTCCACATCGCGCGACCGCCAGGAACTCCGCCGATATAACCGTCGCCCGCCGCGAGTTGACAACGTTCCAACTCCGCAAGCATGTAATCCAATCGCCGGCGCAGTTCGCCATCCGTGTCCGCGCCGGACGCAATCATCGTGGATAACGCGGAGAGATAATGTCCGCCCGTGTGGCCATCGAGACCGCTGCTCTCCCAATTCCCGTACGACTTCGCTTTCGGTTCGAGCCCGGCTTCGCGCAGAAACGGCGCGAGCAATCGATCGGGATCAAGCGCGAGCAAATAAGCGCGATTCGCTTTCACTGCTGCGGCAAACGGGCCTTCATCCAACAGTCGCACGGAACTGAGCGGAATCAGTTGCGCGGGAGTTGTGGCAGGCGCGGCGATGTTGCTGAAAGCAGAACCGAATAACGCCAGTACCAAAACAGAGACGCGCGGGAGTCGAGGCGAACGGTGATTCTTCATGCCGCAAGCGTAAACAGCGCCATCGGCTTACTCAAATTTCCAGTAGTCGAGATTCAGCAATGGCTTTTCGCCACCGGTGAACACGAAATACAGATCATGCACACCCGTGACATCCGAAACTTCGCAGGAAACTTCCTTCCATTCTTCATCGCCACCGGTGGAGTTCACTTTGCAAGTGCCGATCAACCTGCCTTCACGTTCGCCGAGTCGGAGTTCGATGTTTCCGCCCCCCGCCGCGCTGGCAACGCGTGCTAAAAATTTCTTTGGGCCCTTCGTCCCAAAATCAATGCCAGCTACTTTGATCCAATCGCCGTTATCCAATTCCGTGAGATACATTCCACCATCGCGACCGGCCGCAGTTTCAACGCCGCTTTGAGCGCAAAACGTTTCGCCCTCGACGCGGGTGAATGGATTCAGCGGAGCAATTTGAGCGACGCCGTTGGTGGTGTATTCCACGCGCCGAATTCCGCCATCAGCATCGAAATAAAGTTCCTCAATCGCCAGATTCCGGCGAAATCCCGTCGGAATACCCGCCTGCTTCGCCACGATGCGATTGTGATAAACGTGATACCAACGGCCTTTAAACGCGAATTGCGCGGAATGATTGTTGTCATTGAAATTCAACGGCGGTTGCGCAGCGACGACACCGCGATAAACAAATCCGTTCGTCGGATTGTCGCTCGTCAGATAATCAATGCGCATCTGCGCGCGAGGCGTCGTCGAATAACTGAAGTAGTAAACGCCGTTGGTTTTAAACACCCAGGCCGCTTCGAAGAAATTTGTCGCGGTCATCTTCATGACCTCGCCGTCGAGACTGATCATGTCGCGATTCAATCGCGCGATGCGAACGTTGTTGTCTCCGTTACCGCCGAAATAGAGATACGCCTGACCATCGTCATCAATGAACGCACCGGGATCGAAGAGCCACATGTTCTGCGCCGGTTGCACGCCAGGTGTGCCGTGAGTGATCAACGGTTTGCCGAGCGGATCGGTGAACGGCCCGATCGGCGTGGGTGCAGTGACGACGCCGATGTTCGCGCCGCCATTGCCAAAGTAGAGAAAGAATTTTCCATCGCGCTCAATCGCCGCCGGCGCCCAGGTTTTCTTTGCCCACGTCGTAACATCGCTCCCGCGAAACACCGACCCGTGATCGGTCCAGTTCTTCATGTCGCTACTCGAAACACAGATTACATTCGGAATGTTGTAGCTGCCTTCGACCGGACTTTCGTCGTCGTTCGAGCAATAGATGTAAACGCGATCCTTCGTCACGAGCGGACTCGGGTCGGCAAGATAACGGTGCGAGGCGATGGGATAGTCGGCATACAGTTGCGACGTCGCGCTCAGGAACAGAGACAAATTCAGAATTTTAACAATAGATCGGCTTTTCATAGTTCAGTAAATCAGGCAGGTCCGCTGGTGGCTGGGGCTGTCATCACGTTCGGTGGTTGAACGTTTACTTCATTTCAAGCCCGGTAGAACGGCGAGAAACGAATCCGCAAAATCCGATGATTCCTGATACCAATAGACGTCGATGTTTCCAATCGCACCAACATAGCTGTTGAAACGATACATGTCTGTGAACTTGCACCATTTCGCCGAACCATCCGCAAACACTTCATTGCCTCCTTCCGGCTCACCGTTCTTCGCGGGATGGGCGGGAATCTTACCGTATTCAAATTCCCACGCGCCGCCTTGCGAAACCGCGCCTGCCCAGCGAGTGCCGACTTTGAAGTTTGTGTCGGCCCCTAACGCCCAATGCGGTTTTGAAGTGCCTAATTTTACCGGACTATAACTCTTGGGACCGGGGGCGGGGTTAAACGGTGAACCCGCCGGGATCGTGCTCCATCTGGTCATTCCTCCGAAATAGGCGTATCCGATATACCACTGTCCGCCCTGCATGGACGGAATGCCCGGCGCTGGTAGGCCCACCCGATCGGGACAGTTCCAAATTGAAGTATATCCCATTTGAATTCTAAGGTAGGAGTTGACCGCTTCGACCACGGGGATATCGATCGCGTTGGCCACAAAGATACCTGCTGCGGCGCCATTATAATTCACCGGCGGAACTTGATCTTGAAAATCTCCTGCATAGAGAGTCGCGCCCAATCCGAGTTGCCGCAGATTACTCAAACATTGAACGCGCTTGGCCTTCCCTTTCGCCTTCGATAGCGCCGGCAAAAGCATTGCCGCTAAAATGGCGATAATAGCAATGACCACGAGAAGTTCGATCAGGGTGAAGGCCGATGTTCGTGACTTTTGAGATTTCATTCCAGCGATTCCGATCAATCGGGTTAATAAAACCAACTCGCGTCTTGAGCTTTGAAGACGGCTTTGAGCATTTGCTTTTTGCGGGACTCCACATGCCCGTCGGCAAAGGTCGAATTGACCATGATGGATCCCACCGACCCGCTACTGACATGTCCGGAAGCTTTTTTCGGATACCCCAACGCCGCGAGATTGTTGGCCTCGCGAATGTTGATGTCGTCAGAGTTGACGCTATTGGGAGTTCCATAACCTGCGAAACACGCATCGCTGATAAAGGGAACATGCGCGGAAGCGCGATCAGTCGTTTTAGCCGGCCAACCGTAAAGGGCTGGATCGGTGTTCGGCTGAGTACCCGTACTCGTAAAGAGCGGCGCGCTCGGCGTCGCTCCGCCAAAAGGACTCCAGGAAATAGAAACACGTTGCACCCAGAGATTGTGATTCATAATCACCAGATCGCCGCCGTAATAGGACGATAGAAACCGGTTCAGATCGTCCGCCGAACTGAGCAGATTCGGGGGCGACAATAACCGGGCTTTGGCAAATTGAGCCGCCGTCTCCTCGGGGCGTGCGGGACAAAACCACATCGGTACCGTCAGCCCATAACTCGCCACTGCGGGAACAAAGTCGCCGTTTACATCCCAGGGATTCCCCGCCCCGCCGGTGGACTTGCATTTCGTTCCCGGCAGCTCGTCCTTGAAGTCGTTGGCGTAAATATTGGCCATCACGCCCCACTGTTTGTAGTTGGAGGTGCAGTTAACGACTTTGGCCTTGAACTTCGCCCGGGCCAGTGCCGGCAATAACATTGCCGCGAGAATCGCGATGATCGCGATGACGACGAGCAACTCAATCAGGGTGAAGCCTGATGCCTGGCGAGTTTCGCTGCTCATATAACAATCGCTCGAAAATCAAAAGCCGGCCCGAGCACGAGGAACACCCACCCAACCCAAAAGCGTCCCCTCGCACTCGGCCGGCTGCACCCCTTCCTCAAGGCGTTGGCGCCAGGCGGAAGAACACGGCTCCGTTTGCGGGATTGACCGGCACGCTGACCGGACTGGTGCCACCACCGGGATAATCAGCCCAGTTATTGTTCAACCCTACGTTCAGGCTGTTGGTCTGGGCTTGAAGTTTGTAGCCGCCCTGCGTCCAGGAGAACTGGAGGCTGTTGCCGGCCTGCGTCACGTTCAAGGTAGGCGGTTCTGCCGTCACCGTTGCTACGGTGATGCTGCCGTCCACCGCGAGGTTGTTAATCCACGTCGCTCCACCGCCGGTGATGGTCAAGGCTGCCCCATTCGCCACCGGCTGATTGAACAAGACGAACGAATCGCCAACGGAGAGCGTTCCACCCGCGTTGCCGACGTTAATCGAGCCCGCGACGACGTTGATTCCGCCAAAGACGTTGAACAACGTGTTCGACGGTGACTGAGATTTATTCACGGTAACCTGCAAGGCGCCTGAATTAATGGTCAGATTGCCATTCACGGTCAGCGTGGCGACTGTTCCGGCAGGCGCGGCAGCAATAGCGCCGCCTTCCAGAGTCAACTCCCCGCCGATCGTTCCGCCGCTGACCACCAGCGTTCCATTGCTGACCGTCGTCGGGCCGGTGTAAGTGTTGGCCGCAGTGAGCGTGACCGTGCCGCTTCCTTGTTTCACAAGTGCGCCCGAGCCACTGACAACGCCACCGACGGTAACGGCATCCGAGCGGTTGAAAACGAGCGTCCCGTCGTTGACCACAGGACCTGTTCCGATGGAACCACTGTTGCCTCCATTTCCGACCTGAAGCGTCGCGCCTGCGAGAATCATCGTTTCACCCGGATAACTGTTGTTACCGGTAAGCGTTACCTCTCCTTGTTGCACTTCAATCGATCCCGAGAATTGCGGCTGCGCACCGTCGGTAACCATGCTCACGACATTGTTAGTGAATGTGAAAGCATCCGGACGATTGAAAACCAGACGCTTGCTGGTCGGGAACGGATCAATGAACGGTCCTGTGGTGTTGGTGAAGATTACGCTTCCCACGATTGAGCCTGCGCCGGGCGTAACACCATCGCCCAGCACAATGCCGCCACCGCCAATGAATGTTCCGCCGGTGTAAGTATTGTTGCCGGCAAACAGCACCTGGCCGGGATTCTGATTCCGGGTATCAATCCACACACTGCCCGTTCCAACAATATTGTTGCTGATGCCGAAGGTGGGCGGGATGTTCTGACTGATCAACGTGAGCCGGCCATTATTGGTAATGACCGAGGAAGCGAAACCAGCCCCCGTATTCCCGGTGCAGGGTTGAAAAACACCGCCGGGCTCAATCAGCGTCCACCCCGTGTAACTGGCGTTGTTTGCATCGCCGAACGTCACGTTGGCGCCACTGCGCACAATAAGATTTCCCGGGCCGGTGATGTCGTTTCCGAATCCACCGATGTTGACGGGGGTCGTGGAATTGAAAATTACGGTGCCATTATTTATCAGTGGCGCACTGCTGGAAATACTGCCACCCGCTCCGCCCGTCCCGAATTGAACCGTTCCGGCGTTAATATAGGTGCCACCCGAATAGGTGTTGTTACCGTTGAGGATAACAGTGCCACTGCCATCGTTGGTGACGCCCCCTGTTCCTGTGACATTGCCATTGACGGTCAAAGTGCCGGAGCGATTGAAAACCAGACTGCCGTTATTCACAACGTTCCCACTTCCAATCGCGCCAGTGGCTCCGCCGGCTCCGACCTGAAGCACCCCGCTGGCAATCGTTATCGTACCCGAGTTCGTGTTGTTTCCAGTCAGAATCCACTTGCCCGGACCTGTTTTGGTTACCGCAGTCGGACCGCCATTGTCACCCAGAATACCAGCAAACGTGTCGCCGTTGGCATTGGTGGAGTTCAACGTGAAGGTCCGCGCGCCACTGCCGCTCAAGCCGATTACTCCGCCGTTGTTCAGGTTCAGATTACCGAATCCTGCCGAAATAATCCGACCGCCGGCGGTACCGATTGTGAGCAGGCGATCACTCGTAGCTCCAGCGCCGGTGTACTCCAGCGTTCCGCCATTCAACACCAGATTCGCCGCGCCGCTGCCAGATGAACCGATGTCACTTGCAGCACCGCCGTTTGCCAGGCTGCCCACACTCAGGATGCCGCCGTTGATCACGGTTGCGCCGGTGTAATCATTGACGCCTCCAGATAAAACGAGCCCGCTATTTCCGACCTTGCTCAAGCCGCCGCTGCCGCTGATGCGATTCGCACCGCTGGAGGCGAGACTGTAGTTCTTGGAGTTGTTGTTCACCGTCACATTGCCGGGCTGAACCGTCGCGTCGATGGTCACGCTGGTAGTGCCGCTCGCGGAGTCATCAAACAACACCGGATTGGGATCCGCATACGTCACGGGACTGTCACCCAGGACCCAATTGTTGGCAGTGGTGGTATCCCAACTGCCGTTGTTCGCGCCGGTCCAGGTGTAAGCCAGCGCGGTGACGTTCAGCCGAATGGTGTTGCCATTGGTATTGAGCGTGCCCGTTGCCCCGATCACGTTTCCGAGCGTCACTGCTGGCGCTGATCCGCTGGTCCAGGACAAGAGCGGATAATTCTGCCCCACCGCGAACGTGCCGCTGTTGACGTTGATGGTGATCGGTCCACCGGCCGAAATCGTGCCGGCGGCAATCAATGGTGTCGTGGTGCTGGTGACATTATTGAATTCCAAAGTTGCGCTGCCGCTGGTTCCCACGGTCAACGTGCCGGGCTGAAGTTGCGAGCCACCCGTTGCACCGAGGGCCGTGCTGTTAGCGACGGTGATATTACCGTTCCCCGCCGGGCCTTGAATCACCAGTTTGCCCGCGCTGACGGTCGTCAATCCGTTATAGGTGTTCGCGCCACTCAACGTAAGCGTTCCCGAACCGAGCTTGGTCAACGTCCCACCGCTGCTGGTCAGTGCGCCGGCAAAGGTCACGTCCTGTCCCGCCGTGTCAATTCGCACCGCTTGGCCCGCCTCCGTGCTGAAACGTGGTGAATAATCAAATGTATTGTCCACGCTGAATTGCAGTGTGCCGCCAGCGAACGAAATCGTGCCCAGTCCCAACGGACCAGAAACGCCTTCATTCTCCACGCCGCCAACAATCAAAGTCCCGCCGTTTAAAACCGTGTTGCCGCTATACGTGCTCGCACCCGCCAGCGTTAAAGTACCGGCGTTGATTCGAATCTCACCAACACCGGAAATCACACCGGACAGAAGTTGCGCCTGAGAAGGCGCATTGAAAATAAACGTCCCATCGTTCGCAATCGGGCGGATGTTGATTTTCTCATGTGGCGCCGTCAGCACCAATGTCCCCGCCGTGATATTGACGGCGGTGATCGCATCACCACCCACATGCCCCACCGGATTCCATGTCATTGTGCCACTGCCATTTTTTGTAACCACAATGGAAGAACCATTGTTGGGCTGAAGTTGGCTATTGACGATCCAATCTCCCGATCCTCCAAAAGCCATGGTATAAGGCGTGCCGCCGCCTGCTACATAGACAATATTACTGCCGATAGTGGCCGGGTTGGAGGAATCGTTGACCCAGTTGTGAACGACCCCACCGGGCCGAGCAGCATAGTTGACTCGCGCTCCATTGTTTCCCCAACTAAATGCGCCCGCCCCACTCTGAATCTGAATATCGTAAATGGCGAGATTGGGAGGATTTGCGTTAGCGCTCAGGTTGTTGATGGAGACATTTCCCACCTGGCTGGAAGTGAGTTGAATACTGATACCCGAACTTCCCGGACCGCTGGGAAAGCCATTGGCGCCATCACTGTAGTTCAAGGACAAATTTCCGGGCACTGTGCCATTGAATGATGCAATGTCAGAGGCGGCTGCACTTGGAGCTGTACCACCCCAATTGGCGGCGGAATCGAAATTCGTTCCATCACCTCCGCCGGTCCAGGTGAAAATGGTTTGACCGAACGAGGCCGTTGCAACGAGCGCGCAACACGTAGCGACAAGACCTGTGATGATTCTTCCAAGCGGGTATCTGTTCTTCATCGCGACAGAAATCGCGCGGTGAGTCGGATTGATAACAGGTGGGGTTTTCATTGTTTGTTGTTTGGTTGGTTGAGTCTAACGGTTTCGGATTTGGGATTGTTCTTGTCTGCGTCAACAGGATGTTCGCGAGCAATCTGAGTCGGCATATTTTTGCTTCACCACCAGAAAACGGGTGATGTGGACCGTGGATTGACCGCCGCATCGGAAAATTTTCGCCAGGAAACATGACCGTCTTTGAAACCAATATTACTCCCCAGCGGCAGATTGCCTCGGAGATGGGCGCTGACGTGTGGCTTATAAAAGCCGCCGCCGATCCCGCGATAGCTGTAATTCATGCGCTGGCTCGGATTATTGTTTCCTCCCGCACTAAGAATAATGTCGGCAACCAACTCCCGATCCGTGTTCGGCGGTGCAGGCAGAAACGTCACTGGATCAAAAGGCCCGCCTTGAATGCGAATCCCTTCAGGCTGCAAGGTGGTGTTTCGATTGCTGTTCGCGAGCATGCTGGCCGGCCCGGAAAGCGCCAGGGTGTAACCGACAATTCGAAAGCCGGGATTCCAATCCCACAGGTTTCGCCCGGGCGTCGGATCTTGAAAATTTTCCCAGTCGGTAAATTCCGGTTTAGTGCTGGGGCAATAAAACGTTTTCTTCTGTCCGGCCACCTCCGCCAACATGAGACTCGCAGCATTCGTAGGAATGTCCCACGGCCATGCGGCAGCACCTTCCAATACCGGCAACTTGTCACGATTCTCACTCCCATAGGCATGTAGCGCCAAGGTGATTTGCTTCACATTGTTCAAGCACTGAACTCGAACGGCCTTCTCTTTGGCTTTGGACAATGCGGGAAGCAACATGGCCGCCAAAATGGCAATGATCGCAATCACCACCAGCAACTCGATCAGGGTAAATGCGCCACCCTCGCGACGGGCGGATGAATTGGTCGTCTGCATTCGCAACCTCTTCATGGATCGATACGCATGTTGAATGGTCAGCATCTTGGCTTCAGGCGCTTTCGCCACCAGACATCGCGCAACGCTTTTTAAAGAATGGCGTCGGCCGATGCGAGGAGGTGATGTTGAATATAAGTGTTTCGTTGTCGTGAAAACATACGACGAACATCGTATTCTGGTGATTAAGGTGGTAAGGACTGCCAAAACCTTCTTACCCACACGGTCACCTGGTTCGCCATTCGGAAGAACCGCCACCCTTCTTCGTTTTCGCAAGACTTGTACAGACCACAACGTCAATGGCCCTGTTCTGGTCTCGGTACTTTGGATTCAATTGCGTTGTAGCCCAAGCGAGGAAGGCGGCTCAATACGACGTATGTCGTATTTTGCCGACAGGCTCGAAAAAGCCTCGCGCAATACGATGAACGTCGTATGGGCCACTCCTTTCCCTGCTCCTAAAATTCGCCTAACCGAATCCCACCCCATGAGGTCAATCAATCCCCACCTCCTCGCGCGATCCGCCGCGCTACTCTTGAGCGGTGTTTTTACTCTGCTGCCCACCAACCTTCTCGCGCTCGGCGGCCCTGACTACGTGCTGAGGGAACGTGCGACCGGAAGTTTTCCATTATTCGATCGCACTGCGGCTCAGCTAATTGTTGCGTCAAATGACTGGCCCGGCGTCCATCGTGTTGCGCGCGATCTCGCTAAAGACATCTACCGCGTCACCGGCACACAACCGGATCTTCATCATCGTCTGCCTACGAATCAGAAATACGTCGTGCTCATCGGCACCATTGGTCGTAGCGCTATCATTGATCGACTGGTGCTGGAGGAAAAAATCGACGTTACGGCGATCGCGGGAAAATGGGAATCGTTCTTCCTGCAAGTCGTGTCGCAACCGCTCCCCGGCATTGAAAGCGCCCTGGTCATCTGCGGCAGTGACAAACGCGGCACCATCTACGGTTGCTACGATTTGTCCGAACAGATCGGCGTTTCGCCGTGGCATTACTGGGCAGATTCGCCCGCGAAAAAACACGACCGGCTATTCATCCGCGCCGGCAAATTTGTCACCGGTCCGCCTTCGGTGAAATATCGCGGCATTTTTATCAACGACGAAGCTCCGGCGCTCACCGGCTGGGTGACGAAACAATTCGGTCAGGTCGAAGGACTGCCCGGCGTGGCGAATTACGGTCGCGGTTTTTACACGAACATCTTCGAAGTCTTGCTGCGGTTACGCGCAAATTATCTCTGGCCGGCGATGTGGAACAATGCGTTCAACGAAGACGATCCCGAAAACCCACGGCTCGCAGACGAATACGGCATCGTCATGGGCACTTCGCATCAGGAGCCGATGTTGCGCGCGCAAAAAGAATGGGATCGCCGCCTCGGCCGACAACACGGCAACTGGGATTACAACAAATCCGGGCAACGCCCCATTCTGCATCAGTTCTGGCGCGAAGGCGTGCGCCGCAACAAAGTTTACGAAAGCATCATCACGATGGGCTTGCGCGCCGCGAACGACAGCGCCGAACCAGTGGGCAAAGAAGTCACCGAAGAAATCGTCGCCGTGCAACGCCGCATTCTTGCGGAGGAAATCAATCCCGACCTCACCAAAGTGCCGCAGATGTGGTGTCTCTACAAAGAAGTCATGGATTATTACCGCGACGGCATGCGCGTGCCGGATGATGTCACGCTGCTCTGGGCTGAAGATAATTGGGGCAACATCCGTCGTCTTCCGACCGCAGCCGAACGTCAGCGCAGCGGCGGCGCGGGCATTTATTATCATTTCGATTATCATGGCGGCCCACGCAGTTACCAATGGATCAACACCAGCCCCATTACGAAAATCTGGGATCAGATGTCGTTGGCAAAACAGTACGGCGCCGACCGCATCTGGATTGTCAACGTCGGCCACTTCAACAAGAGCGGCGAATTTCCGATGGAATTTTTCCTGCGTCTTGCGTGGGACACGGACCGCTGGACTAATGAAAATCTCGATGAGTTCACACAACTCTGGGCCGCGCGCGAATTCGGCAGCACTCACGCGACGGAAATCGCTGAACTCATCACCACCGCGACCAAATTCAATGGCCGCCGCAAACCTGAGTTACTCGACGCGACCACTTACAGCCTGCTGAACTATCGCGAATTTGAAACCGTTGTTGCCGATTATGCCGCGCTCGCCGAACGCGCCCAACGCGTTTACGACCGTCTACCGGAAGCGTATCGCGATGCTTTCTATGGCATGGTGCAATATCCCATCAAAGCCGCTGCCGGATTGAACGCCATGTATCTCGCCGCTGCGAAAAATGCGCTCTATGCGCAGCAAGGTCGAACCAGCGCCAATGATTTCGCCGCGCAAACGCGCGCCTTGTTCGACGAACAAATCAAACTCGCCGCTCATTTCAATCACGATTTCGCGGGCGGCAAATGGAACGGCTTCATGGATCAACCTTACATCGGTTATCGCAGTTGGAATCCGCCACGAACCAACAATCTCGACGCCGTCGCCCTCACTGAAATTTCAGTGCCGGAAACTGCACTGCTCGGCGTAGCCGTAGAAGGCGACACGGCCATCACCGGCGGCACATTATATTTCGATAAGTTCGGTCAGCCGACGCGCTACATTGAAATCTTTAATCGCGGACGCGCTCCCTTTCAGTTCGCCGCCAAACCCAGCGTCCCCTGGCTCATCCTCAACGAATCCGGCGGCACTGTTACCAAAGATCAACGCCTCGAACTGAGTGTGAATTGGACTCAAGCACCTACCGGCACGGCCAGCGCGCAAATCAATATCACCGGCGCGAATACCAACTTCATCGTTCACGTCACCACGTTCAATCCTGCCGCGCCGAATCTCGCGTCATTTCAGGGGTTCATCGAAGGCGACGGTTTTGTGTCGATGGGAGCGGAACAGTTCACGAAACATATCGCCGCAGGCGCGAATCGTTGGATTCAAATTCCCGATTATGGTCACACACTTTCCGGCATGCGCGCCGACGGCCCGCCGGAAGTGCTCGCCATGCCTGGACAGAATTCACCCTGTCTGGAATACGAAATGTATTTGTTCCATTCCGGTTCGGTGAAAGTAGAGACCTTCGTTGGATCGACCTTGAACTTCATGCCGGGTCGCCCGCTGCGTTACGCGATTTCATTTGATGACGAAACTCCGCAGACCGTCACCGTCGTTCCTGCCGATTTCGATGCCCGGAACGGAAATCGCGATTGGGAAGAATCCGTAAAGAACAACTATCGCCGCATCATCTCGAAACACACCATCACCAAACCCGGCGTGCATACATTGAAAATCTGGATGGTTGATCCCGCCGTTGTACTGCAAAAAATCGTCGTTAACACCGGCGGCGTAAAACCAGGTTATCTCGGCCCGCCACCCAGCCGTCGCCAGGGCGATTCCTTCAGTTTCAATCAACCGAAAAACCGCGACACTGCTCAACAGACTGCGAAAAATCCCTGAGCATCGTTTGCTGCTACTTTACCACGCATGAAACTCGGCCTCGGCCTGTACCGCCATCAACTCAACGCAGAGCATTATCGCTTCGCCAAACAATGCGGTTGCACTCATCTCGTTATTCATCTCGTGGATTACTTCCGTTCGTCGCGCAATTTGCCCGGCGATCAACCGTGCGGTGATGATTCCGGTTGGGGACTTGCCGGTAATCCGAATCACATCTGGAGTTATGAGGAACTCGTCGCCATCAAACGCGACATTAACGCCGCCGGTCTCGAACTTGAAGCGATTGAGAACTTCGATCCGGCGCATTGGCACGACGTGCTGCTTGATGGACTAAAGAAAGCGCAACAGCTCGAAAATCTGAAACAGCTTATCCGCAACGTCGGCCGTGCGGGCATTCCCATCTTCGGTTACAACTTTTCCATCGCGGGCGTCGCGGGTCGCGTGAAAGGTCCCTTCGCACGCGGCGAAGCCGAAGCCGTCGGCATGACTGGACCGTGCGACAAACCGCTGCCCAACGGCATGGTGTGGAACATGGTTTACGATTCTGACGCGCCTATCGGAATTGTTCCTTCAGCCACTCGCGAACAACTCTGGACGCGCCTGAAAGATTTTCTGGATGCGATCATTCCGGTCGCCGAAGAAGCGGGCGTGACGATGGCAGCGCATCCTGACGATCCGCCGCTCCCCACCGTCCGCGCTCAGCCGCGATTAGTCTATCAACCGCACCTGTATCAAAAGCTGATTGATCTCAAACCCAGTCCGCACAATGCCCTCGAATTTTGTGTCGGCACTCTCGCTGAAATGACCGACGGCGATATTTACGATGTGGTCGATAATTACAGTCGCCAAGGCAAACTCGGTTACGTGCATCTTCGCAATGTCCGCGACAAAGTGCCGCATTACAAAGAAACGTTCATTGACGATGGCGATGTGGACATCCTGCGCGTGCTGCGAATTCTGAAGCGAAACCGTTTCCAGGGCGTAATCATTCCCGACCACGCACCGCAAATGAGTTGTGCCGCGCCGTGGCACGCGGGAATGGCGTTCGCACTCGGCTACATCCGCGCTGGATTACAAATCGTGAATGGCGAACGCGGTATCTAAATCACCAATCACCAGAAGTTCCGACCGATTATTTCGCTTCGACAGTCTTGTAGCCGAGCAGCGACAACATCGTTTCTGCGTAACGTCGTCCCAATTCGCGATAGCCAGCCGGACTGAAGTGCAATCGGTCCGACCGCGCGTCGCAATCCTTCGACGACACCACATGCGCCGTCGGAATCGTTCGCGGCAACTCGCGAATAATCTCGTTCATGCTCGCGCACAAACCCTGATGTTCCGCACCCACAACTTCACCCGCCAGCAACGGCACTTCGTTGGCTTTAAGGCCGAGATCTGTAAGCAACTTTTTGTACACGCCGTTGACCTTGTTCGGCCAATCTTTGTCGCCGGTATTGGATTCACCCTGATGAAGAAGAATTCCTTTGATGACGCCGTCTTCTTGCGCGCGCTTCGCCAGTTCAACCAATCGCGCATACGGATTACCGCCATACGCCGCAATAATGTTCGTCATCCAATCCGGCGCCGTCGTGGCGTAAGCCTGATACTTTTCCTCGTCGAAGAGTTCGATTTTGCAACCAGGGATCGCAACAGTTACAACCCCAACCTTGATGTGCGGTGGCAGATTGGAAACAAGCGTGCGACCGAAGTAATCCGCTGGGCCCAATCCGGCCGATGGACGACTCAACGGCGGAACAGCGGGATACCATTGACCTTGCTTGCGGTTTAACTCCGGAAAATCCACCGCGGCGAGCATTTGAAATCGCTCGTTAACCGGACCTTTGTCCTGCTCTTCAAGTCCCGGAAAACCCTCCATGTTCGACTGCCCGAAACAGAGAAAAATCAGAAAATTCGTATCCCGCGCCGACACCGCGCCGATCAGACCGAACATCAGTGCCAGCAAACAAAGCAGCTTTCTCATGAACGCGTGCAGAAGGAATCTATTCCACTTTCAAATTCGTTGGCACCGGCTCGCCGGTCGCGACACGAATCACCGCATCGAACGCCGGCTTCGGTTTGTTATCACCGTCAAACAACAGCGGCCTGCCGGCAGCGCGCCATGACACCGCGTCATTCACTCCCCAGAACGTCACCATCTCAATGTTGTCTTTGTGTTTCAGAAATGCGCGAAAAATTCCGGCGTACGCGTCTGCCTGTTTTTTCTCAGCCTCGCTGATCAAGCCACCTTGAGTCGCTGCGGCATTTTCTCCGACCTCCGCACTGAGATTGCGTTGCCCGCCGACCGCGCTGTTGACGTCGAGTTCCGTGATATGAATCGGCAGCCCTAACGTCGCCATTTCGGCAATCGCCTGATCCATCGCCTCAAATGTAATCCCGACGTTCACATGCGCCTGCGAACCGATGGCGTGAACCGGCACGCCTTGTTCTCGCAGCGACTGAATCAACGTGATGAGTTTGCGCCGTTTGCTGCTGTTCTCCAACCCGTAATCGTTGTAACGCAGAATCGCATTGGGGTCCGCTTCGTGCGCGAATTGAAACGCCTTCGCGATGTAATCCGGCCCGATAATTTCCAGCCAAAGTGTATTGCGCAGTACATTCGTGCCGCCGTCAGCAATCGCTTCATTCACCACGTCCCAGACTTTGATTTTGCCTTTATAGCGACCCACGACCGCATGGATGTGCTCGCGCATCCGTTCCAACAATTCTTCCCGCGACGCGCGCGGTCCGGTGTAGGGCCGCCAAAAACCATTCCCGAATCCGCGCCGATTTGAATTCGCCGTGTCCGAAACTTCGACCGGCGGCGGATTCGTCCCGGCAAAAACCCAATTCGGCGTCTGCGAATGCCAGACCAGCGTGTGCCCGATGAGATACATGTTGTGCTTTATACCGAATTCCACGAATGCATCCGCCGGCCCGAATTCATATCCATCCGGCCCGGGACGCGGATGAATCAACCCCCACTTCAAATCATTCTCCGGCGCGAGTTGATTGAAGTGCTGTTTCACCAACGCGGTATCACTTTGCACTTCGTCCGGCGTCCGATTTACGTTTTGCGCCGGAACCGCCACGCCAGTAGCGATTGTACGATTGATCGCCACGCCCATTTGAAACGCTTTTGCATAAGCCTCGCGCAACGTCGTCTGGTCCGCCGCATCAACCGCGATATTCATCTGCAACAACAGCACAAGAATTCCGCTTACACTCGAAAGGTTTTTTACTTGGCGGACATTCATAGTTTCAACTGCGCGAGTTTCAAATTGCAGGCTGATGCCTGAGTCATGAGAAACGCTACCGACAATAACGCCGCGGAAACATACGACAAGTGTCGTATTCCCTCTCAGCCTCACTTTGGCTCCGTGAGCTTGTCGCTCAACCGGAAATAATCGAAATCAGCGTAACCGCCGGGAACTTTCGTCGCGTAATAAAACAGACCGAAGCGATAACCCATGAAATGCGGCAGCGTGTAATTCATCTTCAGTTCATTGCCGATTCTGCGCCACGATTCGCCATCGAGACTGTAGAAGAACCGCGCTCTATCAGTGCGATTTCTGAAATCACACTCCGCTTTCAAATACACCACTCGTTGCTCCAGTGACACGCGTTCGATTTCCTGTGACTGACTGCCAGGCGCGTTAATCATCACGACAAAATTCGTCCCGTCTTCAGCTTTCACCCCGACCCATCCATAATCACGTTGCAGCAATGCCAGTCCCGCGAAATCGCCATCTTTGATCTTGCTGATGTCCACCGCCGTGCTCGCGGCGGATTCCGGACCAAACGTCCGCTGCGTCAGCGTATTCCGCGCGGCGAGAAAATCTCCGACCACCCGTCCGGCGCGAAGTCGCAGAAAGCCAGGTCGCGCCGCCAGCGACCAATGCGCGTTATCCGGATTGTGATTCCATTGCCAGACCAGCGGCAATGCACGTTCGTCTGGTTTGCGCTCAAATTCATCCGACGCGACAATTCCCGGCATGAGCCCGCGACTCGGCGGGAGGTTCAATTCATCCGGCACTTTGCCGTTGATTCCGAGCACCGGCCAACCCTCCTCCCATTTCATCGGCACGAGATACGGAATGCGTCCCACCGCAGCATAATCGCGGAACAGATACGCGAACCATTCACCCTGCGGCGTATCAAGAATGCATCCCTGCGCCACGCCTTTGTCCTGCAACGCCAGTCGCCCTTCCCACGGCCCGGTCAGTTTCTCGGCGCGATGCACTATCACCGTCCGCATACCGCCACGCGGCCAACAGATGTTGAACAGATAATATCTCCGCTCGTGCTTGATGAGCTGCGAACCTTCCGCAACCAATCCGATGTTAGTCGTCACGACCGTATGCGCGTTCGAAATCACGACCTGATTAATCCCGCCCTCCTTCAATCCGGATAAATCTGCGTTGAGCTCCACCAAGCGAATATTGCCCCCGCCATAAAGCATGTAAGCGCGTCCGTCATCATCGAAAAACAACGTGTGATCGTGCAGCGAAGGACGAAATGAATTTTCTACCCACGGTCCGCGTTCGATGTCTTTCGTCCGATAAACATGCGTCCGCCCCGACGTGCTGGAAAACGTCGTCGCGTAAAACGTGCCCTCGTGATAACGCAAACTGCTCGCCCACGAACCTGCCCCGTACGCGCTGCGTCCGTTTTGCAATGTCATCGCATCATTCGTTACCAACGAATCGTACGCGTAGCTGACGATTTCCCAGTTCACGAGGTCTTTCGATTTCATGATCGGCAACCCTGGACTCATGTGCATCGTCGTGCTGCTCATGTAGAACGTGTCGCCCACCCGAATCATCGCAATGTCCGGCACGTCTGCGTAGATGATGGGATTCGTCGCGCGCGAAGAAGCTTCCGCCGCACGAAGAAGACTCAGCGCGCAAAGAAACATTGCCGCGATGAGCGCAATCAGTTTGTTCATATTGCAAAGTCAGAACGCGTCACTGAGTAGAGAGACACGACTAAGTTCAGCAACGTTACGAAAGCCCGTCAGCAGATGACATACGACATGTGTCGTATCAAATCTGACGCAATCGGGTGGCAATTTTCTCTGCATCGTACACGCACCCCGCCCATGTCCCGCCACTTGCCAATTGCAGCGCCGCCCAAAGTTTCGTGTCTTCAGGTAACGCTGCGTTCGGTGACATATCACTGCGCGGTTTGCGTTGTGCGAGAATTTCTGCGCCTTCCTCCGGACTGAAACGCCGCTCCTTCTCGCCCACCAGATCTATACTTCCTTCAACTCGATTTCGATCAATAGCAATTCGCACCACATCGCCATCGCGCACTTTTCCAATCGGGCCACCTGCCAGTCCTTCCGGTCCGATATGCCCGATACATGCACCGGTGGACACTCCGGAAAATCGCGCGTCCGTGAGCAACGCGACCTGTTTGCCGTGCGGCAGATATTTCAGCGCCCCGGTGACCTGATACGTCTCTTCCATTCCCGTGCCCATTGGACCGATTCCCGTGAGCACCATCACATCGCCTGCCTGAATGCGCCCTTGCTTGATCGCTGCGATTGCATCTTTCTCATTCACGAAAACCCGCGCCGGACCTTCGTGGCGATAAACACCGTTCGCATCGAACAGACTTGAATCAATCGCCGTGGCTTTCACCACCGAACCTTCCGGCGCAAGGTTGCCACGCGGAAAAACCAATGTGCCGGTCAGGCCACTCTGTCGCGCGCGTTCTGGCGAAAAAATCACCTCGTTTGCCGCCACCCCATCGTGTTGTTGCAATAATTCCCGGAATCGCGTTCGGCGCTCGGACTTCTCCCATGCATCGAGATTCTCGCCCAACGTTTTTCCAGTGACGGTCAACACATCAGTGTGAAGTAAACCCAGCCGACGCAGATGCAACATCACTTCCGGCACGCCGCCCGCCAGAAACACGCGCACGGTCGGATGATGCACCGGCCCATTCGGCAACACACTCACCAGGCGCGGCACGCGACGATTCACCGCAATCCAATCCTCCACGGTCGGCGGCTTCAATCCCGCGGCGTGGGCAATGGCCGGAATGTGCAGCAGCAGATTCGTTGAACCACCAAACGCCGCATGCACCATCATCGCATTCTCAATACTCGCGGCGCTGAGAATTTCCCGTGTGAAAATTTTTCGTTCCGCCAGTTTGTGCAATGCTCGCGCCGAACGCTGCGCCAATTCCAGCCACACCGGTTGACCCGACGGAGCGAGCGCCGCGTGCGGCAGCGACAATCCCAATGCTTCACCAACCACCTGCGTCGTCGCCGCC
>CALAYC010000151.1 GCA_937894935.1 uncultured Verrucomicrobiota bacterium
TCGCTACTTTGTTTGGAAAAAGTTAAGTACAGGCTCTACACCGGCAGTCTCACCAACATGACCGCTTCAAGCGACACCGACGGCGACGGTCAGAGCGACAAAAACGAATATCTCACGCTCACAAATCCGCTCGGTACGAATGACGTGTTGAAAATTACGCGCATCGGCAAACTGGCTGGCGTCAACTCTGTCGAATTGGAATGGAACAGCAGCCCGGCGCGAATCTATGACATTGAGGCTAAACTCAGCGTCACGGATACGAACTGGATCTATCTCGGCACCGTTCCGGGAATGAGTGGCAATAAAACTACACAGGCGATTGAGATGGGACCAGCACAGGCGTTCTTCCGCGTCGGCGCAAAAATCCCTCTGCAACCTTAAGAGTCCGAAGTTGGTTCAAACGACGTCGCCACTTGAGGTTTACGACACGCCCACACAATCCCCTCGCAAGAGGGGACTTTTTTTGTTCCCAAATCCTGCTCCCCTGTCACGTTCCGGATTTGCTTCTTCAAACTTTTTCTCGGACCACAACTTGATTTTCAGAATCCGCTTCCTTTGACCGCTCACCCCATGCATTGACCTGCTCCCGTCGGCCTGTCTATCGTGCGCGACATCAGTTGCGCATGAACGACCCACACCGCCCCAACAACGACGGCCTCGACGTCACCCGTGAGGCCATGCGGCGCGACCTCAACCGCGCCAATACCGCGGTCGGAGTAATTCTGGTCGTGGTGCTCGGCTTGGCGATTGCCGCCGTCATCGCCGGTATGCGCGCGGCGCGGAATTTCGAACGCGCAGAAAAAGCCGAAGCCGCCAGTCTTGATCGTTTGTGGAATTCCTACGTCGCGCAGGCACGCGCAGTTCGCCTGACGCCTCAGGCCGGTCGGCGCGACGCGGTGCTCAATGTCATCAGCAACGCTACGGTTATTCGCCGCAATGCCGGACTTCGTTCCGAAGCCATCGCCACGCTCGCACTCGCCGACATCGAAGCCGCTATTCCTTTGCAACCGTTGCCACGCGGCGCGGACCAGGTCGAGATGGACACCGCTCTGGAACGTTTCGCCTATGGCAGTTCCACCGGGGCTGTCTTTGTTTGCAGCCTCAAAGACGGTTCTGTTTTGCAAACCCTGCAAGCAACGTCGCTCGGACCGGGCACACGCCAGGCGGTGCGCAGCGTCGCTTTCAGTCCGGAGGGAACGAAGCTCGCCGCGCGATTTGTCGGGGGCGCAATGGTCATCTGGGAAATCGACACGCAGGAAATCATTGTGTCGTCCGGAGTCGAAGCGACGAATCTCGTCATCGCCGGCATGTCATTCTGGCCGGACGCGAATAAAATCAGCTTCGGCGACGCCGATGCGCAGGGACAAATCACCGTTTTCGATTTCGACACCCGCACCCGCGTTAATACCGCTTTACGCATCGGCGCGAAGACTTTTCGATTCCGTCCCGGCAGCAGTCAGGTTGCCGTCGCTACGGATAACCGCATTGACGTGTTCAATTATCCGGAAGAAACGCCGCTGCAAACTCTCGAAACCGCCACGCGAATTTTCATCATGGCGTGGTCGCCGGACGGAACGAAACTCGTCGTCGCGACCGAAGACGGCGACCTCTACGTATGGGACATGGTGCGGAGTAATCAACGTATTTTCCGCGGCCACAGTGAACCCTGCATTCGCCTGACCTTCAGCCCGGATGGTGAATTGCTCGCCAGCAGTTCGCGCGACGGCACGACGCGACTTTGGGACGTGGCGCAAGGCCAGACTATCGTGATTGCGACCGAAGGCCTGGCGCACGTGTTCTCGCTCGATGGTCAGCGCATCGGATACTGGAAACCGTCGGTCGGCTTCGGCATCTGGCAATTGGTTCGCAGCGATACCTACAAATTACTCGTCTGCCCGAAGAGCGAAGGCGCGTTTCTTTCGCTCGACCTTTCGCCAAACGGTCGGTGGTGCATTGCCACGCAAAACAAGGGCGTGCGCATCTGGGATTTATTCAACGATGCGCGTGAATTTTATTTTCCCGGCACCGACATGCAATCCGTGCGAA
>CALAYC010000152.1 GCA_937894935.1 uncultured Verrucomicrobiota bacterium
TTCCATTTCACAATTCGCCGGAATCGCCGGCGCGATTACCTGCGGCTGGATTTCAGATCGCTTTTTTAATCACAAACGCAGCGCGCCGTGTCTGTTGTTCGGAATCTTTTTTGTGCTCTCCACCGCCATGTTCGTTTACGTGCCGGCAGGATATCAGTGGAGCGACTATGTCAGCATGGTGGTTTTCGGTTACACGGTTTATGCGCTGGTGACGTATCTCGGCGGCTTGATGGCTGTGGACATCTGCTCACGCAAAGCCACCGGAGCGGCAATGGGCGTCATCGGCCTGTTCAGCTATGCCGGCGCTTCGTTACAGGAAGCCATCGGTGGTTATCTGATCGATTCGCATAAAACTTTGGGTGCAACTGGCGAAATTGTTTACAATTTCACTGCCGTCGGAAATTTCTGGGTCATCGCATCGGCGTTCGCGTTGTTACTGCCGTTGTTGGTCTGGAATGCAAAACCTGAAGATTGAAAATCACCCGAGAATCCAGAGCGATGCTTGACCTGAATTAACCGCGTGATTTAACTGGCTCGCAGCAATATTTTCGCACTCGTGACACCGAAATCCAATCCGGACGAAAAATCGTTCCCGAAATATTTTCAGATCTCGCGCGAAATCATCGCGAAGATTCAGCGTGGCGAACTCGAGCCGGGTTCGCTCGTGCCTTCGGAAAACGAAATCATCGACCAATATCGCGTCAGCAACACCACTGCCCGCAAAGCTCTGCATGAACTGGAAAAAGCCGGTTGGGTGCAACGCATGCGCGGCAAAGGCACGTTTGTTTCGCGTCGCTCCACGGTTGAACGCTCCGTCAGCCGCATTTTCGGTTTCACCAAAAACATGATTGAAGCGGGTCGCAAACCCTCGACCCGTCTGATGGGTTTTCATCTGCGGTATCGCGACCACACCCAGACCATCAACGGCAAGGAATACACATTGCGCGCGCCGTTGTGTGAAATTGAACGACTCCGCCTCGCGGATGGAATTCCGATGATGAAGGAGACGCGCTACATCTCGCTGCAATTGTTTCCTGAGATTCATCGCAAAAACCTCGAATCGTCCCTTTACGACATTTTCGAGAAAGATTACGGCATTCGGCTCACGGAAATTAACCAGATGTTGAGCGCCGTCATTCTCGATGGCGAATTGCTGCAAATCTTCGAAGTCGGAACGGACGTCCCCGCATTCCGCGTCGAAGGTGTGTCGTTCTGCGGCAAGGAATTGATCGCCGAGATGGAAAATTCCGTTTATCGCGGCGACATGTATCGCTTCGCCGTGAAAGCCACCTGATTTTCTCAACCAAAACCAATGATCCACTGACGTACTTATGAATCATCTCCTTCGCCTCGCCTCCGCCGTGTCGTTACTGACCATCGCTGTCGGCTGCTCAACCACCCGCCAAAGTTGCGACAATACTTCTATGTCCACCGCCGAACAATTGATGGCGCTGAAACGCCCGCTCGTCATCGCTCATCGCGGTTACTCACATCTGGCGCCGGAGAACACGCTACCTGCGTTCAAACTTGCTAAAGCGGCCGGCGCGGATCTGATTGAACTCGATTACTACCATACCAAAGACGGCGTGCCGATTGTGATGCATGACGGCACATTGGATCGCACTACCGACGCCACGAACAAATGGGGCGGCACGAAAATTCGTCTGGAAACGAAAACACTGGCTGAACTGAAAACGCTTCAGGCTGGCAATTGGTTCAATCCGCCGTATCCCAATACGCCGTTACC
Organism: uncultured Verrucomicrobiota bacterium; assembly: GCA_937894935.1. Lineage (GTDB taxonomy): Bacteria > Verrucomicrobiota > Verrucomicrobiia > Limisphaerales > JADLHS01 > JADLHS01. The sequence goes on from CALAYC010000152.1 coordinate 1,748, forward strand.
AACGCTCGTCGAAGCGCTCACGGAAATTCAGAACGGCGGCGTCACATTGATCGAACGCAAAACCGGCGACGCGAAAACCTGCGTGGAGTTGTTGCGCGCACGGAATTTGATTAACACGCTTATCGTACAGTCGTTCGACTGGAACTACCTCTCCGACTTTCACAAATTAGCTCCTGAGCAAGTCCTCGGCGCGTTAGGGCCGTCCCGGACGAGAAACGGAAAAATTTTGACGACCGAAGAAAAGAAGCTCAACAAGGAGTGGATCGATGACGCTAAAAAATGCGGCGCGAGAATCGTGGTCTGGAATCGCGAAGTCTCGAAAGAAGCCATCGCTTACGCGCACAAGGTCGGCCTCAAGGTCTGGGTTTACACCATCGACGATCCGGAGGTAGCCGCACAACTACTCGAACTCGGTGTGGACGGAATCATCACCAACAATGTCGCAGTGACCTGGCGCGCGGTTGCTTTACATAGTCACAAATGATTTCAGCAAGTAATCCGCTCACAACCGAAGTTGCGTCCACTTGACTACGTCGCGGGAATAATCCGCTGCAACAACAGCGCGAGAAGAAACCACGCGCCGAAGATTAAAAGCAGGCCGAGATTCAACTGCGCTACCGCGGCTGCGTCCACGAGCACGATGCCTGCAAGCAGGTTTGCCACGGTGCGACCGATGTTCCGCTCTGCACTGAACAGAAAGTTTCGCACGCAGCGAATTAGCCAGACGGTCAGCAATCCAAAAGCAAACCAAGCCATGACGCTGCGCATCGGATTCACCAGCAACGGCGCTATCAGCGGAGCGATGAGGAAAAGCAACGCTTCCACCGGAACTTTTCCAGGATTACTTTCCTTTCGCGCCAACATACTCAAACCGACGATGTAAGCTGCCAGTGCGAGACCGTGCCAGATGACCGCGCCGCCAAGCGCATGCAACGCCGCCGCTCCCGCCACCAGATAAAGAAGAAAACGACAGCTCGCCATAATCCACGGCGCTGCTTCCGTGCGTTTATGAACCAGATCGTAAACGATGATTGCCCCCACGAGCAGCAATGCGAGTAGCGCCGTTGCCCCTCCCAATAAAAACAACAGCAACCACCCGAAAAACAGCATCAGTCCCCCGCCCCACCAGACATCACGTTCGCTGATTTTTCCGGATGGAATCGGTCGTTCCCGACGAAATTCGCAATCGAATTCAACGTCGAACGCGTCGTTCAAAAACATGCCACCGACGTAAAGCAGCGTCGCCCCGCTACAAAGCAACAAAAACGCAGGAAGACTTCCTCCGCCATTCAACAGCCATGCCGCGAGACAGTTCGACCACACGGTCGGCAGATTCGAGATGCGACCGAGAATCAACAGCGTTTCAATCCGCGGCGACGGCGCCCTCATTTCAGGTTGTGCTCGGCCAGTCGTTGCAACGTCCATTCGTATTCCCCGACGAGTTGCTCCACCACATCGCGACTACGCCATGGTTCCGGCAACACCGCCCACGTATAGGTTTCCATTTCCAGATGCGAACAAAGCTGCGGCTGCGATTCCAACAATTTCAACAATCCGAGCACGTGATCTGAAGTCGTGTCAAGCCCATCACCCGGTTGCCAATGCAACGGCACATGAAAATGCACGCGCCACTCGCTTTCTTTCAATTTTCCCGGCGACACCTGTTGCATTGCTTCCGGCAAATCACGAAAACGCTGGAGCGTTCCATCCGGTGAACGAGCAATCACCTGATGCAGATAAACACCCTCCACAAACGCCTTCAATTGCTCGCGATTCGCTTCAGTCGGGAGCAATCGCAGCGCATTGCTCAAATGAATCTTGCTCAGCCGAATGCCCGTCTCCTGAAATTTTCGCACCGCGTCAGCCGGTTCTTCGAACTCAATCGCAAAATGACACGCGTCGTAATTCACCCCGAGATGCGCTTCCAATCGCGCTTCGTCCGGATGTTCATCGTGCATCTGCTCAAAAAAACGCAACGTCTCCGTCACGTTTTCAAACCAACCGAACGGCTCGGGTTCGACTCCGAGATGCAACTGCCGATTTGTCCGCTCGCTCAACGTCGCGATGTGTTCAATGCAACGCCAGAAATTATCGCGCATCGCCCGTTCGTGTTCCGACGTCGTAATGAAATCTTTGAACGATCCCGGCGAAGTGCTCACGCTACCTTCGACACCTGCGGGCACGAGTTGCGCCAGTAAATCAAACAGCCGCTTCGTGTATTCAAGCCGTCGCGGATCGGTCCAATCGGGCCGATACACATTCTCCTTCACGCGTGTGCCATGGAATTGACCGAATGGAAATCCGTTAATCGTGAAAACGTAGCAGTCGTTCGCTTCAAGCCAGCGTTGGAAATTCAGCAATGTGGCGGCGTCGGAAAGTTCGCGTGAGGCCAGATCGCTCACGCGCAGGCCGATGGCATACTGTCCCTTGGGTTGCACGCGTTCTTTCACCCGCAGGGTGTGATGTTCGAGCGCCGCAAAAGTTTCCGCCCACGTTTCCGCCCGATGAACGTTCGTGCAGTAGGCGAGTTGCAGTCCGTGTTTCAGATGCATGAACTTATCCTCTCATTCGTGCCACAATCTCTGCCGCGCCTGCGTTTCGTCCGGTTGAACATCATCCATCGCACGTCAATCAGCTTCCAACACTTTGAAGTTCGGACATTGGCTGAGGAAACGTTTGGGATTCTGATAAATCAATCGATCAATCGTCGTCGCGCTATGTCCGCGTTTGCGTAATTCCAACGCCGCATGCGGAATCGCCAGCGGCACACTCACGCCCCAATCACACGCGCTGTTCATCCAGAGCCGCTCGCCGCCGTATTGTTCAATCATATCCACCGCACGCGCCGCCGTGCATTTCGTTTCCGGATAAAGGGTCATCCCCCCCCAGAATCCGCCGTCGAGCACCAGCTTCACCGTGTGCTCTTCCACGTGATCAATCAGACAACGTTCCGGCTTGATACGCGAATCCGCCTTCAGCACATCGAGAATGAGCCGCGTGCCTTTCAACTTATCTTCCAGATGCGGCGTGTGAACGAGGATGAGTTGATTATGCCGCGCCGCAAGGTCCACGTGCATTTCGAGTACCTTCAACTCATTTCGCGAATTCTTGTTTAACCCGATTTCACCGATGCCGAGCACATTTTTCCGATCGAGAAATTTCGGAATCATTGCAATCACTTCGCTCGCGAGTGATACATCCTCGGATTCCTTCGGATTGATGCAAAGCCAGCAGTAATGCGGCAGACCGAACTTCGCTGCCCGACGCGGTTCGTGTTCGGTCAACTGACAGAAATAATCGTAAAATCCGGCAGGCGAGCTGCGATCAAATCCCGCCCAGAACGCCGGTTCACACACCGCCGCGCAACCGGCGACCACCATCGCCTGGTAATCGTCCGTAACGCGACTCACCATGTGAGCATGTGGTTCGATGTAACGCATGAGTTGATAATTGCTTTTAGTTGATGACTGATAGCAGCGTCAGTTTCCGATCAATAACGTGCGAAGTTCCCTCAACCCGCTTTCCCCGGCCACGCTCCACATGCCGCTTTAGTCGTCGCCGCTGGAATCGGTTCGGAAGTCGGATCACTGAGCGCCGTCAGAACACGTTCTGCGCGAGAAGGCGCATTGCTCTGTAGTTCTCGCAACGCTTCCTGAAACGCCGTCAGTCGAAAATCTGCCGGGCCGTCCGCGCGATCAAGTCGATCCAGGAACGCTGCGACATCAATTAATTTGGAGCGCGCTTCGAGGTAGTAAAGGTCGAGCAATTGCTGGCGGTTCATAATTTCCTCGCCCACAGCATGGCCCTTCCGCCGCAGCCGCACAATTTTTATTCCGCTTCGCCCGACTCGCTATTGCACTGTCAGCAGAAACTTCATCAAGTCGTGCTGCTGTTGCTCAGTTAATCCACTCATGAGCCCGTCCGGCATCAGTGAAATGGCCGACGCTTCAAGCTGCACAACTTTTTCTTTGGGAATGCGCAGGTTCTTGCCGGTCGCCTGACCGACAATCACCTCTTCCGCATCGTTCTTGAGCAAAACGCCGGCGACCATTTCGCCGTCGCTCAACTGCACATTATAGGAAAGATGCTCCGGATTAATTGCTGCACTCGGTTCGACAATGTCCTTCCACACCGACGCGTAATCGCGATAAATGAGATTCGATAAATCCGCCCCAATCGTGCCGCCTTCGCCACGGATTTTGTGACATTTGTAACACGCAGCCTGGTCGCCAAAGAAAATCTCTTTCCCGCGCTGCCAACTCGCACTCTCAATCTCCGGCGGATGACTCGCTTTAATCGCGACGAGATACGGCTGCGCCCATGGCAACAAAATCCGTCGCAACGGTAACGGTCGTAGCTGCGGATCTTCCGCCGTAAACCAACCGACCTCCAATTGCGGCTCGCCTGAACCCGTTTCCAGCGAAATCTCCAACGGCAACCACTCATTCGCGCGTGGTTGCACTTGCACCCGCGCTTCGGTTTTCCCGCTCTGCAACGATTTTCCACCTGAAACTTTAATCGCGCGATTCGCCCGGAACACCAACGTCACCGTTTCATCCGGATACGTGAAATCCAGCGTGGAATCCGGCTGCGTGGCCGCGCGTAACATCTGCCACAAATCCAGTTTCGTTCGCAGCGTCAACGTGCCGCGTTGTTTGAGTCGGGCGAAAAACGTTTCATATTCGCGACTCCCCACCGTCAAACCACGCGCCGCCGTCAAATCCAGATGCGGCAACCAACCGCTCCAGCTTTCCGTCCCGCGTGCCGCCTTCCATTCTGCTTCCACGCCACTCAAATCCGTTTGCACTTCGATCGCGTCACGCACTCCCGCCAGCGCTCCTGGCAATTTAAGCGCGTAATTCACCGCTTCCGTTCGTGGCGCGGTCTGCAAAATGATTTCATGACGATTGCTCGTCACCTGCGCCGCGATTACCGGCAACTCGTAACGCGGCATCGTCCGCTGATTCTTCACCGCTTGATAACCCGGACGCAAAACCTCGAATTCTTCTCCCGCCGTCACGTATTTGCCCATCGTCACCGTCGCACCGGCGGCAATCGCCGCCGCATCCATCGAAGCAACGGCGCGATCAAACACCACACGCAATTCCGTCGGACTCGCTGCATACGCGAAAACCGGTTGCGGCGTGGCGTTCGTTGCAAGCGAGATACGAAACAACCTTCCCTTTCCTTGCGGTCCAGTCCCCCAATCCGGATCGCCCGTGTGACAGGCCACAACCAATTCGCCGTCCGGCGTCGGCACAGCATCAATCGTCAACATACTTAAACACGCGATAAGATGATTCTGCGCCACGTAACCCGCCGCGGTTTTCACCGGTTTCGTGCGCCAGATTTTGCCGCGTGATTGACCCGCAATAATCGCGTCGCCTCGCCACCATTCCGGACCGAAAATTCTTTTGCCCTCGTTGAAATGAATCCCGCATGTGGATTGATGCTGCGGGCCGTAATCAAACGTGCTCGGCTCATCAATCACGTCTGGCAAATACCTGGGATGTCGCGGCGGAAACCCGTAATGTCGTCCCGGCTGAATGTGCAGCAACTCATCGAAAGGATTTCCGTTCGGCAACCAGGTCGCGCCTTCCTGATCCGTCGCAAATAAATCTCCCGCCGCATTGAACGCCAGGCCCACCGTGAAACGCACTCCGGTGCAAATCACTTTGCGCTTTCCGCCCGGTAACAACTTCAACACCGTGCCGCGTTCGCTGTGAATGTTGTACTCCGACTTACCGGTTTTCTCGTTCACTCGATACGCCTGATTCCACGCATCGCAACCCAGACCAACATAAACATTCCCCGCGCTATCCACCGCGAGTCCCACCGCATCCAGATTTGATCCCGCTGCTGACGTCGGCGGCACCCAACCGGACGCGACCGTCTCTATCTCACTCGTCCCATCGCCTTTGTCCCGCAACCGAATCACGCGTCCCTGCGACGCGATATAAAGTCCGCCCGGTCCCCACGCCATTCCGATACTCGGCAAAATCTCATTGCGGTCATTACGATAAAAATGCGTCGCCGCATCCTCCAAGCCATCACCATCCGTGTCACGCAACTGCAATACATTCCCGTCGTAACACAACGCAAAAAGCCGACCATCCGGAGCGAACACGAGATTGTTCACATTGTTCACCTGCACCGGCAACTCGCGCACAACAAAGTCTGGAACGAGCATCTGCACCGGCGGCGGATTGGAAACCAACCCCAGCGGTTTTTCTATGCGCCCCAAAACTTCTCCGCTCCCCGGATTCATCCCGATGAGCAGAACTGCGAATCCCAGAATTGATTTCATGCGTATCGTTATTGGCCGCGAGTCTATCGCCCGCAGAAAATCGCGTCTATTTCTGTTCCCCTGCTGTTCGACAAAACTGCGTCATCAATTCTTATGACACCACCGGACCAAATATGAAAATAATCCCAACTCTTCTACCGCAACTCAGAGAAGAAAAAAGAATACGTTTTCTGAAGACCGCTCCGCCCGATAAGAAAATTTCCCACGATACGACATCGAAAAAAGAAAAAGGCCCGGCTCAGAGACGAACCGGGCCTTTGTTCCCCAACACCAACTCCTCGGCTCAAGGCGAAGTATCGGTTGGGAATCAGCGTTCCTGAACCAGGATATTCCCAGTGGCAATTTTCCACCCGTCAGCCGATAAAGTTCCGAAATGGAACCACAACTGATGGAAACGGAAACCGCTTCAACTCAGGTCGCTTTGTCGGCGACCGGAGAAGGCCCGGTCTATTGGTTTCGGCTCGAAGATGATTCCGCTCGGGCAATTCCATCTCATCGCACCAAGTGGATTGTTCATCACGACGTGAAGGAAATTAAACTACTGCGGCTGTTTTTCCCGTAACACTGCAGTCCCCACCGCTGGAAGAATCTAAATCTTGTTCAAAGCAAATCAGCCCATCGAATCAGAAATAAATTCACCGCATTCAACCGATTGAACATTGCTTAAAAACGATGTCCTCAACGTTCTCAGAAACAATGCCTCAACCAGACCGCCATTCCCAAAATGAGCCGATTCCCGGTCTCGTTTATTGGGTTCGCGGCGATGGATTCCGTACCCGCGCCATTTACACGACCAGCGGCAAATGGCTGCTGCCTCACAACGGAAAAGAAGTCGAAGGCGTCATATCGTTCTGCCCGCCGACTTCGTAATAAGCAGCGGCATCTTTAGCCAGCTGCAAAAAAAGCGCGAATTAAGATCGCAACGGTATAAGGTGAGTTCACCGCACCGAATCTTCGCGCCTTGCGAAAATTTTTCCACGCTTCTGAATTTTTCCGCATTCTGACCGGGTGCGGAAACTTTGATGCGTTCAACGCGCAGTGAACCGCATCACTGCATGCTCGACAACGCACTCCCGCTCTTTTACATCACTCGCCATGACGACTGCTGTTCAGTTTCTTACGCTCGCCGAAATGGAAGCCGGTTTGGAAACCATTCGTCAGTCGCCTAAAGATGTCGGCGTGTTGAAGATGATCTGCCGTCGTCCTAAAACCGAAGAGCGCGAAGTCCTGGCGGAAGGACAACTTGATCCCGCGCATGGCCTTGTCGGCGATAACTGGAAAACGCGTGGCAGTCGCAGCACTCCGGACGGCTCAGCCAATCCCGAAATGCAACTCAATCTCATGAACGCTCGCGTCATTGAGTTGTTGGCGCAGGACAAATCGCGCTGGCAATTGGCCGGTGACCAGTTGTTTGTGGATTTTGATTTGAGCGAGACAAACATCCCGCCCGGCACGCGGCTCGCGATTGGTTCAGCCGTAATCGAAATCACCGCACCGCCGCATCTGGGTTGCAAAAAATTCGCTGCTCGCTTCGGTCCGGATGCCGTGAAGTTCGTTAACTCACCCGAAGGCAAAGCGCTTCATCTGCGCGGTGTGAATGCGAAGGTGATAACCGCCAGCCAGATTCGAGTCGGCGATCTGGTTCAAAAGCTCGCTCCATCACGGGAATGAAGCTTGCAAAGCCAGATACTCAAACCACTGTTTTGATTGGCAGTGTCATTTGGGGCATGTATTGGCTCACTCATTGGCGCACACAATCCTTTGGTTTCTCTCTGCCAGGAACTTTCGGTTTGATCTTACTTGCGAGCCTTTTCGTTCTTCCGATTACAATTTTAGGCGTACTCGGACTGCCACGGCACAAAACACTTTTGCGATTCTCCGTCGCACTGATCGCAATGATTGGATTCGCTGAGGCCTTTGCAGGGATCCAGGAGGTTCTGGTTGTGAAAGAATTCGGCGAGAATCCAAATGAATGGACAATAATCGCCCGCTGGCCTCCATTTGGGGATCACCAAATTACGTACTCGCCCGGCTACGGTTGGATTGGTGGAGACTAATTCATCACGCCCCCACCTTCTTCTTCACTTCCTTCAACTGCTGAAACTCCGGTTTTGCGGAATAATATTTATCGAGCGGATAGCAACCGGAAATCATTCCGTTCCGCGGCGCCGTCGTGCAATCGCTGAACGTGCGACAAATCTGCTTCGGCGTAATGCTCCCCTTCTCCACCGCTTCAGCAAGAATGTTCGGATAACTCAACACCATGCGCCCGAGACCGACCATATCCGTCCAGCCATTGCGCACGACGTATTGTGCCACGTGGGGGAGATACTCCTGCAGATAACTATAGGCCGTCCCGACAACAACCGGTAGCCGCCGCGGTAACGAGGCGGACTCTCCTTCACGCGATTTATCCGCCTCCTCACGTCGGCGGCTACAAAAGTCCTTCACCTGTCGCACCACATTGATCTGCCGTGCGACATCAATCAAAGGATCATGCGCCGGTTGATACCCATCGCTCGGCGGATATGCAGCGGGACGTTGAATATGCGGATTGTAGTAAGGCGAGCCCGCGCTCAGGTTCAGAATCTTCACCCCGAGTTGCGCGCACAATTCCACGAATTGCAATGTCTCGGTCAAATCGTATTCAACCGGATTATTGACGTTCACGCCGAACGCATAGCGATACGGCAGACAATGCGAGAAATCCTCTGGAATACCCGGCCCGAGCTTGCCCGGTTGCGACAGTGCCGGATCAGGTTTGAACGGCACAAAATCAAACGCGCTCAGTCGCACGCCCAAATCGATCTTGTTCCCGCTCGCGCGAATACCCGCCACAATCTCGCGCAAAATGCGCGTGCGATTTTCAAAACTACCGCCGAATTTGCCGGGCCGCGTGTGCGCGCCAAGAAACTCATGTAGCAGATACCCGTGACAATGCTTGATGTCCACGAAGTCCGCGCCCACATCCCACGCAATCTTCGCCGCGCGAATGTAACATTGAATCAACTCCTCTATCTCCGCATCGGTGAACACCTGCGCATCACTCGTCACGTTGAATTTGCGATCCAGAATCGGATGCCGAAACGCCACGCGCGGCTCCATACGCTTCTTATCATTCGGCTTACAGAATCGACCCGAGTGCGTCAGTTGAAAACCGATAACCAGATCGTCCGTGTTCCCGTAACGCTCCTGATGCGCCTTCACCAGCGTCTCGCGCAACGACGCAATGCCCGCCTTGTTTTCCTCCGTGATGATGATTTGATTCGGATTCGCGCGGCCATCCGGGCGCACCGCCATCGCTTCGCCGCCGTAAATCAACTTTGCGCCGCTCTCCCCGAATCGCTGCCAGCGGCGTAACATCTCCTCCGTCACGCCACCAGTCGTCGTGCCATCCCAACCTTCCATCGGATGAATCGCCCAGCGATTACCGATGCGTTTGCCATTGATGGTTACGCTGTCAATCGGTTGCGCGAGCGGCGACGCGTTACCTGCCACGATTTCATCTTCACACGGCAACTCGATACCGAGCGACGCGACATGAGCGCGAAAATCGCTGACCGTTTTCAGCGTAGGAATGCGAGTCAATTTGAATGGTTCAGCCATAAATCATTTTCCGTAGCCGCCGACGTGAGAAGGCGGAATTTGCTTTATCCACATCTCATGCTGGCGATTTACAAACTCAGGTAATATGCGCTCCCAGTGTTTCCACATACACAGCGTAAAGCGATTGGCTCGCCGTCATGAACAGGCGATTCCGCTTCGCGCCACCAAAGCACACGTTGGAACAAATCTCCGGCAACAAAATCACCCCGATGCGTTTGCCGTCTGAGGCGAACACGTGCACGCCGTCGTAGCCCTCACCGGCCCAGCCCGCACTTGCCCAGATATTGCCGTCCACATCCGCGCGAATG
>CALAYC010000153.1 GCA_937894935.1 uncultured Verrucomicrobiota bacterium
GTTGTTGTACGATGCGGCGGCGCGACTGAAACCCGGCGGCGTGTTGGTTTACAGCACATGCAGTCTGGAATCAGAGGAAAATGTGGGCGTCGTGAAAGAATTTCTCGATCATCATTCGAATTTTAAATTGGAACGAGAACGTCAGCTACTGCCATTCATTGATGGTGTGGATGGCGCTTATGTGGCAAAGCTGAAAAAATCGTCTGTCGATTGAAATTTTCAGCGGCTTGCCTCGTCAGATTGCTTGTGATTTCGTTAGCGGAAATCAGATGACTAAATCAGAAACGGAGAACGTCTGACCCACCATGGCCGATTTGTTCGCCCAACGTCCACGCGTCACGGTGGACGGAAAATTTTTTCGTCGCGGCACCGAGAAATTATATCTCAAGGGTGTTTCCTATGGGCCATTTGTAGCGGGAAAAGACGGGCAACCTTTCGCTGATCTCGATCAAACCACCAAAGATTTTCATCTCATCAAGGAACTCGGCGCGAATCTGGTGCGCGTTTATCATCTGCCGCCACGCTGGTTTCTCGATCTCGCCGCGCAACACGACCTGTTGGTCCTGATTGATATTCCATGGAACAAGCACCTGGTTTTTCTCGATGACCCGGTGCGCCGTGCTGAAGCGCGTCAGGCGGTCTGTCACGCTGTTCTGTCCTGCGGACGCCATCCCGCCGTCTTTGCGTACAGCGTCGCGAATGAAATTCCTTCCGACATCGTACGTTGGTGCGGTGCGGCAAAGATGGCGGAGTTCATCGATGAACTCGTCGCTGAAGCTAAACGCATCGATCCCGATTGTCTTTGCACGTACGCGAATTATCCGACTACGGAATTTCTTCAGCCGCAAACGCTCGATTTCGTCTGCTTCAACGTTTACCTGCATCAACCGGCGGCGTTCAAAAACTACCTCGCGCGATTGCAAATGGTCGCGGACACCAAACCGCTGTTGCTCGGTGAATTCGGCGTCGATTCCTATCGCGAAGGCGAAGCCGCGAAATGCGCGATGCTCTCGTGGCAGATTGAACTCGCGTTTCGCGGCGGGCTGGCGGGTGCGATTGTTTTCAGCTTCACGGACGATTGGCATCGCGGCGGCGAACAGGTGACCGATTGGCAGATGGGTTTGACCACGGCGACGCGCGAAAAGAAGCCGTCGTTTGAGGCGGTGGCCGAGGCGTTTCGAATCGCGCCAAAATTTCCGCTGCGGCGCAAACCGAAAGTTTCCGTCGTCGTTGCCAGTTACAACGCCGCTCACACGCTCAAGGCCTGTCTGGAATCGTTGCGTAATCAGAACTACTCGGATTACGAAGTGATTCTCGTGGATGACGGCTCGACTGACGGCACGCCGCATCTCGCGCAACAATTTCCTCACGTTCGCTATTTTCGCCATCAAACCAATCTCGGGCTCTCGGTCGCGCGCAATACCGGCATCGCGGCGGCTGAAGGCGAAATTATTGCGTTCACGGATGCCGATTGTCGCGCGGATGAAGACTGGTTGTATTACCTCGTCGCGGAATTGATCAACGGTGAATTCGACGGTGTCGGCGGACACAATCTTTTGCCGCCGGAAGATTGTGCAACTGCGGCGGCGGTCATGGTGTCGCCTGGCGGTCCGGCGCACGTGATGTTGACCGATCGCGAAGCGGAACACATTCCCGGTTGCAACATGGCGTTCTTCAAACGCGCTTTGCTGGCGATCGGCGGATTCGATCCGATTTTCCGCAAAGCCGGTGATGATGTGGACATCTGTTGGCGCTTGCAGCAAGCGGGCTGCAAAATCGGTTTCAGTCCGGCCGCATTCGTCTGGCACTATCGGCGTTCAACCATCCGCGCGTATTTGAAACAACAAGCCGGTTATGGCGAAGCCGAAGCGCTCCTGGTGCAAAAACATCCGGAATATTTCAACGCCTTCGGCAACAGCATCTGGCGCGGTCGCATTTACAGTCCATCCAACTTCGGGCTCTTATTGCAGCAACCGATTATTTACCGCGGTGTTTTTGGCAGCGCACCGTTTCAGACGATTTACGCATCCGAGCCGGCGACGATGCTGATGCTGCTCACGACGCTGGAGTATCACATTCTGATTTCGCTGCCGTTGTGGGTGTTGTCTGTCGTGCTGCCGATTCTCTTTCCGCTCGCGCTGACGAGTCTTGCCATTCCGCTGGTGATTTGCGCCATCGCTGGCGCGCAGGCAAAAATTCCGCGCAACAAACGTCGTTGGTGGTCACGTCCGCTCGTGGCTTTGCTGTTCTTTCTGCAACCGATCGTTCGCGGTTGGGAACGCCACCAAAACCGGCTCGCCTTGCGATTGCGCATCGAACCCACGCAGGAAACGCTGGATTCCGTTGCGCTTCGGCAGCAGGGCGGAGCGTTGACCGAAACCAGCTACTGGGCGGAAAAACGAATTGAGCGCGTGGATTTTGTGACGCGCGTGTTGCGGGAACTGGACCGACGCGGCTGGCCGAATCGCTCAGACGTCGGCTGGAGCGAATTCGATGTGGAAGTTTTCGCAAATCGCTGGAGCAACGTGCAACTCATCACCGCGGCTGAAGATCATGCGCGTGGCCGACAATTGATTCGCTGCCGATTGCGCGGGCGTTGGTCCATGCAGGCGCGTGCTATTCTCTGGCTGTTACTCGCGCTCGAAGCGGTCGTGGTGGGAATGTTCGGCGGATGGATGTGGTTGCTGGTTGCGGCGGCGGTCACGTTGCCGCTGGCGGCTTATTTCCTCTCGCACCAGATTCGCAAACAACAAAGCCTGCTCATTGTTTTGTTGGATGAACTGGCGAAGGAATTGAATCTCGTCAAAGTCCCGGTTGCGCCAGCAGAAAAGCCTCAATCATTGGAAGCAGCCAAACCCAAAGCTCCCCCAATTCGAGTGGAGCTGCCGCCATCCACGCCGGAAAATTCGAAAGAACCAGACCGTCCGGCGACGCAATAAATCTCGGATCGTAGCGGAGAGATTTTTGTAGTGCTTCGGCGTGACATGCGACGGTTTCGTGGTTAAATCCCCACCGCGATGATTCAGTATCTCGATTTGCTCCGCCACGTGCTGCAACACGGCAAATTTAAGGCCGATCGCACCGGCACGGGCACGTATTCGCTGTTCGGCGCGCAAACGCGTTATTCGCTTGCGGCCGGTTTTCCGCTCGTCACCACCAAGAAAGTTCATACCCGTTCGGTGATTCACGAGCTGCTCTGGTTTCTCAAAGGCGATACGAACATCAAGTATCTCAAAGAAAACGGCGTGAGCATCTGGAATGAATGGGCCGATGAGAACGGCAATCTCGGTCGTGTTTATGGCGCGCAATGGTGCGATTGGCGCACCGCCGATGGTCGCAGCATCAATCAGATTGACGACGTTATTGCGCAGATTAAGAAAAATCCCGACAGCCGCCGACTCATCGTCAGCGCATGGAATCCCGGCGAGATTCACACTATGGCGCTGCCGCCGTGCCACACGTTATTCCAGTTTTACGTCAGCGAAGGCGAACTCAGTTGTCAGCTCTATCAACGCAGCGCGGATATCTTTCTCGGCGTGCCGTTCAACATCGCCAGCTATGCGCTGCTGACGTTGATGGTCGCGCGGGTTTGTGATCTGAAACCGGGCGATTTCGTCCACACGTTCGGCGATCTGCATCTTTACGCAAACCACGTCGAACAGGCGAAACTGCAACTTTCTCGCGAACCGCGACCGTTGCCACAAATCAAATTGAACCCTGCGGTGAAGAACATTCACGACTTCAAATTTGAGGACATTGAACTGATCGGTTACGACCCGCATCCGGCGATCAAAGCGCCGGTAGCGGTTTAACTGACATCAACGTTGTGAAAAATCACCGCCCAAAACTTCGTTGTTTAGCAATCGTCTTCGTAATTTTTGCGCTGACGGGAATTTTCGCGATGATCGGTGCGGATCAACTATGCCGCCGAGCGGCGAAAGGGAAAATATTCCGCTCAATTGAGACGGTTCCGGTCAATGACGTCGCAATGGTGCTTGGTACTTCAAAATTTACGTCGCGCGGTAATACGAATCTGCACTTCACGCAACGCATTGCTGCTGCCGCAGAATTATTTCACGCTGGCAAAGTGCGTCATCTGATTGTCAGCGGGGACAATTCAGTGGCGCATTATGATGAGCCGACGGATATGCGCGACGCTCTGATTGCCGCTGGAGTTCCGTCGGACGCTATTACATGCGATTACGCCGGTTTCCGCACTTTGGATTCCATTGTTCGCGCGAACTCGGTCTTTGCATTAAACCGATTCACAATTGTGACAGAAGAGTTCCATTGTCCGCGCGCGTTATGGATTGCGCAGCGTCACAATCTGGATGCTGTTGCCTACGCCGCGCCGGACTTGAATTTCCGTTGGTCGGCGCGGGTAAAGATTCGCGAGACATTGGCCCGCACCTTATGCGCGGTTGATCTCTATGTGCTGAATAGGCAACCGAAGTTTCCCGGTCCGCCGGAGCCGTTGCTTATCGCGAACAACTGAGTGGCCGCAATTTCACGGTTGGAAGGCAAACGTTTTGCGATCTTCGTCGTGAATTGCCCAAATATTTTCCGGCCAGACATCTTTCCCGAATTTGAGCGTCCGGGCGCTGCCGTCGGCGAAAGCATAGACTGAAACGCCTGATTTCGTGGTCGTGCCAGAGCGGATGGTTGAATGACAACCGCGTTCCACGCGGTCCGCGTCATTCCCCAAGCCTTCCATCAGATCCATGTAAAAATCTGCGGCAATCGCCACTCCGGCCGAAGTGAGCAGATTTTTCTTTTCACCGAAAAGCACTGTTTCCGACGGTTTGGTGATGCTTTGCTCTTTCATCGAACCGGTAGGTAACGTCCCCGCCATGTACTGCTGAAACTCTGGGTCGGTAAGAGTGCGTTTGAAATGATCATTCCAGCCATTGATCAGATAGCTCCGCGGCGAGCGATCTGCCAAAGTCACTGCGGCGGTATCGGTCATGGGAGTGCCGCGTTTCGCATCACTGGGACACACCAACAACTCGACTTTCTGATACGTTTCCTGCAATAGATGCGGCCAGCGATATTGGTTGGTGCGCGGTGGCAGATAACCACTGTTATCCGTTCCGTAGATGACGGTCGCCAGGGAAATCTGTTTCAGTCCATTCGTGCATTGGATGCGGTGTGCAGCCCCCTTTGCTTTACCCAAAGCTGGTAACAGCATGCTTGCGAGAATCGCAATGATTGCAATGACCACTAATAATTCAATTAATGTAAACGCATCTTCCGCGCGTCGCTGGCCCGACTCGACATGTTTATGCAGGTTTTGATCTTTCATTTCATTCCAAAATGTTCGCCACGGTGAAATCCGAATAATTATTTCTCTAAGGCGTCAACGCACTGGACATGTCGAAAACAAAATTCATTTTCACGGCGATTTTTATCTTCGGTCTCGCAGGGCTGAGCCTTTACCTCAACAGAGACTATTTCCGTTCCGAGAGTATTCAAATTGCTCATCGACTCAGCCCGTGGATGCAATCCAAGCGACCCAACGCGCGAAACAACACCAGCGTTCCGGTGACCTTTACGTTGAACGGCTACTACCAGCTCAAAAGCGTCCGCGTGGTGGAACTCGCCAAATTTGAAACCAACAAATTCGCGGTACCTGTGTGGCGAATCGTTTCTGATTCCAATTCTGTCCCGATTTCAACGTTCAACTACGGCAGCACCATCCGCGGCATGCGTCCCGAAGCGAAAGGAATCCAGCCAGAACCGCTCGTGCCCGGGGTGACCTATCGGCTTTTTGTCGTCACCGACAAAAAACTCGAAGGACAACACGATTTCACCATCCCGGTGAATTGACAGTCACACATTCATGTCGCGAGATGACACGCGGCACAATGATCGCCGGTCACGCGACGAAATTCAGGAGCAACGGTTTCACACCGCGGTTTTTCCGCGACGGGGCAGCGGGGATGAAAGTGACAACCGGACGGCGGATGAATCGGGGAGGGCACATCGCCCGGTAAGAGAATTCGTTGCCGCTTGGAATCGGGATCAACTTCCGGCACAGCCGAAATTAACGCCTGAGTATAGGGATGTTTCGGCGCGCGAATGACGTCTTTTGCTTCAGCCAGTTCCACCACTTTGCCGAGATACATCACCAGCACGCGATTGCTGATGTGTTCCACTACGGCGAGGTCATGTGCGATAAACAGGTAGGCAATGCCATGCTGTTGCTGCAAATCCTGAAGCAGATTAATGATCTGCGCCTGTACGGAAACATCCAGTGCACTCACCGGTTCATCGCAGACGATTAACTTCGGTTGCACCGCCAACGCTCTGGCAATTCCGATGCGTTGTCGCTGTCCGCCGCTGAACTCATGCGGATAACGTAGTGCGTACGCAGCATCCAATCCTACGGCACGCAATAATTCCGCGATGCGTTTTGACCGCGCGGATTTGGCTTCGCTGCCTTCGTGCAAGTCGATGGCTTCACCAATGATATCCTCCACCGTGAGTCGCGGATTTAGCGAACTGTAAGGGTCTTGAAAAATCATCTGCAATTGGCGTCGCCGCGCGCGCAATGCCGCTCCGCTCAACGGTGCGAGGTCCTGTCCTTCGAACAAAATTTTCCCGGCCGTCGGCTCGACCAACCGCACAATGGCGCGGCCCAATGTGGTTTTTCCGCAACCGCTCTCACCGACAAGCCCAAGCGTTTCGCCTGGTGCGATGGAAAAACTGACGTCGTCCACTGCTTTGACAAAATCGCGCGCCCGCCGTAGCGCACCGCGTTTTACAGGGAAATGGACCTTGAGGTTTTGAACTTCGAGTAGTGCCATGAGATCGACCGTTGCGCGCGAGCTTATGCCAGTCTCACGCAATAGTCCACGCTCGGAATTACTCTACTGAAGAATAAAGGTGGCTCAGCTTTCGGCGCTACGGCTTTGGCGGATTCGGTTTTCGGATTTCAGCACTGAACGTTCCCGCCACATAACTCTTCGCGTCATCCGGAGTAGCCAGAAAGATTTTTCCCGCGAGCCGCTTGTTGGTGACTGAACCAAATTCTACTCGCGCAGCGTAGCCCTTGCGAAAGTCTTTTGTCACGGCATTCGATTGTTCATCCTTCCAACGCAGAACCACGCGTGGTGCATTGGTGCGACTGGCCTCAAGCACTACGGTTTTTCCGGCGAGATCTTCAGAACGATCCGCGTAGAGATGAATGGATAATCCCACGTCCGGCGGCCACTTCGGACCTTGTCGCAAGTCGAGTCGTCCGCCTTGAATTACCGCCCGTTCCAATGAAAACCGGCGTCCCATAATCATCCCTTCCGCGGGGGCATTCGGAATTTCAGCGCGAGACAAATTCAGCGTCCAGTTGGTCGAAGCCGTTTGTGCGATTGTGATGCTGTTCGTCGCGCTGTTCTTCGAGTCAGAAACTTTTGCTGCGGAAAACAACTTATCTCGAAAGTTGAATGCGACAGATCCGAGCACCAGCACTGCAATTACGATACCTGCAATTACAGGCAACTTGGTCTGCGATCGCGGTTGAGTCACCGTTTGACTTTGTCCCGGCAACGGCACAGTGCGGCTTTGTGCTTCGGTTGCGCGCAAAACGAAAGCGCCCCGTTCAGATTTTGGCGCTTGAGGAACAACGAGTTTGCGAAAGCAGGTGGGACAATTCATTTGCGTGCCGCTGGCGGCGGAGTCGCACGTGATGTGCTGACCGCAGACGGGACAAGCAAATTTGAACTCGCTCATAGCCGGTTTCGTTGCCGAAAAATGTCACCCTTCGGGCGGCGCCGCAACCGGCGTTTCCCTGGGGCTACGCCGGCTCCTGTTGCGTCAGGCAATGTAGCGAGCCAAATCCCCACACAAGGTCCACGGCATGAATTCCCACCACGGGCCGATCGCGGAACAGCTCACCTAAAATGCCAAGAGCAATCCGATCATTTGGATCGTTGAACGTGGGAACCATCACGCACGAATTGCAGATATAAAAATTCGCGTAACTCGCGGGCAGCCGAATTCCTTCGAACATCAGCGGCGCAGGCATTGGCAGCGCGACCACTTCCGGTTTCGAACCGTCTTCCAATCGCAAATCCGGCACGCGCTCCCAGTTCTCCGCGAGCGGCTTGTAGTTCACGTCGCGTTTGTTCGTTTCCTTGATGAGTACGAGTGTCTTGTGATTTACAAACCGGCAGATGTCATCAATGTGCCCATGCGTATCGTCTCCGACCGGCCCGCGGCTCAACCACAGCAGATTCGTCACGCCGAGATACTTTTTGAACGTTTCGGCATAGTCGGCTTTGGTCATGCCGGGATTGCGAATCTGAATCGTCGGATGCTGATAACACTCTTCGGTTGTGATCAAAGTGCCGCGACCGTTTAATTCCATCCCGCCGCCTTCCATCACAAACGGACGACCTTGCCAACGCGCATCGAACAACGGTCGTTTGAGAAATTTCGCGGCGGTTTGCGGTACGCGCGTGTCTTTTTTCCAATTGTTGTATTTGGCCCAACCGTTGAAGTGAAAGTGAACGATAGCCTTCTCGAATTTCCCACCTTTGCGGCGACGCACATGAATCGGTCCACTATCGCGCGTCCAACCGCGATTGGTCGGATGCACCACAAATTGCACGCGCTTCATATCGCAATGCGCGCTTTTCAAAAAGCCGCTGGCAAACTGCGCTTCGGCTTTGTGCCGAACGATGATACGCACATCTTCGCCTTGCGAAATCTTGCGCACCATCTCGCCGTAAACCCAGCGGATGACCGCAATTTTTCCCGGCCAATCAGAGGCATTGTGCGGCCAACCGATCCAGGTGGCAGCGTGTTTTTCCCACTCTGCCGGCATCGAGTAACCGAGTTCATGCGGCGTTTGCGTGGTGATCATTTTTACTTCGCCCATAGCGCCGGGCAGCATAGGCGCTGGAGAAAAATTGTCCACGTCGTTCAACCCAACCGAGGTCAGTTCGGATGGAATCGAACGTAATCCGTCCGTTATTGCACTGTCACGCTCTTGGCGAGATTACGCGGTTTATCGACATCGCAACCGCGTGCGACGGCGATGTGATAAGCGAAGAGTTGCAGTGGCACGCTTGTAAGAATCGGATTGAGCGGCTCAATGGTTTTCGGCACGTAAATCACATCGTCCGCAACCTTGCTGATTTCCGAGTCGCCTTCTGTTGCCACGGCAATCACCGGTCCTTTTCGAGCGCGAATCATCGCGAGATTCGCCATCGTCTTCTCGTACATGGAATCCTGCGGCACGAGAAAAACCGTCGGCGTTTTCTCATCAATGAGCGCGATAGGGCCATGCTTCATTTCCGCAGCGGAATAGCCTTCCGCGTGGATGTAGGAAATTTCCTTCAGTTTCAATGCACCTTCGAGCGCAGCGGGAAACGTGTAACCGCGGGCGAGGAAGAAGAAATCTTCCGCATTGGAATATTTCAACGCGAGTTTCTTGATGGCGTCGTTTTGCTGCAACAGCGCGTCAATCTGCTGCGGCGCAGCTTCGAGCGCGCGGAGGATTTCCGTCGCGCGTCCGGCCGACAACATGCGCATGCGGCCGAGGTGAACTCCGAGCAGCGAGAGAATCGTAAGTGTGGAGATGAACGCTTTGGTCGAGGCGACGCCGATTTCCGGTCCGGCGTGCATGTAGATGCCGCCATCCGATTCACGGGCGATGGTGCTGCCGACGACATTGACGATGGCGAGCGCTTTGTGGCCGCGGCGTTTGGCTTCGCGCAACGCCATGAGCGTATCCGCGGTTTCGCCCGATTGCGAAATCACCAACAGCACGGTGTTTTTTTCCAGCGGACAATTGCGGTAACAGAATTCATGCGCGAATTCGACTTCGACCGGCAGGTGCGCGAATTCTTCGATGAGATATTCGCCAATCAGCGCTGCATGCCAGCTTGTGCCGCTTGCGGCGATGACGAGGCGGTCGATGCTGCGTAATTCCGCCGGGCTGAGATTCAATCCACCGAAGCGCGCCGTAGCGCCTTCGTAGTCCACCCGACCGCGTAAGGCGTTTTTCACCGTGCGCGGTTGCTCAAAAATTTCTTTGAGCATGAAGTGTGGGAAGTCGCCGCGTTGCGAATCTTCCGCCTGAAACTCCAATTGGCTGATCTGAACGTTGGCAGTATCCGTTCCGAGATTGATGACATCGAAGCGATCGCGGGAAACGGTTGCGATGTCGTAATCGTTCAGAAACACCACCTGACGCGTGTGAGCCACGACAGCGTTAGCGTCGCTCGTAAGAAAATGTTCGCCACAGCCGATGCCGATGATGAGCGGTGAGCCGCGTCGCGCGCCGACCATGACATCCGGTTGCTCGGTGCAGATGACGGCGATGCCGTACGTGCCGATGACTTCACGCAGCGCCGCGCGAACGGCTTCGGTGAGCGGATTCAACTCGGATTTCTGCTTGCTGAGCCGGGTGTAATGTTCACCGATTAAATGCGCCAACACTTCGGTATCGGTGCTGGATTGAAAAGTGTGTCCGGCTTTCGTGAGGCGTTGCTTAAGTTGATCGTAGTTCTCAATCACGCCGTTGTGGACCACGGCAATCTTGCCGGATTGATCGAGATGAGGATGCGAGTTTTCGTCGCAGGGCGGTCCGTGCGTTGCCCAACGGGTGTGTCCAATACCGACGTCGCCGTTGGCGGGGCGGAGGTTCAATTCGCGGGCGAGGCCTTCGTCAATTTTGCCCTTCTTCTTGCGCAGTTCGAGATTGGCTTGATGCAGCACAGCAAGCCCGGCGCTATCGTAACCGCGATATTCCAATCGACGGAGCCCCTCGAGCACGATGGGCGAGGCTGCTTTTTTACCGATGTAACCAATGATTCCGCACATGTAATGAGTTCAATCGTGTTCCAAAATCCAGTCAGTGGCTGCCGCTAAATCATCCACCACCACGGCGTTGGCCAGCTCGGATGCGTGTTGTTGCTCCATAGCGCGACCGTAACCGGTGCGCACGAGAATGCTCTTTTGCACACCGGCATTCCAGCCGCATTGCACGTCAATCCATTTGTCCCCGACCATAAACGACTTAGCAAGGACCACGCCGAATTCATCCCTGGCATCGAAAAGAAATTGCGGCGAGGGCTTGCGGCCGCGGCTGGGTTGGTCGGGAGCTTCGGGCGCGACGTAGATTTTTCGAATCGAAATCTGTTGCTTGGCGAACTCGCGACAGAGATGCGCATGCACTTCCTCAACATCCTGCCGGGTGAAATAGCCGCGACCGACGCCGGATTGATTCGTGACAATGAACAACTGAAACCCTGCCGCCTGGAGCCGTTGCAGAGCCGTCATGACTCCGGGAATGAACTTCACTTCAGCAACGCGATGGAGATAGTCACGGTCTTCAATCAAGACTCCATCGCGATCCAGAAAAACAGCGCGGCAGAAACTCATGGTGTTTTAGCGTTCCTGCTTAATAGCAGTGACGGGCGCGTCATGGAATCCAAATGAGGTTGGGATTGTTGGTCCGGCCGGTGTTGTTGGAAAAATCCCAGTAATGTTTGTTCTTAAATCGCGCTGCGTGTCCATCCAGGAACGTAAAATTTGCGCCCGCGGAGTGGAGGTTGGAATGGACGTTGTTCTGCTGAGCGACGGGCGCTGTGCCGCCATTGTCAAAGAGCCAGACGGTAGCGGATGGTTGCGGAATTTTTGATAACCGCACCTGATTGCCGGCGCCGGTGAGGTTTACGTGGCGGTTCAGACAATAATGAAACAGGTTCACTCCATTGCTCCGGCGCGGATTTGAAGGGCAAATCCAGATGGATTTTCCGAGCGGAATCGAAGCATTGGTGCGCCAGGGCATTTCCGCGTAGATGGGTTGTCCCAGGGTTCGGGGCAAATCCACGTACCATCCTTCGGTGGTGGACAGGCCATTCGGTGAACCATCTTTGGGAAGGCGATCATCATTGTTGAGGGCGAAGAGTTGAGTTGCCAGTCCCCATTGTTTCAAGTTGCCTAGAGCCTGTACTTAACTTTTTGTAAGAAAAGTCTGTACATTGTATTTACATC
>CALAYC010000154.1 GCA_937894935.1 uncultured Verrucomicrobiota bacterium
AAGCCCGACGGCGATTCTGAAGCAAGCGTTCAATCAGTGTCATAATTTTGCGGAGAGGTTTATTGTCGCGCGCGGTAAAATCCGACGGGTTGATTGGTGGCGTCGTGGTCAATCACGCCAGCGATGCCGGTGGGATTGGTCACATTGGTGATTTCCAACCAGGTGGTGAAATTGGTCGAACGTTCGATGGCAAAGGGGTAACCGGGTTCGCCGGAAATCATCAATGCCATCGTGCCGTCAGGCAGTGGATTGATGTTCTCAAAGCGCAAGGGAGCGAGCGGTAGAACGCTCAGCGTTGCGGTGCTGCTGTTCATCACGCCTGCAATGTTGCTGACGACGACAAAGTAATCGCCCGCATCAGTGAGTTGCGTGTTAGAGCGAAGCAGATCCGGCGACGTGGCAGAGTCGAGTGCTGCGCCATTGAAATACCATTGATACGCCGGGGCGGGTGTGCCGTCAGCCGTCACGCTGAACGTTACGTTTGAACCGACTTTGACGACTTGCGATTCCGGGTGCTGGCTGATTGAAGGTGCAACTGTTGGCGGTAGAATTTTCACCGCAATAATGCCGTTCTGACAATTCAGCGCGAAGACGCGGTCACCACCAAACACGACTGAACCGACGGCATTCGCGTTAGCGTTGTCGGTCGGAAATGTGTTTGTCTCAATCAAGCTGGGCGTGCCAACGAGCGGCAAATCATAGAGCTTCAGACTGTCGGGTGTTTCGATGGCGATGCCACCGAGAAGATTCAGTGCCGTGCTGATGCCGATGGGCGCGATGGCATTGGCGCCGGTCAGGCCGGGAAAGCTTTGAATAATTGTGCCGGTGCCATTTGCGAGATTGAAACTGATTTGACGCAGCGTGCCGGAATTTACTTTGCCCCAGAAGGTGTCGCCGTGACCGAATGCGATGCCCAGGCCGAACATCGAATTTGCGCCGCCGTTTACGGCGATGGGATTAGGTGAAAACGTCGTACCGTTTACGGTGGTAAAAATGACGGCGTTAGTGCCTGAGCGCGAACCAATCAGAATCTGTGTGTTCAAACCGCTACCGCGCACAGCGAGCGTGTCGCCCCAACGTTCATTGGTGTCGGAAATCGGATTGCCGGAATAAGCCAACGTCGGAATCGTGCCGGGATCATCATTGGCCCAGCGATACAGCCGAAACGCAGTGGTCGCACCGGCTGTCGTGAGATTGCCGACGTAAACGGCACCGTCATCGGCGACGCCAATCATGTTCACCGGAAACGTGCCGCCGGTGATAATTCCAGAGCCGAGGTTCAGCGAGTAAAGTTGTGAGCCATCGGTGGCATTGAGGACATAGATGTTGTTGGCCGCGTTGGCACGACTGACGAGCAGCAGATGATTGTTAACCGGATTGAATCCGAGTCCGCGTTCGGTCACGTCGGAGGTGACGTTGGTGCGCGAGTTGGCAGGAATTTCCCATAACGGCAGCGAGCGCAGATTTGGCGGCGGCACGATGACGGTCAGCGTAGCGACGGCGCTGGTAATAGCGCCAAAGTTGTTGCTGATAACCACCGTGTAGTTGGCGGCATCGTTCGTCGTGATGGACGCGATAGTGTAAGTGGCGTTGGTGGCAGCAGGGAGAACTGCGCCGTCTTTGAGCCATTGATAATCCAACACGCCGGCGCCGGTGGCGGACACCGTGAAGTTGACGGAAGTGCCGACATAATTCGTGCGACTTTGCGGTTGGGCTGCAATTTCCGGCGGGCCGACGAGGAAGAGGTTGAAATTGCGCGTGCTGACCACGCCGGGCGAAATCGTCACGGTTGTTTGCGCAGTCTGATAACCGGCAAACGATGCCGTGACGGTGTAATCGCCCGGAGGCAGGTCAACAAAACCGTAGAACCCGGTGGCGTCATTGGTTTGCGAGCGAGTGACCGGTCCGCTCACGGAAACTGTCGCGCCATCGAGAAAGTTGGTGGCGAAGTTGCCGGTGATATTGCCCATGAGATGACCTTTGGTGGGAGCGGTTTTCCATGGCATTTCAGGAACGCTCACCGGCTGAGAAAAGATGGGCGGCGAGTCCGGATCGTAAGCGCTGGGATTGACGAGGGCGTTGATGAAATTAGC
>CALAYC010000155.1 GCA_937894935.1 uncultured Verrucomicrobiota bacterium
AAGGGGACATTATCTCCTGAGTTGTAATGGGGACATTTCTAAAGAGTTTTGACATGCAGGCACTGGAATGAACCCGCGCGGTTTGCGGTGAAATCGAAGAATTACGCGGCGGCAACCGGTTGTTCTTTTCCAACGAAAAATTCGCGGATCCAGCGGACGGCCTTGCGCAACCCGATGGGGCGCACGTCGGTGAGTTGATAGACGCGCACCAGTTCTTCTTCATGATTTCGATAGCGTGGTGGTAACAGCATCGTAGTGCGATTCGTGTCACCTTTGAGTTCGATGATTTCTGAATTCACCAGCCCGCGTCCGACGGCGTATTGACCTTCAGGAAGGTGTGTGAAGCGTGGCGGCAGGATAAGCCAAGGACGATAACGAAATACGAGTTGCCCTTTTTCATCGCGGCCCAATGTTCCGTAAGTACGCGCCGGAACTTTATTAATGCAACGTCCCAGGAACATGCGATTCAACGCGGGGTTGAGTTTGAAGCGTTTGCTGCGGAACGTGAAAAAGTCCCACATGTAAACCGTGCCAAAGTGCGACAGGCGAATTGACCACCCGGCAAGAAAATAGGAAACCACAATGATGACCAACGCCCAGGCTGCTCCCACCCAGGGATTCGCCAAAGCAGTTCCCGCGACCGTTCCGAGCAGTCCAAGACGAAATCCTTTCAGCGCTGCGTCCACGGTCGTAAACGGACTGAGCAGGATAAGGACGTTGATGGCATTGGACGCGAGGAAGACGAAGAAGAACGCGAGCATCGCGATGGGAATGACGAGGATGTTGTAGAGCCAGGTGAAATCAGCTGTGGCGAAACCGAGGCCGCTCAGCATGGCTTCCGGGACAGCTTTGGTTTCCGGATGGATCATGATCATGAACGGCACAAGCGCACCAGTCGCGAGCAATCCGCTGACCTTGTTTTCCAGCGCTTCAATGACATCGAACGGCTTTTTCATCGCCGTGGGCAACGCGTTTCCTGCAGTGTCTTTGATGAAACAAAGACCAACGATGACGAAGCCGGTGGTCCAGAACCACCATTGCGCAAACCACGGGAGATTCGGGCGCTGTTCGGCGGGCGTGTTCCACCATTTATAAAATCCGTAACCGCTCGTGCCTAAAAGCGGTGTGATGGCGATTCCGGTCAGCAGCGAAATCTGCTGTGCGATGGCTGCGCCGGGTGCTTTCGATGTAGTTTTGGCTGGCGCGGGGTCGGCAGATGCGGGCGTCTGAGCCTGCAGCTCGAATGTGCTCAAGCCAAACAACACGGCGACCAGAATGGACAGGCATCTTTTCATAAGCCGGAGGTTTTAATTTCAGGCCGGCAGTGTAAAACGGCGGCAATCACCGCTCTGCTACAATTTCGCGCCCAATCTGGAACACACGCAAAGCGCGAATCAAATCTTCACTTTGAACTTCTCGCCTTTTTTCAGTGAAAGCACAAAGGCGGCGAGCAGTTGCGGGATTTGTTCGAGATCTTTCAGGCTGACAAGTTCCACCGGCGAGTGCATGTAACGGTTCGGTAAACTGATCAGCGCACTGGCAATGCCGCCGCGGGTCCAGAAAATCGCGTCCGTATCCGTGCCACTGGTGCTGGACATGGCTTCATGCTGAAGCGGAATTTTCTTTTTCTTCGCCACTTCCTCGAGGCGTTTGACGACTTCAGGATGATTGCAGCCGCCGTGAGTGATTGCCGGACCGGCGCCAATCTTTACGTCGCCATGCTGCGCTTTGTTGACCGTGGGATAATCCGTCGCATGCGTCACGTCCACGACTAACGCAATATCCGGATGCAGCGAGTACGCAATTTGTCGCGCGCCCAACAGACCGACTTCTTCCTGCACATTGGACACGGCGCAAACTTCCGGCGCCAATTTAGCTCCGGATTCTTTCAACAACCGCAACGCTTCAATCACAGACCAGGTGCCGATGCGATTGTCGAACGCGCGGGAAATCGCTAGGTTGTTACGCAGCAATTCAAATTCGTCCACCAGCGTGATGGGATCGCCAACCCGCACCAGTTTCTCCGCGTCGGCTCGGGAACTCACGCCGATGTCGATGAAGATTTCGTGAATCTTCGGCGGTTTGGGGTCGCCTTCCTGTTTGGTAAGGTGCGGGGCGACATTACCCACCACGCCGCGCACTGGACCGCGTTGACTGTGAATGGTGACGCGTTGCGCTTTGGTAATCGCCGCATCAACACCGCCCATGCGTCGGACATAGATGAAACCTTTGTCATCAATGTAATTCACGGCCATGGCGATTTCGTCGGCGTGGCCTGCGAGCATGATGCGCGGTGAGCCGCCTTTGTTGAGCACAGCGACGCAGTTGCCGTAGGCATCGGAGAAAGTTTCGTCGGCGAACTTTTTGGCGTAATCGAGCCAGACCCGTTGGCCGCGGGTTTCATGACCGACCGGACTGGGAGTGTTGACCAGGGTCTTCAGGAATTGGAGCGAAGCTTCACGCATGACCACAGCATGGCAAAGGCAGGCAGGCGAGTCGAGTGCGGGGCTGGTGATTAATTCTCAATAACTTCAAGACGAAAAGGCGTTTTTCGATGCGCGTTTTGGGTGTTTGGGAGGCAAACCGGTTTGATGCTCCGGGGGTTTCCCGGGTTTTAAACTGGCTCTTGTTTGGCAGACTGGTGACACATATTCTGAAACTCCAATTGTCTCTGGTTGGAGCGCTAAAGCGGAATAGGGCTGCGCACGCCTTTCAGAGGAAACAACATGAATCGAAGATCCTGGCCGTCACAATCGACCACGCGTTCGTTGCGTGAGCCGATGCGCCTGCGCCCGTCGCTATCCCATGAATAATGATAACGCGACAGCGATCCTGCGGTCTTTGATTATCTACGGCCTGTGTCTGCCGTTGGCGATTTATTTGGGATACGTGCTCGCGCAACAGTGGGGGCGCGCGGAGTTGGCATTCGTTGTTGTGGTTTGCTGCTTACCGTTGATTCCAGTGTTGATGAAGTGGCATCACCTGCTGCTCATCGCCAGCTGGAACATGAGCATCGTTTTATTCTTCATCCAGGGCTCACCGCACCTCTGGATGGGAATGACGGCGTTAAGTCTGACGCTGACTGCGCTCCAGTATTTTTTAAAGCGAAACGTTCAGTTTGCGACGGTTTCAACGGTTGCCTGGCCGCTTTTGATGTTGGGGCTGGTAATTTTGATCACTGCGCATCTGACAGGCGGCATCGGATTGGCGAGTTTCGGCGGTGAATCTTACGGTGGCAAACGTTACATTCAGCTCTTCTGTGCGATTGCGGGATACTTTGCAATCAGCAGTCATCGCATTGAGCCAGGCAGGGGGATCGCATATACCTCAGTTTACTTTTTGGGCGCGTTGACGTTGATTATCGGAAGCTTGTCTCCGTGGATGCCAGCTTCGTTTCGGATGGTGTATGCGTTGTTTCCGGTTGAGCGAATTGCCGATATTCAAGGCGGAGGCGGTTTTTCGGAATATACGCGATTGAGCGGGATTAGCTCTGCGGCAGTTGCAATTCTTTGTTTTATTCTCGCTCGTTATGGGTTGATGGGTGCGGTCGGGTTTACGGACCGTTGGCGCTTTTTGCCGCTCCAATTCCGGGGTGGACTAGGCATCAATCAGCCTTGGCGAATTCTGGTTGTCATTGCAATTGCGGGAGTATCACTCGTAGGTGGTTACCGATCTGTTCCCATCAATCTTCTATTAATCACGGGATTGCTCTTTTTACTGGAGCGATTGTATCGGACGCGAATGCTCGTGGTGTTGGTCATGGTTGGCATTCTGGGAATTGGTCTGACTCTGCCGTTTATTCAAAAACTTCCCTTTACGGTGCAACGCTCACTGAGTTTCTTGCCAATCAAGGTAAGTGATGAAGCGAAACTGGACGCGCGAGAATCTTCTGAGTGGCGACTGCGCATGTGGCAAGACGTCATTCCCACAATTCCGCAATATTTGTTGATCGGAAAAGGCTATGCAATTGATGCGCGCGAACAGGAAATGGCTCGGAGCATTGCTGAAATGCGAGGCGACAACGACGCCGCGAATGCGAAAGTCGTGCAGGATTATCACAACGGACCGCTATCTTTGCTCATCCCGCTGGGGATATTTGGGGTGATTACCTTCCTTTGGTTCCTGGTCGCCGGCTTTCGTCTGCTGTTGAACAATTATCGCTACGGTGATCCGATTAACGTCCGCGTAAATCGATTTCTACTCGCTTACTTTATCGCGAAAGTTTTGTTCTTTTTTTTGATTTTCGGTTCTTTTCCGCTCGACCTCTCCATCTTTACCGGATTGGTGGCATTGAGTGCCGCGCTCAATGGGGGCATGAAACAACCTGCAGTTGCCCCGGCGAAGCCCAATCCCGCCTACCAACCTTTCCGATTGCCAAAACCACTGCGGGCGTAATTGCGGGACGGGTGCGGAAATTATTTTTCACGTTCAAGGTTTCTTCTCCTGCGTTTCGAATACGGCACTACCGGCTTGTTCGGCGTTAGGAAAGCCGCGGCGCTGAAACCATGTGGCATCCAGGCCGATACCGTTTTCCACTTTTCGTAACCAGGGTTGGAGTTCTTCCGGTGAGGGTTTGATTACGGCGAAGGAAAACAGATTACCGAAACTCGGCAATGCCTGACTACTGGCATGCATCAAGGTTTCCACGCTACGACCGACCAATGTAACCAAGGGATTCGTGGATTTGAGCTTTTTAGCCAAGTTAAAGCCTGCGCCGCTCCGGAAAATAAACTGGTGGCGAATATGCGGAGCGAAACTTTGGATAGCATACCGAACTTCGCGGCGCGTCCAGCGATGAACAAAGTTGGGAATTACCGTGTTGCGCCATCCGCCGCCCCGATAGGCGTGACCTACCACGGCTGCCGCTTCATAGCTTTGAGCCAACCCCAGGCGAATTGCCACCCGCGTTACCCAGGTGTCCGGCGGTTCAAAGGCGAGAAAACCTAATCGTCCGACTCGATAGAGCTCCAACATGCCGCGATGCGGGGAGGCGCAGTGATGCAAACCATCGTGAACGATGCAAAAATCGAAGGCGTTATCGGCAAAGGACAGCTTTTCTGCATCTTGATAACTCCATTCGTACGGTTGGTAATCTTTTTCCTCCGCGTGAAACAGATTGGAAAGCACGACATGCTTGAATCCCAAGGCTTGCAGAACATCACGATCCCGCCATGCAGCGCAGGTGACAAGAATGCGATAATCGCGCTTCAGCAATCCCGCATCCAGTAGCTTCACCAGCGTGTCCGTATAAAAATCGCGCATTTTTGAAGTCGCCCGCAATTCTCGTCACCGCTTCCAGTGTTTCGTGATCTAAACGACGACAGGAGTTAAAATGGGCAACTTCTTTTATCCACAACCCGCAGGCATAGCAAGCATCGCCTCTGACTGTGAACTAATTCGACGAACGGTGGTCTTGTGGCGTTGAATCTGGCGTTCGCTTCTCTAGACTCGCCGCGTCAGATATGAGCACAACGCCAGCCATCTCCATCGTGACGCCGCATTTTAACGGCGGGCGTTGGTTGCCGCTCGCGATTGCGTCCGTTGCGGATCAGGGCGTTTCTTACGAGCATATCGTGCAGGATGCGGGTTCCACTGATGGGACGTTGGATTGGTTGCGCAAAGACGCGCGAGTGCAACTTCACGTTGAAAGCGATCGCGGCATGTATGACGCGCTCAATCGCGGTTATCGGCGGACCACTGCTCCCCTCGTCGCGCACCTGAATTGCGATGAACAATACCTGCCGAGCACATTGCGGCGGGTCATAGATTTTTTTACTGCCCATCCCAAAGTGGAAGTGCTCTTTGGCGACGTGATTGTGGTGGGCGCCGACGGCTGTTACATCTGCGAACGGCGTGCGCTTACGCCGCAACTGATTCACACCTGGACCGCGAGCAATCTTTCGTTCCTGACTGCGGGCACGTTTCTTCGTCGCCATGTGTTGGAAAAATATCGGTTGTGGTTTGATTCAAACTATCGTGAAGCGGGTGATCAGGATTGGGCGCTGCGGCTCGTTAAGGCTGGCGTGCGGATGGCAACGTTGAACGAATTCGTCAGCGTGTTTACGGAAACCGGCAACAATCTGGGTTTAACTGCACATAATGCTGCGGAGCGAAAAGCATTTCACGCCACTGCCCCGCTTTGGGCGCGTGTATTAGCTCCGTTGGCGCTCGCACATTTTCGTCTGCGTCGTTGGCGCGCCGGACATTACCAATGTCGGCCTCATGATTATGCCATTTACACCCAGGCCAGTCCGAATCAACGCACGACGTTTCAGGTGAATCAACCGACTTACCGTTGGCAGCGATCTGACATTGTGCCAACTCCAGAGGCTGCTGCGCGATGAATTGGAAATATCTTCGCCTTTGTCCGTGGCTGGATACCCGCGCCCGATTTGTCGCCGCCGCGCCGCGCGGCGGAACGTTGCTGGATCTCGGTTCATCCGATGGCGAAACGCTGAATCACATCGCCGAACTCCGGCCTGACCTGCGATTGCGTTCTGCTGACAAGTTTGGTCAACCGGAGAACTATCCGGCGCGCTGTGATTTTCATCGCTGCGATTTTGTCACGGACCGCTTGTCTTGGCCGGATCGTTCAGTGGATGCCATAACCTGCATGCATGTCATCGAGCATCTCGACGATTGGCAAAATCTCATCGCGGAAACCGTACGCCTGTTGCGGCCGGGCGGACGGATTTATTTCGAAACGCCGCATCCGAAAACCGTTCATCTGCCCAGTGCCAAAGGAAAGTTCACCCTCAACTTTTTCGATGACCCCACGCACGTGCGCGTCGTGTCGATGACGGAATTGTCGCCACAACTGGAACGCGCCGGTTTGCGTATCGAGCGGACTGGCATTTCCCGCAACTGGTTGTTTGCAGCCAGTTATCCAGTGTTTCATTTTTGCGGTGACAGCCGGCAAAAATTTACGGCGCGCGTGCATTGGCTTGGCTGGTCTGCTTATCTTGTCGCCCGACAACCAGCGTGAAACCGTCGTTACTCATCGTTGAGCTTTGGGGTCTGGGCGACCTTGTCATCGCCACGCCGTTTCTGCGTGCAGCGAGTGAAAAATATCAGGTCACCCTCATCGCCAAACCGTATGCCAAGGATTTGCAAGCACGCCTCTGGCCCGATCTGGAAGTAATTCCCTTTGTCGCGCCGTGGACGGCCTTTCAAGGCAAGTATCGCCTCTGGAAATGGCCGTGGCGGGAATTACGCCGATTACGTCGCCAAATCATTCGGCGCCGTTTCGATGTCGGGCTTTCGGCGCGTTGGGATCCCCGCGACCATTTTCTCTTGCGAACCATGCGGGTGAAACGGCGACTCGGTTTTCCGCGTCTGCGCAGCCAGATGTTTTTGACCGATGAGCTGGTCAGGCCTGCGCCGCATTTGCATCGCTACGAATATTGGCACGTTGTCGGACGCGCATTAGGCCTCGAGTTGCCCGAACGGCAATCATTGGTCATGCCGCGCACCAACAAAACCGGTGCAGTATTGGTGCATACCGGTGCGGGTCAGCCGATTCGGGTCTGGCCGCTGGAGCGTTACCATCGGTTGGTGCAACGATTGCGACAGGAGAACCGTCGGGTGCTGATTGCTTGTGACCCAGACCAGCGTCAATGGTGGTTGAAGACTGGAGAGAATGAAATTGCCACACCCCGTTCCGTCACCGAACTGCTGGAGTTGATTGATCAAGTGGACGTGTTCATCGGAAACGACTCCGGGCCGGGACATCTGGCGGCGTTCTGTGGCGTGCCGACCTTTACGCTATTCGGCCCGCAATTGCCGGAATGGTTTGCGCCCTTACATCCCCAGACCGTCTGCGTGGAGGGAAAAGCATGCCCCTATAAGCCGTGCTCTGATTATTGTCGTTTTAGTGAACCAAGATGCTTGTTCAACATCAGCGAAGAAGAGGTCTGGCGAGGGATTCAGCGCTTTACGGATTTGCATCTTGAAAAGCGAGGAGCAGGCACATGACGGAAGTTCGAAGGTTTCACATGACGCATTGGTAGTCGCTGTCAACTCGTTTCCGTAATTGTCAAAATGACGGGTATTCCGATTAACGGATTGTGGGAAGACCAATTTGTTCCAGCAGACGGACCGTAGCTTTATTGTTCGTGTCGTTAAAGAACAATTGTCGAATTTTCCTTCTGACGGTTGCGTGTGTGTCCTCGCCTTTCAATACCTGATCCAGTGCGGCAAACAATTCTTCGGCTGACGTGGTTACCGGTCCCACGAAATAATCCGTGACGGGTTCAATTGAAAAGCCGCGAGATTGTCGATATTCATCGATGTCCGGGAAGCAGTGAATCACCGGTCGATCCAAAATCAAGTAGTCAACCAGGATGCTGGAAATGTCGCTGATCATGATGTCGCTCTGGCCCACGATTTCATACAGCGTCAATTCGCGATCACGAAGCCAGTTGTCATCGAAGATTAAAAGATTACTAAGAATTGCGACGCCATTGAATGGCGCCATGGGGTGAAGTTTTACGAAAGCGTAGGCATTGTGCTCCTTTAAGAACTCATTCAGTCTCGCTGGTGAGATTCCAGGAGTTCCGAAAACATTGCCACTCTCTCGTCCATCCTGCCTGATTTCGCCATACACGCTTTTGCGATAAGTCGGCAACCATGCGATCAATTTGCTCTCGCGCTGATTTTCCGGAAGGTTCAAGCGATTCCAAACCCGGTCGCGATCGGAAAAAAGTCTATCATTACGAGGAAGGCCGGTGATTAAAGTTTTTTCAAAGGGCGACATGGATTTCTGTATGATATCGGCCCAAAACTTAGAGGTCGCCAACGCATAGCGGGATGAAATACCACGATTGCCTGAAAGCATCCAGCCAATCCTCTTGATTGGCATGCCGTGCCAAACATTAACGGACACGACATTGGGCGGGAATTTCCACATGAAACACCGATGCGTGAAAAAGACATATTTGGCACAGAGAAACCAAAAAAGTCCACGCATGCTGTCTTTGATGACAACGGTAGTTTTTTCTCCGAGTGGAAGGGGGGACTTGGACTCGGCCTTCGAAATAAACAGAATCACTTTTCTGACCTTGGTCTTATTGAGCTCTGCTTGAAGCGCCAAGCATGAGTCTTCAAAATCAGGCCACCCATAAACGACCGCGTGATTAAATTTGGGGAGAAGTCGATAAATCCAGTAAGACACTAATCTGAAAAATTCTTTCATGCGAAAAGAGGATTGTTCAAACAGACCTGCCAGAATCACGCTTTTCTGAGCACGTTCATCATCATGCGATGGATGTCTTCTTTGTTTTGGACGTTCCCTTCGACTAAATCGTATCCCGTAGTCATAACCGGGAGATGAAGTCCGAGTTTGGAACTGAGTTCACGACAGACCTTGCTGGTCACTACGCCTTCCGCAACGCGTCCGCCCAATTTAGATTTAGCTTCCTCAAAAGTGCAGCCGGCTCCCAAGCATTCTCCCATCATTCGGTTGCGGCTGTTTGGACTGAAGCAGGTGACAATCAAGTCGCCTAAAGCACTAGGCGACACAAAGAAATCAGGGTTGGCCCCCAAAGATCTTCCCATCATCCGCATTTCTTCAAATCCCATGCTGATGATGGCTGATTTACCATTGATTCCGATGCCAAGGCCATCACAGACACCTGCGGAAAGGGCGACAACATTTTTCAATGCACTTGCGACCTCAAGAGCCACCAAGTCGGGACAGAGCTTCACCTGATAATTCTCGGTTGAAATTAACTCATCAAGCCCTTGAACCTCCCAATGATTGGTCATCGCCAACATGCCTTGGGCAAATTTTCCTCTCGCAATCTCTGTGGCTATGTTTGGCCCGGCTAGTGATCCGATCGTTCGAACCCTCGGACATTCCTGTGCCAGAACCTGTGAGGGTCTGAAGCAACTACCATCCTCAAGTCCTTTGGAAAGATTTACCAAGATCGTGTCGGGTTGAAGAAATGTCGCGCAGTCGCGAATTCGGCCACGACTGTACTGGATGGGAATGCCCCAAAACACCAGTCGGCAACCCTTAAGTGCTTCCTGATAGGAATTAGTTGCGACAACGTTTTCAGCTAGCTGAATGCCCGGCAGGAAGAGATTATTTACATGCTGCGAATTGACGTTCGCGACGACTTCAGTCTCCAAGGCCCAAAGACGTACCCGCGACATCTTGCTCGCTAGCAAATGAGCAATTGTGGTACCCCATGCTCCAGCGCCAATGACAGCCGCTTCTTGAATGTTTAATGGGCTCATTCAGTTGTTTTTCTAGGAGTCATTACGCTGATCCATTTAACAAGGGAACTTTGTATTTGAGGCGAGATTGTTGTGTCGGACATCCTGCGCCCCCAGAAACGTTTCTGAATCTCGTGACAGCGAGATTTTGTCCGACCGAAAGATTTTAGTCGAGCAACAAGCGTCAGGCAGAGCTGCTTCAAAAGCGTTTTCGATATGTCTGACTAGTCTTGAAGTTTGCATGCGGAATTGTGGTTCACGCGACTGAATGAGCCGGAGTTTTTTGAGTGAATGATACAAAGCTTGTTGGCACGGAATTCGTGCGCTGATACCAGCCGTCTTTTGGCTGGACTAAACAACAGGATTTCCAAAAGCTGCGCCCCGTGATTTTGGCGAACGCTCGAAATACCTTCAAATTTTATCTGTATCGTTGGCTTGCTAAACGTTCGAAAGCGCTGGTGGCTACGTTACCGCAGCTCGGAAGATCGCGTTCAATCAATGTCGTCGATACCATTGAGACAAACGAGTTCATTCGACTATCTTCCCTCGAATTGTGTGCTGATGAAATTAATTCCCGCAGTATTCAAGGCGCGATTGCAGAAGTAGGAGTTTATCGAGGCAATTTTGCCTCAGCCATGAGCAGAGCCTTTCCAGAGAGAACGTTTTACCTGTTCGATACGTTCAGCGGCTTCGTAGAAAGCCAGGTCCAAGAAGATGTCAAAAAGTTTGGACTTACAAATTTCAGGGATTTTTCAGCAACGTCAGAATCTCTAGTGCTCGCCAAAATGCTAAATCCCGACCGGTGTATCATAAAGAAGGGCATTTTTCCGGAAACCGCTCAAGGGATAACCGACAATTTTGCTTTCGTTTCACTCGATCCCGATCTGTATCAACCCATCCTGGACGGCCTTAATTGGTTTTGGCCACGCCTTGTTGCTGGCGGCTACATATTCGTCCACGACTACAATAATTCCCGTTTCCCGGGAGCAAAACAGGCGGTGCGGGATTTTTCAAAAACAGAAGGGGTAAGCTTCTTCCCGTTGACGGACCCATTTGGCTCCGCGGTTTTCGTTAAATAACGAGAAAGGGGTTGAATCAAACCTTTCGGGCGCCGTTAGCCAACTCAGTGATAATTTTGGTAGTGGAAATTCCCTCCGTTCGCGGCAAATACACGACCGAACAATATGCTTTTAGAAAATCGAATTTCCCTTTCCAGTCATCGCCCATGACAAACGTGTCTATCTTGTATTTAATCACGTCTTGAATTTTTTGTTCCCAAGTGTCTTCACGAATTACTTCATCAACGTAGCGGACTGCTTCCAAAACCAGCTTCCGTTCCTCGAATGAATAGTAAGCCTTCTTGTTTTTCACGGCATTAAACTCATCTGAAGACAAGCCGACGATCAGATAATCTCCATACTCCTTTGCCCGCCGTAGCAGGTTCACGTGGCCTCGGTGTAATAGATCGTAGGTCCCGTAGGTGATTACACGTTTCATATTTTCAAAATAACGACCACGATAAATTCGCAATTTTTGTCACCCCGCCTCTCGTTTGATGGCGAGAGATTAAAATCAGCAGTTGACGACAATGACCTTAGGCGGCAGCTCACATTTGGAGCAAGCTCAGATTGCTGTGACTAACGCGTACACAGGAATCGCAGCAACCAATTCACATCAGGATTCATCTCAGCGGCGGCTGTTTCCGAGCCACGCGCCAAGTTTGACTTTTAACTGTCGGTATTGCCCACCGGCCTGGCGAGGAGCGCGATTCCACCAAACACACGTCGGATTTGAAACTTCCACACGCACGCGCCGGTTCGGGCTGGTTTTGGTGTAAATTTCGTAGGCGAATGGCGATTGATGGTAGGTGCCGTTCAACAACCGGCGCAGGCGGCCCAGATTTCTGAGTGGCATTTCAAAGAGTTTTGCCCACGTGGGCCGCTGATTACGCAAACGGTCGCTTTCTGCACGTGCGGACGGGGTTAAATCCAGATTATCGCCTGATTCCACAAATGCCGAAGTATAGCGTCGGAGCACTGCGGTTTTGAGTCGCCGACGTAATGCTTCTCGAAACCACACGATGTCACCCACGATGCGCCATTGCGGATCGAAAAATAGCGCGTGTTCCGTGACCACTCGGCGGCGGAAGAAAAGGGAACTCGTGATTGTCGGATTCTGAACGTACTTGAGCACGTTCCAGGGTTGCATGGATTTACGGCAACAGATGAATTTGCCATCGGCATCTACGACGACAGTATCGGCAAATACGATGTCGATTTCAGGGCGAGCGGCAAATATTTCCGCCACCGCTTGTAATGCACCGGGAAGATATTGTTCGTCCGCATTCAGGTGAGCGATGATGTCACCAGTAGCGCGGCGGAGACCGCGATTGATCGCATCGTACATCCCGTTATCTTTTTCAATGACCGGTTTAACGCGCGGATCGTTTGCCAACCATTCCACCGTCCCGTCATCCGAGCCGGCATCCTGAATTAAATGTTCCACCTCCACCCCGACTTGATCTGCTACGGACGCTACGCATAACGGCAGCCACGGCAAACTGCGGAAGCTGGGAGTAACAATGGAAAATTTCATTCGCGGTCGGATCAACCCAGCTTGTAACGCCGCATGGTGGGTTCGACTTCCTGCGCCCAGGCATCAATGCCGCCGCGCAGGCAACGCACGTTTTGCAGGCCGTGCCCCATAAAATACGCCGCCGCATCCAGTGCGGTTTTGCCTTGGTGGTCCACCAGTACCAATGGTCGTGGGTTAGTGCCTTCGCTCATGATTTGGCGCATGATGTCCTGCGACAGCAATTGCGAGCCGGCGATGTTTACGGCTTCAAATTCTTCCCGCGAACGCACGTCCACCACGCGCAGAGTTGGATCGGTTTTGCGCCATTCGTTTAATTCCTGCGGGCTGATCAGCAATTTGGCGTCCTGTTCGTGACTCGTCTGGATGTGAGCCAACACTTCGGCGATGTCGAGATTGCCGTTGCGAGCACAAACCTGCGCCAGCGTTTCTGTGGGTTGAAAACCGCAACTGGCGCAGCCGCCGATGTGATAGCGGCGAAACAACGCCCGTTGCGCGCCGGGATAAACCTCCAGCACGTCATGCATCGGAGAATCGGGCGTGATTGTTTTGGTTTGCACAGCAGGCACATGTTGCACGGGAAGCGCGACCTTGTCCATCCGGGGCAATACCCTCCCGCCAAATTGCATTAGCGCAACTTCGGTTGTGAGATGCGCAACTTGTGAGAAGCTAAAGGTGTGGTTGGTGTGCATATCTTGAGGCATGAAAGCTCTCCGACAATCAGCGGAGCGACTCAGCCAAATCCGATGGACAATGGAGCACTGTTTGCAATGTGTGCTCGCCCGGTGGCAGGCAATGTGGGATCTGCTTATACCCGTCGGATTCCAGGATGCAAACGGTTTTCACTACGGTGAACCGTCAACGCGCCGGACCACGACCGGATTTGCCAGAGTGAAATAATCTTGGTTGCGGCTCGGCTTCCAGAGCCAGGGTTGGTCGCGCGGGCCGACGGTTATTCCTTGGGTTTGTCGGTGGTTGAACCTGGTGCTTTACGGAGCACCCAGGTTTTCATCACCAGGCCCAGCGAGCAGGCGACCACGAAGAGCGTCCAGAAGATGGCCGGATTTTTCTCGTTGAGCCCGTGGGCGAGGTTCATGCCGAATAAGCTCGCCAACGCGGTCAGCGGAAAGAATAACGCTGCAAGAATATTCAGGCGATGACTCGCATGCAGCGTTTGTTCTGTTAAGCGCGCTTGTTCTTCAGCTTTGCGGGCGGTGCGATGCTGAATCTCATTGCGCACATCTTCGTAGAGCAACTCCAGATTGCGTTCGACTTCGTACGCGGCGTCGCGCATTTCAATTAAGAATGCGTCGCCTTTGATGGCTTCGCGCGCCGTTTGAAGCGCTTGATGCATGTTGCGCGCGGCGCGGACCAACGGAGTCAGACTGTCCATCGTGTCGAACAACGCTGTGAGATCGGTGGCTTTTTCGTAATCCGCCGCCAGTTTGGCTTCGAGTTCGGAATACGCCTGAATGTGGCGCTTCAAACTGTTCGGGCCGGGGCCGCCGCGATTGAACTGCCATTCGCCAGTGGGATTCCGCCAGAACAACATGCCTTCGCGCCCGCGATCATCCGGTCCGGGCGGCTTGTGGAGAATCAGCAGCAAATGATTTTCTTCGATGATAGCGCGTTGCCGGCCATAGCTGCTTTGGCCGAGGCGCAGCCGGATGGCTTCGGGAACATTCCAGGTGGGCGGGATGATCATAATTTTCTGATTGGATTTGAAACGACGATGTTCAGTCAGTCGCAGACGGTCAACGCTGAAGTCGTGACAAATCACCGGCCATGCCGAAGATACCAAAGTAATAGCAGATCAACTCCTGCAAAAGTGCTGGGCACTTAGCTCCAGCAGTAAATGGATATCGCTTACGCGGCTATTGTTTCTGGAACGCAGCGACGCGGTTTTCCAATTCAGTGCGCCGTGCGGCGGGAAGTTTGGCGGTCAGAGCCAAATCGGCAAACAGTTGCAAGAGCGACTGCGCTTCGAGACCGGAATAAGTGATGTTTGCATCCACGATTTTGCGTCCGAGGATTTCTTCCAGATTCGCCTGGGTGTAAACCGGGCGAGTCGCGGCGGTGGCCTTCGTGCCGTATTGATTGAGGTTCGAAGCAAAAATGCCCGCGGCGCTCACCGGCAGAAAATCCTCATATCGCAGTCCTTCATAATCCGCGTAACCGAGTCGCACCAATTCCTGAACATCAGTCGTCTCGATTTTTCCTTGGGCGGCGAGCCCCGCGGAAGTTGCAGTGTAGCGACCGTAAACCAGTCCTTGTTCCAGTAATTCCGGAAGCGTTTTGGGAAACGGCGCAAACGGACGCGCATACAATTCTTCGTACGCGGCGAAATCTTTTTTCGCCAGACCGGGGTTTTTCTCCCGCGCCGCATCAGCTTCCGCGAGGCAACGATCATAGAGCGCACGACCTTTCGGTGTTGTGGCGTAAAAACGTTGTTCAATTTCACCGAAGCGTGCCGTGTGCACGGTTTCGACGATCGAACCATCGGCATTGTAAAACGTCACCGGCTCGGTCAATGCTTTGTAAGCATCTTGCCGCAACAAAACCGGCGTGTCTTCCGATGGGCCTTCGGTGAAATCTTTGAAGCCGGAATGTCGCAGTTTACTGAGCGCGAGATCGTCCCGTTGCAAGCGTTGGCTCAGGCGTACGACCCGATCCGCTACTTCATGGGCGGGCAATGAGCCGCGTTTGTAAGAATCAATCTGTGTCCGGCTGAGTTGTTTGAAATGCAGTCGCAACCAATCACGATCCGCGTGTTGGACGAGACGTTGCAAAGCGATTTCAGCCCGCGAACGAAAAGCAGCCTCGGGCAGTTCGCCAAGGCAGAATTTCATCGCCGCGGTGTAAAGATCCATGCACAGCGTATTCGGCGTGAGATGATTCAGGTGATGCGATTCAAAGCACGCGATGTCCGCAGCGATTTTGAATCCGGCGTCGCAAAGATCTTTGTATAACGCGTAATCGCGCGCCTTTCCGGTCCATTTGAAAATGCGATTTACGCCTTCGCTGATGAGCGCGTTGGCGTCGTCCCAGTTCATGCCGCCCTGCTGTTCGTTTTTGTCGAGCAGGCTTTTGGCGCGCTCGGAAAAAACCTGTCGCGTGGCGAGCAGTGCTTCGATGCGTGCTTTGGTGGCCGGATCGAAATAGTCGGTCAATAGCAGCGAACAGAAGACGCGATGATCGGGATTCAATCGCGAACGGAACGCGGTGGCGATAATCGGCTGACTTTTCGCGCCGACGTTGGCCATGTCGTAGAAATTGTGCGGCTCCATGCCGAACGCAGCGAAGAAGCGACCGATGAGACGATATTCATCCGGGCGACCGATGCGGATGGCGCCGTGACGTTCGCCGCTGGTACGTTCGAGTTCTTCGTCTGTTACCGAAAACCCGACATGCAGTTGTTCGAGCAACGCGCAGACGGTTTTGTTGCAGACGCGATTGACGAGGAGCGATTTGTCGTATAGCGGGACTTCCTGGCCGAACATGCGGGAGAGTTCGGCGAAGAGCCGGTTCTGCATTTGAATAGGATCAGCCCAGGCGCTCATGGTTCAACAAGCGATGAACGAATCATCAACACGCAAAAGACATTACCGCGCCGCGCCGCTTTGAAAACTGATTTCCCGACATGTTTGTGTGAAAGCAGCAGCAGAACCGCTGTCGAAGCGAAGTTTTAAACTGAAGCGGCGACCGATTGAAGTTCCGCTAAAGCGGTGGGAAGAAAGACGCAGGTGGTCCCGTGAGTTTCCGTCGTGGTGGCTTATTTGCGCCGCGATTTTTTCGTGCGCACGCTGAATTTCACCATCGGCCGATTGGCTTTGGCGACGATGGGAGCATTACTACGTCGTCGGCGTCGTTCGAGCTTTGCAGATTCAGAGAAAAAGTTGCGGGTCAGTTTGATGCCCGCAATCACGAGCAAGCAGCCGCCCAGAACGATGACTACCAGTTCGCCTAAACTCATGCCGTGTTTTACGGCGAAACCGGCGCGCGTGTAAAGCTTGAGGCCGAGGAAGGGCGAAAAATTTTCTCCACTCAACCGAGAATGAGTTTATTGCGGCGGTGGTTCGTTGAAGACGGCCCAGAACATTCCCAGTTGGCGGATGGCGTCGGAGAATTGTTCGAAACCCACGGGCTTCACCACGTAGGCGTTGACGCCGAGTTTGTAGCTTTCTATGAGATCGGCTTCTTCGCGCGAGGACGTCAGCATGACGACCGGCAGCGTCTTCAGTTCGGGATCCTGTTTAACGGCGCGCAGAACGTCGAGCCCGTCCACTTTGGGCATTTTCAGGTCGAGAAACACGACGGCCGGCAGGCCGAGCGGGCGTTCAGCGAATTTGCCGCGGCCATAAAGGTAGTCGAGTCCTTCGCCGCCGTGGCGGGCGACGATGATTTCGTTGGCGACGTGATTTCCTTTGAGCGCAGCAACGGTCAATTCCACGTCGTTTGGATTATCTTCGATCAGCAGAATCGGTCTTAGTGTTGTCATGGGGGCTTTTCTCCGGGATGGGTAGAGTGAAATAAAACGTCGCGCCGATATCAACTTTACCTTCGGCCCAGACGCGACCGCCGTGGCGGATGATGATGCGTTGGACGTTGGCTAATCCGACGCCCGTGCCTTCAAATTCTTCGGCGGTATGCAGGCGCTGGAACACGCCGAAAAGCTTACCGGCGTATTGCATGTCGAAACCCGCGCCATTGTCCGCGACGGAAAATTCCCACATGCCTTGTTCATTTTCGCGACAACGGATGGTGATGGCTGCTTCGTCGCGATTGCGCGTGTATTTGACGGCATTGGAAAGCAGGTTGACCCAGACCTGTTTGAGCATGGCGCGATCCGCGTGGACGATTGG
Organism: uncultured Verrucomicrobiota bacterium; assembly: GCA_937894935.1. Classification (GTDB taxonomy): domain Bacteria; phylum Verrucomicrobiota; class Verrucomicrobiia; order Limisphaerales; family JADLHS01; genus JADLHS01. Next base: position 17,673 of record CALAYC010000155.1, read on the forward strand.
CAGTTCGTCAATGTGCCAGGTGATGCGTCGCGATCCGATATCCGTCGCCAAATCCTGCCGGACTTCATCTACCAATGCGGCAGTGTCCACCTGAGTGTGCCGCAGTTCCGCGCGGCCCATGCGTGAGAACACCAGCAGATCATCAATCAGCACGCCCATTTGTTTCGCCGAATTGGAAATGATGTCGAGATAGCGCTGTGACGTCTCGTCGAGCTTGGCTTTCGATCTGTTCATCAGCATGTCAGCGAAACCGGTGATGTGACGCAACGGCGCGCGCAAATCATGCGACACGGAGTAAGAGAACGATTCCAGTTCTTTGTTCACCGATTCCAGTTCGGCGGTGCGTTCGACGACCCGTTGTTCGAGCGTAGTATTTAATTTGCGCACCTCGGCTTCGGCGCGGATGCGTTCGGTGACGTCGCGGAAATTGGCGACGATGCCTTTGACCGCCGGGTCGGAAAGAAGGTTGGTGACCATGCCTTCCAGCCAGAGCCATTGACCGTCCTTGTGTTGGCTGCGCCAGACGAGGCGAAAAGGTTTGCCGGGCTCCGTGCGCAGACGATTCAACGTGTCGCGCACTGTCGGGGCGTCGTCCGGATGAACCTGGTCGATGCTGTGCGAGTTGATCAGTTCCGCCGCGCTGAATCCGATTACGGAAGAAATGGACGGACTGAGATAGGTAAAATTGTATTCGGCATCAATGACGGCGATGGCGTCGGCACTTTGTTCAATCAACGCACGGAAGCGACGTTCGCGTTCCTGAAGCGCGAGACTCTGATTGTGAATGCGCTCCAGCATCTGATTGAACGCATCGGTCAATAATCCGAGTTCGTCGCCGGTTCGGGTCGGTACGCGCACAGTGTAATCCTGTCGAAGCGAAATCGCTTTAGCCGTCTCCGCCAGCGCCAGAATCGGCACGGAAATCTGCTTTTGCAGCCGTTTCGAAATCAGATAGGCGAGGATAAAGGCGCCGGCGATAACGATGACGGTGATGACGATGGAATCGCGCAGCCATTCGCGCAGGATGACGCCAGCATCCAAACGCAGGTATAGCGTGCCGTGGAATTTGTCTCCTTGGGTTACAGGTTCAAATCCCACTACTGATAGTTTTTCGAAACGGTAACCCGATAGGCCGGGCGCGGAAGGAAAGATGTTGTTGGGAGCGTCAGCGGGATAACGCGCAAACAATGCGCCGGACGAATCATAAAGAGCGGCTGCTGCGATGTGAGTTTCCGCTCGCAGGGCAGCGAGAATTTCATTGGCGTCTTCGGCGTTTTTGAATGCCAAGGCGGCAGAGCTGTTGGCGGCGATGACGTGGCTGACGGTTGCTACCTGGCGACGAACGGCGTCGCGAAACGTGACGTATTCGTAAATGAAAAATCCGGTGCGGGTTGCCAGTAACGCAGTTACTGCGGTGAGCAAAATGATCACCATGAGTTTGCGCTGGATGGGAGTATGCGTGGTGGGCATGACTCAGTCCTGGCCGGGTTTTACAATTTCTGCGGCGCGCAGCAGCTTGGAACTGATGGTCAATTCCGCCGCTCGCGCCGCGTCGAGGTTAACGCGGAATCGAATGCGATTTTGATCGGCAATAAATCGGATGATGCCGCCGCTGTGAGCAAAGCCGTCGCTTTCGCCGACCGTTAGAACATTTTTGCCTCGGAGCGATCTGAAAATTTGTTCAAGTCGCCGGGCTTCCGAGCTGCTGATAAACAGGATGTGGCAGGTCTGAACTTCTTCGATATTGCGATAGCGTTGGATGATCAGCGGATGACCATTCACGATTTCGCCGCGGACAATTTCGTTAAGCGCAGCGCCGAAGGGATCCGTTCCCAATATGCCGATGACTAACGGGGCTTGAGGCGAGTTAAAGGCATTGGTCGGCCATTCGACGAAACGCGCGAAGTTGAACAGAAACGCGGCTTTGACTTCGTATTCTTTGGTGGCAACAGTCGGTTGGGCCTGAAGCGGGGCGACCCACAGTGACAGGAACAGGAGCGGGATCCCCGCAAGGAGCCGGGACCATGAAACCATCGCAGCAGATTTGGAAAATTTGCAGGTTTTCATGAACGACGGCGGCCTACCAGCGTAGGGTGATTCTGGCGTAAACGGCGCGTTCGACTTCGACGCGAGGGTTTGGGGGTGCGACCACGTATTCGAGATGTTGGTCGTGGAGGAGGTTCTGGCCAACGACTGCCAGCTCCACATTTTCTGTTGGACGCCATGCCAGCCGTACGTCCAATTCAAAATAACTCGGAACGGTATCGGGCACGCCGCTGACATTGTACTGGAAAGAGTCCACCCAACGCAAACGCGCATCGAATTCCACGTTCTCACCGAGGTCCATTATCGAGCGCAAAGAGAACTGATGTTTCGGATCAGCGGTTTCATTGAGCGCGTTATTAAAGTCAAACATCCCCGGTTTAACCCGCAGATCGGTGCGCAGATAAGTGTAACCACCTTGCAACCGCCACCACGGCAGCAGTTGAAAATAAGTGCTTAATTCCACCCCATACGAATGGCCTTCGAGATTGTTCGCGTAAAACAACGGGAACGGAAGACCGAGTATCGGATCCGGTGGACTCAGACTGGTGCTGCGGACGTCGCCGTAATCATTGTAGAAAAGCGAGATCGACGAGGACCAACGATCGCTGATTTGCGCGCGATGACCGAGTTCGTAGGCGATGACGGTTTCCGATTCGAAGGTAGGACCGCCGATCAGAAGATTGTCGATGACAGGGAAAAACGGAATCGGCAGGCGGCTGTCGCGATCGACGCGCGATGGCATTCGCACCGCACGAGAAACCGCGCCCCAAACTGTCTGACGTTCGGTGGCTGTCCATGCGAGGCGGGCGCTGGGTTCGTATTCGAAGCCGGTATAATCGTTGTATTCGACTTTGCTGCCGATCGTGAACCGCAGCCGCTCCGGCCAGAGCGTCATTTCATCCTGCAAAAATCCGCTGAAAAGATGTTGATCGAGCGTCGTCGGGAAAAACGCCAGAGCCGGCGCGTTCTCGACTTCATCGTGCGTAAAGCGATAACCCAGTCCCCAGGTTACTTTCTGACGTTCGCCGAGCGGGAAACGGTGTTGGAAATCGATATCAAACGTGTCCAGATCATCGGTCAGATACCCGTCGGGAGCGAAGTCGTTCGAAACGATGTACGCATTGAGATGCGTGCGATCGTAATACATTTGCAGGATGAACTCGGATTCCTC
>CALAYC010000156.1 GCA_937894935.1 uncultured Verrucomicrobiota bacterium
CCCCCAGCCACTCGGCGGGATCGGTCGTCAAAGTCGGTTTCGCCAACGGATTCATCTGCTCAATACAAATACGGCCTTACGATTGTTGGACTGTAGCATCTTTCCCTCCGCGCGCACTTGCCAGCGTGAAATGCTTTTTCAAAAAAATAAATTTCCGCCGCGTGGCATATAATCCCTTGCCTCGTCGCGCGAGACTGGTAATTCTTGGCATAAGAACAAGAACAACAACAGCGGGCGCGGCCTCTTGCGCCGACCAGCCTTTGTTCATGGCCGGCGTGACGACGTCGTCGCTCGTAAATTTCTTATGAGCAGCGAAGCCAGCAAATATCCCTATCCCGGCATCCCCACCACCTCGGACGGCGCGAGTGGCGTCGTGTGGGTCGAAACTCACATCACTCAAGGCGCTTGCGCGTATCCCATCACCTCGTCCACCACGATGGGTACGGGTTACGAAACCGAAGTCGCCAACGGAAAGAAAAATCTCTGGGGCGACACGCTCACGTTTGTGCAACCGGAATCTGAACACAGCGCCGCGACAACTTGCGAAGGATTCGCGTTAGCGGGCGGGCGCGTAACGAATTTCACTTCCGGCCAGGGCCTCGTGTTGATGAAGGAAGTGCTCTACACGATTTCCGGCAAACGTCTGCCCGTGGTGTTTCACATTGGCGCGCGCGCGTTGACGTCGCATTCGCTCAACGTACATTGCGGTCACGACGACGTGATGAGTTGCGCGGATTGCGGTTGGGGCATTTTGTTCAGTCGCAACGCGCAGGAAGTTTGCGACATGGCACTCATCGCCCGGCGTGCGGCGGAAAATTGCGAAACGCCATTCATGAACGTGCAGGACGGTTTCCTCACCACGCACACGATTGAAAACATCCGGTTGCCTGAACCGGAGTTCATGAAGGAATACGTCGGCGACCCGAATCAAAAACTTCGCTGCCTGTTCGACCCGCGCACGCCGATCATGACGGGCGTGGTGCAGAACCAGGATTCCTACATGAAAGGCAAAATCGCTCAGCGGTTTTACTACGACAAATGCCAGGCCGCCGTGCAGGAAGCGATGGATGAATTCTACGCCAAGACCGGACGCCGCTATCGCATGGTGGACACGTATCGCATGGACGATGCCGAATACGCGCTCGTCGGCATGGGCGGCATGATGGAAACCGCGCAAGCCGCCGCCGATTACATGCGCGAAGAAATGGACCTCAAGGTTGGCGTCGTTCACGTCACCTGTTTTGCGCCGTTCCCAGCCACGCAACTCGTGGACGCGCTCAAAGGCGTGAAAGCCATCACTGTTGTCGAGCGAATGGACAATCCGCTCGCGCAATCCAATCCGCTCGTGCAAGGCATCAAAGCTTCGTTTGCCGATGCGCTTATCGGCAACAGCTACGGCTCAAACAGCGAATACAAGTATCCGAAGATTTCGCGCATCCCGAAAATTTATGCGTGTTCCGCCGGACTTGGTTCACGCGACGTGACGGGCGGCCATTTCATTTCGATGGTGCAAAACATGTTGGCCGCGCAGCCGAAGGAATTCTCCGTGGTCGGCATCAAACACGCCTTGACCCTGCCGGAAAGCACCGATCCCGATTTGCGACCCGAAGGCGCGTTCTCGATGCGCGGTCATTCTGTCGGTGGATTCGGTTCGGTCACGACCAACAAACTCATCGCGTCGTTCGTCGGCGAATTGTTCAACCTCTATGTGCAGGCGTATCCAAAATACGGCTCGGAGAAAAAAGGTTTGCCCACGACCTATTATCTGACCGTCGCGGAGAAACACATCCGCACACACAGCGAACTGGCGCACGTCGAATTCATCCCGCTCAACGACGTGAACGCCTTCAACCTTGGCAATCCGCTCGACGGCATCGCCGACGAAGGCAGCGTGTTCATCCAGAGCC
>CALAYC010000157.1 GCA_937894935.1 uncultured Verrucomicrobiota bacterium
ATACGAGATCGGTCTCGGCATTCCTGCTGAACCGCTCTTCCGATCTTCCACGCATTACCTTGCCACCGGCAAGGTAATGCGTGGATAAATCATCAATCGTCAGCGGCAAACCGGATTTAACCGCCGTGATGCGCGAGTCCACGACTAATCCCACCGGCACGCCGCGCAACCGCAGTGCAATGAGTTCGGTGAACGTCACCTTCGCGCCCGAGAACCACGCGCGAATGTAAATCATGCCGAAGTTCAGAAAGACGATCAGAATGACCAGCAACACCAACGCCCCCACTCCGTACAAAGCCAGCGTCAGCTTGCTGTCCCACAGGTTGGATTGTGCGAGGAAGATATTCATACTCAGATAATGGCATTGAATGAAAAAATTGCACAAGCAATTCCATTCAAATGACAAAACTGAGCGCAGTCGGTTCGATTGCGAACTCGAATGCATGACATGACGCCAATGCCATGATTCAGCGTTGTTTTGTCTTCGGATGGTATTAAGCTGACCTTGATGAACCTCAGAATTGTTTGTGCATTGCTGTTCGGGTGGTCCGTCCTGGCAAATGGGTGGTCCGGAATGGCGCAAACGAATGTTGTTCCGCCAGCCCTGTCGGAATCACCTGAATCCACGGGCCGCGTCTTTGTCATTCCCATTCGTGACGACATCATGCCGCCGCTGGTTTACGTCGTGCGCCGCGGCGTGAAGGAAGCGATGGAAGCCAACGCCGAGGCCATCATTCTTGACATGGAGACGAATGGTGGTCGCGTGGACACGACGCAGGAAATCATCCAGATCATCAATAAGTTTCCCGGCAAAACCATTACATACGTCAACGATAAGGCGTTCTCCGCTGGCGCGTTCATTGCCGTTGCGACGGAAAAAATCTTCATGGCGCCGCAAAGCGTAATCGGCGCAGCAGCCCCAATCATGATGTCGCCGGGCGGCTCGGGAGTAGAAAAATTGAACGAGACGTTCGAAGCGAAAATGACTTCGGCAGTGCGCGCGTTGGTCCGCACTCAGGCAGAGAAAAACGGTCACAACGTCGCCGTAGTCGAAGCGATGATTGATAAGACCAAGCGACTGGAAATTGATGGCGATGTGCTGAACGAAGAAGGCAGCATTCTTACGCTTACCGACCGGCAGGCTGCGAAAGAATACGGCTCGCCGCCCCAACCGTTGTTGTCCGCGGGCACAGTAGAATCGCTCGATACGCTGATTCAAAAACTCGGATACTCCGCAGCCTCACGCACAGACATTCAGCCTACCGGCGCGGAAAAACTCGGTTCGTGGATTAACAAAATCAGCCCGTTACTTTTGATCATTGGCATCATCGGCCTCTACATCGAATTCAAAACGCCGGGATTTGGCTTACCGGGCATTGTCGGCATCACGGCTTTCGCCATTTACTTTTTGGGTGGCTACGTGGCCGGGCTATCAGGAGCGGGTTGGATTCTCGTGTTCCTGTTTGGCATCGCGTTGATTGCGGTGGAGTTGTTTGTGATTCCGGGAACATTCGTGGCCGGAATTCTTGGCGCGATTCTGATTCTCGTCGCGCTGATCATGGGCATGGTGGACGTGTATCCCGGCACGCCGAAAATTCCATCACTGCCCGACCTCCGTCAGCCGCTGCAGGATTTGAGTCTCGCTCTGCTCGCTTCAGTCGTGTTGGCGGTAATCCTCGCACGCTTCCTACCCAAGACTGCACTCTACGGTCGGCTTGTCTCACAAAGCGTGAGCGGCGAAGCTTCCGTGGCTGAACAGGAAGCTCAGTTTACCAGTCGCATCGGTAAAACCGGCGTGGCCACGACGCATCTTTTACCCGGCGGCAAAGCGCGTTTCGATGACGAACTGCTGGACGTGATGACGCGCGGTGAGCGTGTGGAAAAAGGCAGCCCGGTTCGCATCATCGGTTACAGCGGCTCCGTAGCAATCGTCGAAGCGATTACCTGACCCGTCTGGTTATATCAAAAGTGCCACGCACCACCGCTGCTGCTTGACCAATGGTCTGTTCACCATACGTTAGCGCAATGAGTGCGAAGCCTTTCTCTCGTCTTCAAACCAATTTCATCACCGGTCTGGCCGTCGTGCTACCAGCGGTGATCTCGATTGCGGTCGTGGTCTGGCTGTTCGGAACGGTTTCCAACATTACGGATAAACTCCTCTTTGCCGTGCCACGCGAATGGAAATATATCAACGGCGTCAGCGGCGACATTCGCTGGTACTGGAGTCTCGCCGCGTTGTTGTTGGCGTTGGGACTGATCTGCCTGCTCGGCCAGGTAGCGCGACATTATCTGGGTAAAAAGCTGATCGCAACGATGGACAACGTGTTGTTGCGCGTGCCGTTATTGAACAAAATTTATGGCACGGTTAAACAGGTGAAAGAGGCGTTCGCCGGTCATAGTTCCGCGTTTCAACAGGCCGTGCTGGTCGAATTTCCGCGGCAGGGAATTTATTCGCTGGGTTTCATTACCGGCGAACAGCGCACCGAAGTTCAATTCAAAACGCCGCAACCCGTGTGGAGTGTCTTCGTGCCCACGACCCCCAATCCCACCACCGGATTTTTAATCTTCGTCCCGGAACGCGAACTCATCCGGCTCGACATGAAGGTCGCCGATGCCATCAAAAGCATTATCAGTCTTGGGGCGGTAACACCGGATTATCAAACGGCGGAGCCTCGGCAGGCAACCACCATGGCTCCAACTCCACCACCCGCAACGAAGTAACGGTGAAACTCAACCGCCGCGGATTTTTTTGAACCAGCGCCACGCGGCAAGACCGACAGGCAACGCTTTGGCGACGGTGCGCCATTTTCGGACCGCAAAAAATCCCGCCGCTGCCCCGCCAACCAACAACCATGGCGTCCCGGGCAGACGATCGCGCACTTGTCCTACCCACTGCAACCGCGCTCGCGCATTGGTAATCTCCGTTTGAAGCACGGCGCGATGCAGTGCCGCCTGTTGAATGAGCAACCGTTTTTGCTCGGCAAGATCGTCTAATCTTTCGGATGCAGCCATTCCCTGTCCTTTCTGAATTCCGATAAGGTCGCGTCAAAAGGCCGTGGCCCGTGGCAAATCTGATCGCGCAGCCACAGGAAAATTCCCGTTGCTGCGCCGAGAGTCAGCGCCGCCAACCCCACCAAGCCCCAATAGCCCGCCAGATTCCAGAACCACAGCGCCAACGCACCGATCACCACCAGAATTCCGGCCACGCCAATTGCCAGCGCCACGCCAAGCCAGATCAATAACTTGATCGCTCGCAGTTTTTCCTCCTGCAACTCGATGGAAAATAATTCCAATCGAGTTTGCACCAACCCGAGGATGGAATCGCCGCCGCGCCGCAA
>CALAYC010000158.1 GCA_937894935.1 uncultured Verrucomicrobiota bacterium
CGGCGCCGTTGGTGTTGGGTGTTACGGTGCTCACGAGTCACGATGCGAACACGCTGGCGGAGTTGGGTTGGGAGATCGACGTCGGCAAACAGGTGGAACGGTTGGCTTCACTCGCGGCGAAGTCCGGTTTGCGCGGCCTGGTGTGTTCGCCGTTGGAAATCGTGGCGCTGCGCCGGATTTTACCGGCGGAAATGCAACTGGTGACGCCGGGCATTCGCACTGGGGCGGAGAAAGCCGATGATCAGAAACGCACGCTCACGCCACGGGAAGCGATGGATGCAGGCGCGAGTTGGCTGGTGATTGGCCGACCGATTTATGCGGCGGCAAATCCGCGCGCGGCGGCGGAAGCAATTCTCGCCTCGTTGCGATAAGTCTTTTCGCGACGAAATCGCATTGCGGCAAAGGCGGGCGCATCGAATGGAATTACCATCGCGCGCCGCGCATGGCGAACACGGCGGAGCCGATGGCCACTGCGATTGCCAGAATTGCTGCGGACCACAGACCTTCCCAGATCGCGCCGATTCCGAAGAGTGCGAGCAATCCAACCCAGATAGCCAGCGCTGGAAATTCCGGTTGCGATTTTCGTGTACGCGGTTCGCGATTGATGAGAAAGGGAGTCGCGAAAGCGAAGATGAGCAGCGATGTCAGCGCCCACCCGAAGCTGTTGATCCACGGCATGCCATGCCAGGTGGAAGCAAATTTCGTCGGCAACCAAAGCCAATAACGCGCGAACTTCGCGGCGAACGGCTCCAGTGCGAGATCAAACAACATCACCAACAACGTCGCAATGCCGATGACCCAGAAGCCGTAGGTTTTGGTTTTACGCCACGGGCGGAGCATCATTCGCGCAACGCTGCGCGCATTGAACACGATAACAATCCACAGTAACGGTATTGCCCACGCGACGGAGCCGAAGAGTGTCGGTCCGATGGCATCGGTGTATGTGAACGGACCGAAAGGAATCGCCGTCGCCGCGCTGATGGCGTGAGCGCCACCGCCGATGACCGCGGCGATGGCGGCGCCGAGCAATACTTTACCGCCGGACAATCGTCGCGAGAGATTCAGTAAAGTCGTGATCACTAATGCGACGAGTAAAAGTGCTTCTGCCAGATTGGGAGTGAACAGCACGGTGGTGTGAAAAATCGTTTCCACCAGCACCACCAGATACAGCATTAGCGCGAGTCCTGAAGCGCAGCGAACGGAAAGCAGGAATAATCGCTCAGAAGGCGGCGGCGCGCCGGCGTTGGCGGAGGTGACGGAACTCATTTGGCGCGGCGAAGCTAAATCATAATTTTTGGAAACAAAGCCGAAAAATGGACACTCGCCTGACGGATGGCGTGGGCGGAGGTTGGATTGATTCTCAAGGGTTTAATGCGAATTCAGCGGGCGGAAGGTGGAAGAATTGTGAACAACCCGGTCGTTTACACGCTGGCACTGAACTTGTTGGAATTTCGTCAACCGACGATGAAACAATCTCTCAATTTGGACGACATGATGAGTGCCGTGCGCTTTTGCGCGGCGCAGATGGACTCTCAATACGGTGACACGGTGTTTGATGAGTGGGTGGTGATTTCGCTGAAGAACGGGCAGCCGCGCATCCTGCATTATTTCGGACCGCGCAATTACGAATTCCGGCAGAACTTCACGCGAGACCTCGGAGCATTGCGCAACGCGCTGTTCAACGGGAATCATCGTCCGGGCGATTTCGAATTCGCGCGCCATGCGAAGGGAACGTATTTCGAAGCGTTCATGGCGTTGGGCAATGATGTTTATCTGATCTGCAACAACACGCGCGCGTCGATGGATGAGATTGCGCAAAATCCTCGTTGGTTGAGTGCGCAAGTGCCGTTTGCCGATCTGAGTGAAAAAATCTGCGCCAGCTCGCTGGAAACGCAGCAGAATTGAGCGGCGTTAATTCAGTAATCCAATTTTCAGGAAGTAGCCATAAGCTGCCACGAGCGCGATTCCCGCGAGGCGTGGCAGCTTTCCTGTCGTTGCGATGAACACGATGTGAATCAGCGTCGCGCCCACGAGCAGATAGATTGAGGTCTGAAACACAGCGGGGATTTCCAGCGGTCGGAACAATGCGAACAGGCCGACGCAGAGCGGAATGCAGATGTGCCCATCACCGACCTGTGAGGTGTAAACCACTTCCGGTTTGCGTCGCCAACCGTAGTAGAGCGCGAGAATGGCATTCGGCAAAATCATCATCCAACCGGTGAGCCAGCCGAGATTCTCCTTGCTGATGAAACCGGACGGACGGGCGTTCAACCAATCCACCAGCCAGTTGATGCTGATGTAAGACGCATAAGTGCCGACGCCAAGCAGCACGAGATTCAGTGCGACGGACCAGGTGAATGTTTTTCCCGCGCCGGCACTGAATTTCAAAACTTCAAAGACGTGGAAGCATTGCCAGAACAGGAATAATCCCACGAGCACGAGGCCGTCGTTGAAATTGAGCTGACCATCGCGGCCCAACGCCCAGACGGCACCGGTGAAAAACAAAACCGCCACCAGCGTGAGTAACATGGAAAGGCGATTCGATTGCGCTTTTTTGGATTTTCCTT
>CALAYC010000159.1 GCA_937894935.1 uncultured Verrucomicrobiota bacterium
GATTCAAATTTTTTGCGCCGCGTCTGAATCTGCAATTGCAGTTCCACGAATTCGTCGAGCGCCAGACGTTGCCGTGCGAATTCGACGTCGGTGAGTTCTTCCGGGAAATGCAACATGCGAATCGCATTGGCGCGGGACGGGAGCGAAGGAATTGCGAGTTGAGAATTAGAAGCCGCCACTCGACTCCATTCCGGTTCGGTGATGGCGGTTTCGTATCGTTCCAACGCGCGCCAGAGAATGCTGCGCAACGCGCGCGCGGTCAGGCCTTCGGTCAACGGATGAATTGGCACGATGCGATTGACGTGAATGAATTCGTCATCGCCGGGTTCGATCCATTCCGTTTCCGGATGATCAAACGTGCGCGGGCGGAGGGAATCGGTTTTGCCGAAGGCGAGGAATTCGCGTCCGGTTTGATAATAACTCTCCATCCACGGCTGCGCCTGCCACCAACGCAGATGAAGATGCGCCGTGCCGTCATCGAGGATGCACTCGAACAGTGCGCGCGTGCCTTTTTTCCACGTCTTGCGCCCGGCGGCGATGACTTTGCCGCGCACAGTGGCAGGTTCGTTTACCTTGAGTTCGCGGATGGGAAGAAATTTGCGGCGATCTTCGTAGCGACGCGGTTTATGCAGCAACAGATCCGCGATAGTGTGAATCTCGAGCCGCGCAAGTTGTCGGGCGCGTTCGTCACCAACGCCCCAGACGGCAGAAACCGGGGCGGCGAGAGGATTGGCGTCTGAACCCGAGGGCGACACGCGCGCACGATACGAATTCAGGCAAAAGTCGAAAGCCTAAACTCCGAAACTTTGCTTATTGAGCGGCAGCGTGCGTCGGAGTGTTAGTTTTTCCAGCTTTCGCTTTCGGGAATTCCGTCATGAGATACTCCACCAATGATTCAATCTGCATGTCGGAAAGCGGTCCGCCTTGTGATTGGGCGAAAGCCGGCATCAACGTGGCGGGTTTGCCGTGGGTGATGAAAAATCTCCAATACTCGGCGTTCGGCGTGAGTTTCAACGCATGCAGATCCGGCACCATGGAAGCGCGATGTTCAGCTTCGTGACAAATACCACACGCAGCGGTGTACAGTTCATGACCCAATTTGCCAATTACGGGTTCGACATGGCACTTGGCGCAGTCGCCTTTGAACACCGCCTGACGATCCGTTTGCGCGAGTTGTTGATTGCGTTCGCGGTTCATTGCCATGGTCGCAGCGTCCATCTCAGGCGGACGGATGTCGGATTTCACCACGAGGATTTTATGACCTTTGTCGGTGTGAATCGTGACCGTCTTGATGATCGTGCCGCTCTTGCCGGCGACATTCATGGTAATCGGAATTTCCGCGCTTTCACCAGCGGCGAGAACCATCGGTAACTTCGTCGCGGAAGTGGTGCAACCACACGAGGTCTGGATGTAGGTGATGGAAATTTCGCTTGAGGAAATATTCGTGACGTTGAAAACGAACGGACAGTTCACTTCCCCTTTGGCCGCGATGAATTCCTTTTGCTCGGCATCGAATGCCAGCATGCCCGCCGGCAGGGGCACGTTTGAAAACGTCGGTTTAGCGGGCGTCACCGGTGAAGGCGGACGGGCAATGGACGCCGGCGGTTGAGGCACTGCAGTATGTGGGTGAGCGCCAGAGCGAGGAGGCATTGTGGGCACGGGCGGAGTCGGCCTGACGGACCACGGCGTTCCCGTTTGCGGCGCCGCTGGGGGATTGGTCGCCGACACAGACCACGGTTGTCCGACGGCAATCGAAGCGGTCAACATCCAAAAACCCGCCATCAGCCAAGCGTGATTGAATGACTTTTTCATATCAGGACTGTGGGGAGTTTAGCGCGAGTGTCGGGTTCTGACGAGGGGGAAAAGCAGTGAACCTCGCCTCAGGGCAACCACAGCCACGCGACGACCGGGAAATGGTCGCTCGGATATTTGCCGTTGCGCTCGAACATGACGATTTCCGAGCGGTCCACGCGGATATCGCCACGGGTCAAAATCCAGTCGATGCGTTGGCCATTCCAAAGCGGTTTGGCAAATCCATTGTAGCTGTTAACGCCATCATTCTTCCGCTCTTTCGCCGCTGACCACGAATCGCTCAGGAATCCATCTTTCACGAGAATATCAAACGCTCGATTTCGTCCGGCAGGAGCGTTGAAGTCGCCGACCAGGAGCACGGGGAGTTGGGGATCCAATTCAGCAATCCGCTTCCGCACCAACTCGGCGCTTTTCTCGCGGGCCACTTGCACTTCGTGATCGAAATGCGTGTCGAAGAAATAAAATTCCCGGCCGGTGACAAGGTCGCGAAATTTCAACCACGTCACCATGCGCCGCACCTTGTTGCCCCAGGTCGTTGAGCCTGGAACTTCCGGCGTGTCCGAAAGCCAGAAATGATTTGTCGCGAGCGGCTGGAGACGATTGGTGCGATAAAACACCGCCATGAATTCGCTCGCCAGTTTGCCGTCGTTGCGACCGATGCCGGTCCATTGGTAACCCGGCAAATCTTCTGCCACATCCAGCAGTTGCCGATGCAAACCTTCCTGCGTGCCGATCAAATCCGGCGTAATGGAAAGAATCGTTTCCTTCACCAGCGGTCGCCGATCCGGCCACGCGTTCGTGCCGGTCGGACTCGCATAACGCAGGTTGTACGTCATCACGCACAGCGGGGCGTTGGTTTTGGTTTCCGCGCGAGCGTTGCCGATCACGAGTGCTGCGGCAAATAAGCCGAACAGGAGTTTTATGGCTTTCATGTTTTTCTGGACGTTAAAAGTTAACTTCGATTCAACGCGCTCAACACCGCACGCACGGACGCGAGTTCGATATTCGTATCCACGCCGGCGCCCCAACGCGTCTTGCCGTTGGCGTGTTTAATCTGGATGTATGAAATCGCGCTGGCGGTTTCACCCGCGCTGAGCGCGTGCTCGGCGTAATTGGCGATTTCAAATTTCGGCACACCCGCGCCGCCGAAACCATTGACCAACGCCGCCAGCGGTCCGTTACCTTCGCCGGACAATTCCACCGGTTGACCATCGCGCAGCAATCGCGCTTTGCACTTCACCACGCCGTTGCGGCTCTCGGTCTCAAAACCTTCCAACTGCCACGGGAAATTGCGCTCGATGTACTCGCGCCAGAACATTGCTTTGAGTTCCGCGCCGCTGACTTCGCGACCCAGCCGATCCACTTCGTCGTTGGCGATCGGACCGAACTCGCGTTGCATGTCTTTGGGCAACACGATGCCGAATTCGCTCTCCAGCAGATAAGCCACGCCGCCTTTGCCGGATTGCGAATTGACGCGAATGACTTCGTGATACTCACGACCGATATCGCGCGGATCAATCGTCAGATAGGGCACATCCCAGTGCGACGCTTCTTTGGCTTTCGAATGTTTCTGTTCCCATTCGGTCAGGCCTTTTTTAATCGCGTCCTGATGCGACCCGCTGAACGCGGTGAACACCAGTTCGCCGGCGTAAGGTTGACGCGGCGGCACGGTCATGCCGGTGCAACGCTCATACACTTCGCGAATCGCATTCAAATCCGAGAAATCCAATTTCGGATCAATGCCGTGCATGTAGAGATTCAGCGCGACGGTCACTATGTCCAGATTGCCCGTGCGTTCGCCGTTGCCGAACAACGTTCCTTCCACGCGATCTGCGCCCGCCAACAGGCCCAGCTCCGTCGCTGCTACGCCTGTGCAGCGATCGTTGTGCGTGTGCAGACTGACAATCAACGCTTCACGATTCCGGATGTTGCGGCACATCCATTCAATCTGGTCCGCATATACATTCGGCATCGCGACTTCCACCGTGTCCGGCAGGTTCAGAATCATTTTCCGCTCTGCCGTCGGTTGCCAAACATCCATCACCGCTTCGGAAACTTCTTTGGCGAACTCCACTTCAGTGGCAGAAAAGCTCTCCGGCGAATACTGCAGCATCACTTCCGTGCCTTTGAGCCGATGCAAACGATCTTTAATCATCTGCGCGCCTTTGACCGCGATGGCTTTGATTTCGTCTTTCGATTTGCCGAATACGACGCGTCGTTGCGCCGGCGACGTCGAGTTATACAGATGGATGATGACCTTGTTCGCACCGATTAACGATTCAATCGTGCGTTCAATCAGATCCTCCCGCGCCTGCACCAACACCTGCAGCCACACGTCGTCGGGCACGCGTTTCTCTTCGATGAGCCGTCGGTTGAACGTGAACTCGGTATTCGACGCGGACGGGAAACCGACTTCGATTTCCTTGAAGCCGATCTTTACCAGCGTGTTGAACAGTTCCAGTTTTTGCCCGACGTTCATCGGCACGGCAAGCGCCTGATTGCCATCGCGGAGGTCCACGCTGCACCAGCGTGGCGCTTGCGTGATGTTACGATTGGGCCATTGCCGATCCGCCAGCTTCGGCGCGTGCGGAAAGGGACGATACTTTTGCGACGGGTCTTTCAACATAAACTGGTTGGAGCATTGAACCACGAAGGGACTCGAATCCACACGCATAATTTTCGCGTCGGACAAGGCGGATTCCCTCGGGTTGAATCAGCTTCAATCCGCGAACTCTGCGCCCCGGTTTTCCCTTCGGGTTTATTGGTGTTCATTCGTGATAAAACAAAAGCCCTACCGCCGTTTCTGGCAGTAGGGCTTTCGTCAAAAAACTTTTTAACGAATCAGAACCCGACTGCCACGCTACTAAGCAGCAGCGCGTTGAGCGACAGGTTCAGATTCAAACGATTCACGCCACGTATCATGCGGGCCTGGGCTTGGCAGGTCAATCAAACTTTTGTCCTCACTGTCCGGAAACCCGATAAAACGCCGCCGGTTCAGTCAGCGGAATTGTCATCTGATTGTCGGTCGTCGGCGCTCCGGCATTTTCCCAGACCGGTTGCGAAAGATTCGTTGTGGCCTGCACCTGATACGGCGCAATGCCGCCCGACCAGCTGAGTAACAAGTCTTCGCCCTGACGCGTCGCATTCACGATCAACGGTGGCGGCGGCAACACCACAAGGTGCAACCACGCTGTGCTGGCCAGCCCGCCGGAATCCGTCGCGCGAATTAAAAACGCATTCGTTCCGACCTCCGGCGAAAGTGGCGTTCCGCTTAGAATGCCGCCGCTCGTCAGATTCAACCACGCCGGCCCGCTGAGCTTGGTGAAGGTTACTGAATCTCCGTTTGGATCACGAATCAGCGGAGTCAGGTTGCCGAAATAGTTTTGACCTGCTTGTGCGTCTGCAAGTGTGAACGGATCGGCAGGGAACGTCGGCGGACGATTGGTTGCCGTCTGATAATGCTCCAACACCTGCGTGGCACTCAGCGCGTAACCATAAACCGCCACCTCTTGCAGATAACCGGAAAACTGATTGTTGTACGATGTGCCAAATCCCGCCTGACGCGAGCCGATGCTCACCGTCGCTTCCGACGGCAGCAATCCGACGTTGGGCGTGATGCTGCCTTGCGCGGCCTGTACGCCGTTCACATACAAACGCACCACGCCATTCGCCTGATCGCAAACGCCGACGAGGTGATACCACTGGTTGTTGGGTACAACGCTGCTCGTTGCGAGCCGCGCGGAACCATAGCGTTCGCGCACGAAAAACCGGAACGCTCGATTCGGTCCGCCGCAATCGAGATTGAACTGTTCTCCGCCGCTGCCGAAACCTTTCGTCACAATCCCGGCATCGCTGCTTTGCGAACCGCCGTTGACCCAGACTTCGATGCTGAAAGTCGCGTTACTCGTCCCGGCGAAATCCAGATGGATGTTTGTCACGCAACTGTTATTGGCGGACAACAATCCGAAGCGCGCGGACGTGTGCGTGTCCACGAGACGATGTCCCGGTTGACCGAGCAGAACGTTGCTGTAACGACCGTTATTCGTGCCGACAGCGTCGCGCGCAACGAGCCCGCCGGGCTCGTCGAGTCGCCAATAACCGAGCGGGTTCGCGCTCAAGACCGTTTGGCCGAACGGATACGTCGGCGCAGGTAACACCGTCAGCGACGCGATGCTGCTGGTCACCACGCCAAAGGCATTGCTCAACACCACGGTGTAATTGCCGGAATGATCGGTCTGTAGATTGTCTAATTGAAAAGTGGCGTTGGTGGCATCGGGAATGTCGCTGCCGTTGTGTTGCCATTGGTAGGAAAGGGGAAGAGCGGCGTTGGCGGCGACTGACCAAGAATTGCTGCTGCCCGCGAAACGGAACAACTGCGTGGGTGACGGTTGTTGCGTGATGACCGGTTCGCGATACGCGAGAACACCGCTGATGGCAAAAATTCCGGTGGTTTGTTGCGCGCCTGCGCCAGCGGGTTTCGTGAACGTAATAGAAGCGATTTCGCGATCCAGTCCGAGCGCTGCCAGATTGATGGTGGTTTGATACAGATTGGGATTCGTTGCGCCGTTGTCTTCCACACTGAACGGACTGAGTTTAACCCGCCCCATCGCTTGAATGGCGACGTTGGCCGTCGTGCCAAACCAATCCTGCGCGTTGAACGGAATTGAATGACTTTGCGCGCCGTCCGTGAAATTCAACACCATCGTGCCCATGCCGCCGCCGTGAGCCGAACAGGCGAGAACCGTCAGGCTTTGATAAGCGCGCGGCGTGGTCAGCGTGACAGTTGCGGAACTCGGATACGTGTAACCCAACACCAGCGCGTTGGTTTGGCCATAGGGTCGGAATTGGAAAACGGTTTGTTTGTCCCACTGACTCGTGAACACACCATCCGGTGGCAGCCCGCGCGTGCTCCCAGCCAGTCCCGCCTGATAGAAGCTGTAGCCGTTCGGAATATCGAAACCGGTCGCTCCCGGCACCCCCGCGGTGGCGGTATTGGGGACGAGCAATCGGGCGTTGAAACCGGAAACGGAAATCGGCGCGGCGCCTTGCGATAACGCGAGCGTGAAAATGCGTTGAACCGTTGCGCCACTCGTCAGATTGGTAAACACGAGATTCGCGAAATATCGTCCGGCAGCGTAGTTGGTCGTGGCCGACGGAACGAGACTCACCGTAACGGTCGCGGTGCTGAATGCGGCCAACGTGCCGCTGCCGCTGGAAACATTGAGCCATGCAGATGTGTTGCCCAACGACCAGTTCAGCGGCGTGACGCTGGTGTTGGTTAAAACCAGATTGATGCTCGTAGGCTCAGGAAGTTGTGCGTGTTGCGCTACCGCCGTGAAGCCGGCGGTCGGTGTGATTTGTAATGCGTCTGCCGGACTCGGATCGGCCACCTGCATGATGACGACGGAAGCGGAGCAGCCCCAGTTGCCGATTTCACTGCCGGACTCAGGTGTTTGCGTTCGCCATTTTTGCCACGCGAGATTGCTGGAGTTACGAATACTCCATGCGGCATTGGCATTGGTCGTGAGCCACGGACCGAACGAAGCCCACAGATTTTGATCTTTGGCAAACCGTGCCATCCAGCGCGCGAAAATGCCGTTGAAGCCGGACAGGTCTGAGTTTGAACCCCACTCCGGCAGAATGCCGGCGGTCGTCATGTTGTTCTGCGCGCGTTTTCCCGCGAGAATGGCATCCTGATAATATTGCGGCAGCCCGGTCGCGCGATACAGGAAGTTGGCTGAGCCGATGAACGTGCCTTGATTGTAAGTCAGTGCCACGGTGTCGAGCGTGCCGTTCGTGTTGATGTTGTCGTAAACCGAACCATTGCTCGGATTGAACAGCATTGAGCGATTCCACCCGTGAATCATCTGCGCCTTCTGCAAATAACCGACATCGCCCGTGATTTGATACAGGTAACTCGCGGCAATCGCGGCCGGTCCTTGAATGCACGCGTTCTTGCTTTGCCGATCGGATTGTCGCCACCAGATGCCACCGCCGAAGTATTGCGTGTCCCAACCGCGCGCGAACATCGCGTCAAAGTTCAATTGCGCTACATTTCGATAAAGCGGATTTCCGGTAATCAGATGCGCACGTGAAAACGCGATGACCGCCCAGGCGATGTCATCGTTGTATTCGTTGTACAACCAGTTCGTGCCGTTCTGAGACAGGAATCCGTTACACGTGCTGGTGACGATGTTTCGTCGCGCAACGGACGGCGTGTTTTCATAAGCGTCCTCCGCCATTTCCAACAACTCGGCGTGCGTCCACCAACCGGAATACGCGCCGTTGGACATGAACGCCGTGTTGAACGCGTTGAAAATCGTGGCCGCATCGTTGGTGGTGAATCCGAAAACTCCGCTCGGTGCGGTGAGGATTGCGACGACCGCCCAGCATTTCAGACTGAAAGAACGCAGACGACAGGGGAGAGACAAACGCGAAATCATTGATTCATTTGCTTGGTAAAACCGGGTAGCGAGCGCTCATTTTTCGAAAGGCCGACAACGCTAACAACCGTAAAGGTGTAACTTTTTTGGTATTATTGTAGCCAGCCGATGCCGAAGGGGAAGAACTGAAGCTGATTCGTGGCCGCCGACGTGAGGAGGCGGAAAATGGCATTCGCCTGCACGTCCGCCTCGTTACTCCGGCGGCTACGAAAGTTGAAGTCGTTCTCACGTTTTTCCGCTGTCACTGTTCGACAGCGAAGGTGACTCTTGAGCGTTGACCGTTTTCGTCAATCGGCCTAGCCTGCGCCTCAGATGGGGAGCCAACCGTTCGAACTGCGTTGCGGTTCAACGACGGCTGAGAGTCCGGTGTCCTGCGTGGCGGGAATCGGAGACCCGAAAAACTGATCCAGGTAATGCTGGCGTAGGAAGGTCCTTGCGGACGTTTTTGACCAACCTTGGCCATGCTTTTCCTGAATCGCCCGAGTCGGCGGCTTGCAACCGTCAGCTCGCAACGATGAACAAGTTTATGATCGCATCAAAAGATTCCTTCGAACCGCACAGTAGCGAACAACTGCCCGCCAGCCGCAAAATTTACGTAGAAGGTTCTCAACCCGG